>JAJVIA010000014.1:0-74059 GCA_022072245.1 Anaerolineae bacterium
GTCTGGACGGCTTGTTCTTGCGCGCGGACGTGCGCCTGCGCTTGACGCAGCGTTTCGAACGCGTCGAGTCGCGTTTGCACTTGCGCCGCCAAATCACGCGCGCGTTCCGCGCTTCCGCACAACGGGCACGCGTCCACGTCGGGATGCGCGCGCAGATGCGCTTGCGCCGCTTCCAACAATGCGACCAACTCGCGCGGAGTTCCACTCGCTTGCGTCACGGCTTGTTCGAACGCGCCTGCCGCCTCATCCTGCGCGGCGCGCGCGGCATCGAGTTTTAGTTTTGCGTTTTTAAATTTTGCGGGATACTCGAGCAAGCGTTCAAACGCGCGCTGCAAATAGCCCAACGCGTCCACTTCCAAATCAAACGCGTCGGGGTCGCGTTCGGCTTCTTGCGCCGCCCAACCCAGCGCATCGGCACGCGGCTTACCCGCTTTTTCCCAAAATTGTCGAATCGTCTCGCGGTTTTCTTGGACGCGCGTTAACGCGGTATCCCGCGTGGTCTGAATCGTTTTCAAGGCGTCGTTCAACGCGCTTTCCGATTGTTCCACTCCGGGCGCTTCGACAAAACGGCGAATCGCCTCATACCGCTCGCCCGGGCGCGCTTCCAAAAGCGATGTGATTTGCGCGCGTCGCAGAACTTCAACACGCGGACGCGCATCGGGCGGCGAGATTGTGACGCCGGTCGAGCGCAAAGCGCCGCGACAATTTTTCCCGCCGAACTCGAGGGTCACGGCAGCATCTGCGGCGCGTTTGCCAACCGAATGCCAATAGCTGTTTGTTTTGCCCAAGCCGCGATTTGCGAGCGAACCAACCTGCCCGGAAGACAACAAGTCCAACGCGTCGCAGATGGTGGATTTCCCTGTGCCGTTCTCGCCATAGATAATGGTGAGTTTTTTGGTCGGGTCGAACTTGAGCGTAAAGGGTTTGACTGCGCCGCGAAAATGTTCGATGGTGAGTTTTTCCAATGGGGCTGTACTCATACAGTCACCGCCTTTTTGGCGAGCGCCTTTTCAAGCGCGAGCCGCCAATCCGCCGCTTTCATTTTGCCCCCGGCGAGTTTGGGCAACAACTGCGTGACGTCTTGAGCGAGGACAAGTTTTTCCGCGACAAGACGCGCCAAAATCTTTTCTGCCAATTCTTCCGATGGAGTTTTCATATATCCCTCCTTGAGACGTGACAGGTTTTTTAGAAACCTGTCACGTCTAATTAACTGTCCAATGAATTGTAAATAGTTCTGCCAACTCGCTGGTCTGATTTAACTTGGCTTCAATCTCGGCAATCAGTTTTTCGCGCAACCTGTCCACCTCGTCCTGCGCGTCAAAAAGCGAACGTCGCTTTTGGTTTCGCAGCGCCTCCAACGCGCGGATTTCTTTTTGCGCCGCCAACTTTTCTTCTAGCGATAATGCCGCCGTCGCCGCGCGTCGTTTTTCTTTGATTTGGCGGTCGAGTTCTTTGATTTCTCGTTCCAATCCCAACTTTAAATCATCTGCCCAACTATCAAGTTTCGCTGTTTCCTGTTCAAAAAAGCGCGCGTTGCGTTCTCGAATGGACTGTTGAATCTTGGACTGTTGCAGGTGCGTTAGACGTGACAGACGTGACAGACGTGACAGGTTTTCAAAACCTGTCACGTCTGCCGTCACGCGCCCCGGCAGCGTCAACAGTCGCTGCGCTATTTCGGTTTCAAGCGCTTGGTCTGCGTCTGTAATGGCAGCGCACAGCAGGTAATCTTCGGATTGGTCGAGCGCGTTCACGCAATAATGTGAAACAGACAACCAGCCCGTTTGTCCAATCAATGACTCTAGAATCGTTACCTTGCCTGTGTAATCGCTATAATTGAGCGTCACGTCTGCTATGGGTAGTTCGCGTTGTTTGGCTTGGGTCAGCAGTTGTTCCGCTAACGGATGATTCAGCCGATACAAGTGCGCTTCGCCCGAACGACGCGGCAGTTCGTACCAACCCAGTGGAATTTCACCGTCGAGCTGCGGAAATGGATTACGCTTGAGATAAAAACGCGAATCGTCGCTAAACGCGGCATCCTCGCCCAACTCGTGCTGCGTCAATTGCATTAACATCTGTTCAAAGCGATTGAGATATGCTTGCGATGTTTGCTCGCGGACGCGCAGTTTTTCGCGCACTTCGTCGTCAAAATTTTCGAGCAGTTGTTGGCGCGTGCGCGTCATTGTCGCGTTGATTTCGGTCGAGAGTTCCGCTTGCAGCGCGTCGAACGCGGCTTGAATTTCGTGCGGCAAACGCGCGCGTTGGTAAATTTCCAAAATGCGCTTTTCAAAATCTACGCCCGATTCAATCGCGCCCAACACTTCATCGCTCGCGCCAAACACGCCTTCAAACAACTGGAATTTTTCCGAGAGCAATTCAAACACGCGTTGGTCGGCTTGATTCTTGCGATTGAGAAAATTCACCACGACGACATCGTGCTTTTGTCCGTAGCGGTGACAGCGCCCGATGCGCTGCTCGATGCGCTGTGGATTCCACGGCAAATCGTAATTCACCACGAGCGAACAAAATTGCAAGTTAATCCCTTCCGCGCCCGCTTCTGTCGCAATCATGATGCGTCCCTGCTCGCGGAAATAGTCCACCAAAGCAGAGCGCATATCGGCGGAACGCGAACCTGTAACGCGGTCGGCGCCTTGATGGCGCGCGAACCATTCCGCGTAAATTTCTTTAGAACGCTCGTCGGTGTTCGTGCCGTTGAATAACACAATCCCTTCGGCAAATGGACTGTCCGCCAACACGCGCAATAAATAACTCTGCGTGCGCCGCGATTCGGTAAAGATGATGGCTTTTTGCTCCGCGCCCAACTCGCGCGCTTTTTCAAACGCAATCGTCAATGCTTGAATTAGCGCTTTGCCTTTGGCATTGTGTTGAATGGACGTGGCGAGCCGCGCGAATTCGTCGAGGTCGGCAATCTCTGATGCAAGCGCGGCGCGGTCGGTATCGGATAACGGTGGCGCGTCCGCGTCGTCGCCCCATTCTTCCGCCGTTTCGTCGAGCGCCTCGTAATCTTCCTCCACCCCAAACGTGACAGGTTGTTCTCCAAACGTGACAGGTTTCCAAAAACCTGTCACGTTTGTTTTTAACCGTTTGGAAATGGATTCCAGCGCGCCCGCGATAGCGAATGTGGACGAAGCGAGCAGTTTACGCAGGACGAGCGTCATGAGCGAACGCTGGCTTGACGGCAGCGCGCGCAAATTCTCGCGGCGTAGATATTCCGACACGAGGTCGTAGAGGCGATCTTCGCTTTCTTCGGGCGTAAATTCTTGGACGAGCGGCAATCGTTTCGTAAAGGGAATATACGCGGTGACCTGGCGGCGCAGCGTGCGATGCGAAATGGGTTTGAGCCGTTGCTTGAGCGTTTGAAAAACTTGGCGTTGATTCAGATTCGCAAATTGTTCGCGAAAACTTTTGATGTCGCCAAAGGTGTGTTCGTCAATAAAACTGACGAGTCCGAACAATTCGAGAAGCGAATTTTGCAGCGGCGTTGCCGTGAGCAACAATTTACGGTTGGGCGCGAGCGCGTTCTTGAGCGTGTTGGCAATGATGTTGGACGGTTTGTACACGTTGCGCAGGCGGTGCGCTTCATCAATCACCACCAAATCCCAAGCAGTGTTGTGAACGTCCGACGCTTTGCTGCGCGCAAATTGGTACGAGCAAATAACGACTGTGTCGCGCATTTCGAACGGGCGAAAGTTGCCGAGTTTAAGCGCCCGAGTGTACGAACGCGTTTCGAGAATGGCGCAAGGCAAAAAGAATTTTTCCAAGAGTTCCTGATGCCATTGTTTGCGGAGATTCGAGGGGGTAATAACCAAAATGCGGCGTTTGCGTTCCGCCCACATTTGCGAAATGACGAGTCCCGCTTCAATCGTTTTGCCCAGCCCGACTTCATCGGCGAGGAGCGCGCCTTTGGACAGCGGCGAGTGAAAGGCAAACAGCGCGGCGTCAACCTGATGCGGATTCAGGTCTACTTGGGCGCTTGCCACTGCGCCCGCGAGTTTTTCCTGATTATCGGAGGAATAGCGTTTGGTGAGTTCGTAAGCAAAATACTTTGCGTGAAAAGGAGTCAATGACATCCAAGCATCCAATCTGGAACCCATAATCATAGGGGCGAGCTTGTCTTGCTCCTACCTGTCAGCTTGTACAAACCCAAGACAGCTCGTCGTGCGTATCATTCAACGAACGAATCATCTGTAATTTCCAACGCGCGGTCAATAATTTCTATCTCTGCATCCAATTCTTTTTGCATAATCGAAAGCGCGAGAGCTGAGCGTGCCGGCTATTTTCTCATTCGCGCCGAAAAAAATCAAACCGAATATCGGCAAGGGCAACGTTAGTCCGCGTATGCCCAAAGCGCATTTCGCAAGTTCTGTCCGAACAAGGCCTCGCGTCCAAGAGTCGAATAACCCAAAATCGCGCGGCGCAAGTCGCGCCCGCGCTCGGTCAAATGGTTGGGTCGGGCGCTGCGCCAAGCGCGCCCGCCGCCTGCAATGCGTCCAGCTCGGCGGCGTGAAATCCGGCTTGCGTCAAAACCGCGCGCGTGTCTTGGCCCAAACGCGGCGCGTTGCCCGCGCCATGCGCCAAACCGCGCGCCATGACTTGGGGATGCGTCAGCGTTTCGCTCACGGCGAGCAGCGGTTCAAGACAGCAATCCGTTTGCGCCGCAAAAACAATCCATTCCGCGCGCGCGCGCGTTTTGAAAATTTCCGCGCAAACCGCAATGCAGTCCGCGTCGAATTGACGCTCCAACAAATCCGCGCGCGCAATCCCGTCGCAAAAGGCGCGCCAAAATTTTGGTTCGAGCGCGCCGAGCGCCATATATTCGCCGTCCGCCGTTTCGTAAAGGTTGTAACACGGATACGCGCCCGTGAGCGGCATCGCGCCGCGCGTCGGATTTTCGTTCTCGGCGCGGAAACACGCGCCCAAAACCGTTTGCATCCAATCCACCGCCGCGTCAAACAACGCGATGTCGAGAAATTTCCCCACGCCCGTGCGTTCGCGTTCGACCAATGCGGCGCTGATTTGCAGCGCGGCGGACATGCCGCCCGCGAGGTCGGCGATTTGCACCGGCGCCAAAACGGGCGCGGTTGCGGACGCGCCGTTCAGTTTCAAAATGCCCGCCAGCGCCAAATAATTCAAATCGTGACCTGCGCGGTCGCGGTACGGTCCGCTTTGGCCGTAACCGCTGAGCGAACAATAAATCAAACGCGGATTGCGCGCGCGAACGCTTTCGTAATCCAAGCCGCGCTGCGCCATGACGCCGGGGCGAAACGATTCGACCAGCGCGTCCGCCTGTTCGCACAACCTTAAAAGAATGGCGCGCCCGCGCGCGTCAAAAAAATCCAAGACAACGCTCTGCTTGCCGCGATTGTTGCGCCAAAAAATCGCGCCCTCAAAGCGTTCCGCGTCGAGCGCCATAAACGGCGGCATCCAACGCGTCGCATCGCCTTCGGGCGGACGTTCCACTTTGATTACCTCTGCGCCCAAATCAGCGAGCCATTGCGTCGCGTACGGCCCGGGCAAGAGCCGCGACAAATCGAGTATGCGTATGCCTGCAAGAGATTGCATCGTGATTCATTTCCTTGTAATCTAATTCTTTAACATTATAAAATTGCAGCGTGAGATTGCGTAGCAAGCGTGAGATTGCGTAGTAAGGCGTTCTCTAACGCTGCATCAGAGAATGTGGATTATGCAATTTCATGTTGGATGAGATCTAATTCTTTAACATTATAAAATTGCAGCGTGAGATTGCGTAGCAAGCATGAGATTGCGTAGCAAGGCGTTCTCTAACGCCGCATCAGCGAATGCTTGGTCAAACCGCGCGGCGGTGCAAACTCGAAAGGTCTGGCAGTCTGAAACAGTATCGAGTCTATAGCTGAATTGTACTATCAATCTAAAATTCGATAGCTTGCGCGCCGGGCGTTTTACAAACCGCTGCGCGGGAACTCGATTTATAGATTCGTGCGCGTGATTTTTTTCTCTGAACGGGAGGCATTTTTGTCTCCCGTTTTTTATTTTTCCGAAAGCGTTTGCCGACGCGCACGCGCAACGTTTTTTTGACCGCATTGCAACGCAAATCAATACAGACCGGACGAAAATAGAGGTATTGCGCGGCGCGGTATGTCATTCGCCATAGCCAAGTGGGGCATCTGACCCTATGTCCGCGCGCGTTTTGCGTTCACAATACATCCAGAACGATTTTGTAAAGGTTGACCCGATTTTTACGTTGGAGGAATTTGAAATGTCACGAAGCATGGTCACACTCGACGCCAATGAAGCCGCCGCGTATATTGCTCATCACGTTTCCGAAGTGATTGCGATTTATCCGATTACGCCGTCGTCGGCGATGGGCGAATGGGCGGATCAATGGTCTGCCGAGAACAAGAAAAATATCTGGGGTACGACGCCGCTCGTCGTCGAAATGCAAAGCGAAGGCGGCGCGGCGGGCGCGGTGCATGGCGCGCTGCAAACGGGTTCGCTGACCACGACGTTCACCGCGAGTCAAGGGCTGATGCTGATGCTGCCCAACATGTACAAAATCGCGGGCGAACTCACCGCGACCGTGTTTCACATTGCCGCGCGCGCGTTGGCGGCGCAAGCGCTTTCGATTTTTGGCGACCATCAAGACGTGATGGCGGCGCGCGCGACGGGCTGGGCGCTGCTCTGTTCCAACAGCGTCCAAGAGGCGATGGATTTGGCGCTCATCGCGCACGCGGCGACCTTGAAAGCGCGCGTGCCCATTTTGCATTTCTTTGACGGCTTTCGCACCTCGTCCGAAGTGATGAAGATTGAACAATTGGACGAGGACGACATGCGCTTTATGATTGACGATGAATTGGTGCGCGCGCATCGCGCGCGCGCGCTGTCGCCCGACAATCCGTTCATGCGCGGCGCGGCGCAAAATCCCGACGTCTATTTTCAAGCGCGCGAAACGGTCAATCCCTTTTACGCGCGGATGCCGCAAATTATTCAGGATACGATGAATCAATTCGCGGCGCGCGTCGGTCGGCAATATCATTTGTTCGATTACGTCGGCGCGCCGGATGCGGAACGCGTCATGGTCATAATGGGGTCTGGCGGCGAAGTGGCGCAGGAAGCGGTGGAATTTATGCACGCGCGCGGCGACAAGGTCGGCGTATTAAAAGTGCATCTCTATCGGCCGTTCAGCGTCGAACATTTCATGGCGGCGCTTCCCAAGACCGCGCAAAAAATCGCCGTGTTGGATCGTACCAAAGAACCGGGCAGCGCGGGCGAACCGTTGTATCAAGATGTCGTCACGGCGTTGATGGAATCGGCGGACGGCGCGCGACCGATGCCGCGCGTGATTGGCGGCCGCTACGGTTTGGCGTCCAAAGAATTTACGCCCGCGATGGTCAAGGGCGTTTTCGACGAACTGAAAAAACCAAATCCCAAGAATCATTTCACCATCGGCATCCACGACGACGTATCGCATACGTCGTTGCCGTATGACCCGCATTTTTCCACCGAAGACCCCGCGACGACGCGCGCGATTTTTTACGGCCTCGGCGCGGACGGCACGGTCGGCGCCAACAAAAATTCCATCAAAATCATCGGCGACGAAACCGCTTTGTACGCGCAAGGTTATTTTGTGTACGATTCCAAAAAATCGGGTTCGACCACCACTTCGCATTTGCGTTTTGGACCCAAACCGATTCATTCGTCGTATCTGATTCGTTCCGCCAACTTTGTCGCGTGTCATCAATTTAATTTTCTCGAACGTTTTGAAATGCTGCACGTCGCGGACCATGGCGCAATCTTTTTGCTCAACAGTCCCTTTGCGCCCGATGCGGTGTGGGAACGTCTGCCGCGTTCGGTGCAGCAAACCATCGTAGAAAAACAATTGAAACTGTATGTGATTGACGCGTACAAGGTCGCGCGCGAAACGGGCATGGGCGGACGCATCAATACCGTGATGCAGACCTGTTTCTTTGCCATCAGCGGCGTCTTGCCGCGCGCCGAAGCGATTGCGGCGATTAAACATTCCATCGAAAAAACGTACGGCAAACGCGGCAAAGTCGTCGTCGAGAAAAATTTCGCGGCGGTGGACGCGACGCTCGCAAATTTGTACGAAGTCCAAGTTCCAACGAACGTGACAAGCGCTTTTGATTTGCGGCCGCCGGTGGCGGCGGGCGCGCCCGCCTTTGTGCAAAATGTGACCGCCGAAATTATCGCGGGGCGCGGCGACGCGCTGCCCGTGAGCGCGCTGCCGGTTGACGGCACGTATCCGAGCGGCACCGCGAAATGGGAAAAGCGCAACATCGCGCTCGAAATTCCGGTGTGGGACAAGGACATTTGTATTCAATGCGGTAAATGCGTTTTCGTCTGTCCGCACGCGACGATTCGCGCCAAAGTGTACGACCCGCAATGTCTGGACGGCGCGCCCGAAACGTTCAAACACGTTCCCGCGCGGTGGAAAGAATTTGAAGGGCTGCGTTACACGCTCCAAGTTTCGCCCGAAGATTGTACGGGCTGCACCTTGTGCGTCGAAGTGTGTCCGGTGAAAAACAAGAGCGAGACGCGCTTGAAAGCGCTTAACATGATGCCGCAGCCGCCCATCCGCGCCCGAGAAAATGAAAATTGGGCGTTCTTTAGCCGGCTGCCCGAAATGGACCGCGAAAAAGTCAATCTGCATCTGGTCAAAGATAGTCAGCTGTTGGAACCGTTGTTTGAATTTTCCGGCGCATGTTCGGGCTGCGGCGAAACGCCGTATCTCAGACTCATCACGCAGTTGTTTGGCGAACGCGCGTACGTGGCGAACGCGACGGGCTGCTCTTCGATTTACGGCGGCAATCTGCCGACGACGCCATGGACGCACAACGACGCCGGACGGGGTCCCGCGTGGTCCAATTCTTTGTTTGAAGACAATGCCGAATTCGGTCTCGGTTTCCGCCTCACGCTGGACAAACGTTTGGAATTTGCGCGCGAGCTCTTGCCGCAATTCGCGTCCGTCGTCGGGCAAGAATTGGTGGACGGCATCTTGAACGCCGCCCAAGACACCGAAGCTGAATTGCTCAAACAGCGCGGACGCGTGCAGGCGTTAAAAGAAAAATTGGAAGCCCTCATCACCCAATCGCCGAATGTCCCAATTGCCGAAACCGCGCGTCATCTCTGTTCCATCGCCGATATTTTTGTAAAAAAGACCGTGTGGATTGTCGGCGGCGACGGTTGGGCGTACGATATTGGTTACGGCGGCCTCGACCATGTGCTGGCGTCCGGGCGCAATGTAAATATCATTGTGCTGGACACCGAAGTCTATTCCAACACCGGCGGCCAAATGTCCAAATCAACGCCGCGCGGCGCGGTGGCAAAATTTGCGGCGGGCGGCAAAGCGACGGCGAAAAAAGACCTCGCCATGCTCGCGATTTCGTACGGCTCGATTTATGTGGCGCGCGTGGCGATGGGCGCCAGCGATACCCAAACCATTCGGGCGCTGCTCGAAGCGGAAGCGTATGACGGGCCCTCGCTCATCATCGCCTATTCGCACTGCATCGCGCACGGCTATGATATGGCGCACGGACTCGACCAGCAAAAAGCCGCCGTCGCGTCGGGCTATTGGCCCCTGTTCCGCTATGACCCGCGTTTAGCCGCGCAGGACAAAAATCCGCTGCAATTGGATTCCAAAGCGCCGACGCTGCCGCTCGAAAAATATGTGTACAATGAGACGCGCTATACCATGTTGAAACAGAGCAATGAAGCGGCGGCGGAAAAATTGTTGGCGCTCGGCAAAAAAGATGTCGCCGCGCGATGGAAATTGTACGAAACGCTCGCGCAAACGAATGGAAAGGATGGCAAGTAAAAAGTAAAAAGCTAAAAGCTAAAAGTTGTCCAAATCAAAATCACTTTTAGCTTTTGACTTTTAACTTTTAACTTTTTTCTCACCATGCTCGACCTTACCACAACTTATCTCGGTCTCGCGCTCAAGAATCCGCTCGTGCCGTCGTCGTCGCCGTTGATGCAACAGGTGGACGACATCAAACGTCTGGAAGACGCGGGCGCGGCGGCGGTCGCGCTCCATTCGCTGTTCGAAGAGCAAATCGCGCGCGAAAGTTTCGCGCTCGACCATTATCTGAATTATGGCAGCGAAAGTTTCACCGAAGCGATTTCGTACTTTCCGCAAATGCTCGGTTATAATCGCGGCGCGGAAGGGTATCTCGAACATATCGCCAAAGTAAAACAGGCGGTGCAGATTCCCGTCATCGGTTCGCTGAACGGTTTTTCGACCGGCGGCTGGATTGAATACGCGCGCGAAATTCAGCAGGCGGGCGCGGACGCGCTCGAGCTCAATGTCTATTACGTCGCCGCCGACCCCGCGCAGACCAGCCAAGCTATTGAGCAGATGTATTTGGATTTGGTGCGCGAAGTGGTCAAGAGCGTAACCGTTCCGGTTGCCGTCAAGCTGCCGCATTTTTTCACCGCGTTCGCCAATTTCGCGCAGCGCATCGCGTGGGCAGGCGCGGACGGGTTGGTCCTCTTTAATCGGTTCTATCAACCCGATTTTGATTTGGAATCGCTCGAAGTCGTGCCTTCGCTAACGCTGTCTCACTCGAACGAATTGCGTTTGCGTTTGCAGTGGGTGGCGATGGTGTATGGACGCGTAGAAGCGGATTTGGCGGTGACCGGCGGCGTACATTCGGCTGAAGATGTTTTAAAGTGTATGATGGCGGGCGCAAACGTCGCCATGATGACTTCGGTGTTGTTGGAGCGCGGCATCCCATATTTGGGCGCGCTGCTCGAAAGCGTCAAAGCGTGGATGAACGACCACGAATACGAATCCATCGCGCAGATGCGCGGCAGCATGAGTTACAAAAACGTCGCCCAGCCCGCCGCCTTTGAACGCGCCAACTATATGCGCGTCCTGCAAGCGTACGAACCGCGTTTCGACCGCAACCCGTAACGCCGCGCGCGAAAAATTTTTTCCCGACATACCGCCAAGTACAAGACCTTTCGGATTCCCGAAAATCCGAAAGGCCTGCTCTCCAAAGCGAAAGTTGCGCTAGACAACCATGACTCTGAATAAACCTCAACCGCGTCCGGGCGACCCATCTTCCGATATCGCGCATTTTCGGCACGCCGCGCTCGACATGTTTTTCGCGCCGCGCTCGGTGGCGGTCATTGGCGCGTCCGAAAAGCCGCGCAGCGTGGGCCGCACCATTTTACGCAATCTGCTCGATACCCCTTTTGGCGGCACGGTATATCCCATTCATCCATCGCAGCCCCAAGCGCTGGGCATCAAAGCGTATCCGCATATCGGCGCCGCGCCCGAACCGATTGACCTTGCCATCATTGCGACGCCCGCGCCGACGGTACCGGGAATCATACGCGAATGCGCCGCCGCGGCGGTGCAAGGCGCGGTGATTATTTCGGCGGGCTTTCGTGAAAGCGGCGCGGAAGGCGCGGCGCTCGAAGCGCAAATCCAAGAAAACGCGCAGCGCGGAGGGGGTTTGGCGCCGCTGCGAATTCTGGGCCCAAATTCTTTGGGCGTGATGCGGCCCAGTCGCGGCTTGAACGCGACTTTTGCGGGTTCGCTGCCGCGCAAGGGCGGAATCGGTTTTGTGAGTCAAAGCGGCGCGCTCGGCACGGCGGTTTTGGATTGGAGCATCCGCGAAAATTTTGGTTTTAGCGCGTTCGTGTCGCTCGGTTCGATGCTCGATGTCGGTTGGGGCGAATTGATTGATTATCTCGGCGCGGACAGCCAGACGCAAAGCATCGTGTTGTACATGGAAACGGTGGGCGACGCGCGCGCGTTTTTCTCTGCGGCGCGCCAGGTGGCGTTGGATAAACCCATCATCATTCTCAAAGCCGGACGTTCGGTAGAGGGCGCGCAGGCGGCGGAACGTCACACCGGCGCGGAATTGGAAAACGACGCGGTCTTGGATGCCGCGTTTCGCCGCGCGGGCGCGCTGCGCGTGGATACGATTGCCGACCTGTTTCACATCGCCGAAGTGTTAGCCAAGCAGCCGCGTCCCAAGGGTCCTCGGCTCGCCATTTTGACGAATGCGGGCGGCCCCGGCGTCCTCGCCACCGACGCGTTGGTGCGATACGGCGGCGCGCTCGCGGAATTGAGCGGCGACACTCTGGCGCAGCTCGACGGATTTTTGCCGCTGCATTGGAGCCACGCCAACCCGATTGATTTTTTGGGCGACGCGGAACCGGCGTTGTACGCCAAGACGTTGGACGTTCTGGCGCACGATACGCAAACCGACGGCGTCTTGGCGATTTTGACGCCGCAAGCCATGACCGACCCGACCGCTTCCGCCGAAGCGGTGAAACCGTTCGCGCAAATGCGAAATAAAGCGTTGCTCGCCGCCTGGATGGGCGGCGCCGAAGTCGAAGTCGGCGCGAACGTATTGCGTAACGCGGGCGTGCCGGTGTTTGCGTATCCCGACCACGCGGTGCGGATGTTTAATTATCTCTGGCGCTATAGCGAAAATGTGCGCGCGCTGTATGAAACGCCCGCGCCGTTGGACCTGGAAGTGGACGACGCCGCGCGCGCGCGGGTGCAGGAAATGATTGAACGCGCGCTGGCTGCCAAACGCACGTTGTTGACCGAAAAAGAATCGCAAGAAATTCTCGCGGCGTACGGCATTCCGTTTGTCGAAACGCGGCTCGTGACCACCGCCACGCAAGCGGTCCACGCGGCGGACGCGTTGGGGTATCCCGTCGTCATGAAACTCAACACGGACCAGATTTTACGCAAACGCGAATACGACGGCGTGATTTTGAATATCACCAGCGCCAACAATGTGCGCGCGACGTTTCGCGCGGTAAAAAATACGGTCACAAATTTATTGGGCAAGGAAAAATTTCGCGGCGTCCTCTTGCAGCCCATGTTGAATCTGCGCGATGGATATGCGCTGCACATGGGCAGTATGTTTGACGCGCAGTTTGGGCCGGTTCTGCGTTTTGGCGCCGAGCCGCGTTCGGCGCCGACGGATGTGTTGGACCGACGCTTTGACGAAACGACGCTGCTGCGCGACGCGCGGTTTCGCGATGACGCGCTCGGTTTGCCTTCGCTCAATACCACCCAAGCGCGGCGGATGATTGAAAATACGCGCGTCTATAAAATTTTGCGCCAAGCCAAAATGGATACGCAAGCGTTGGAACAGGTCCTCGCGCGCTTTAGTCAACTCGTGGTCGAACAGCCGCGCATCAAAGCGATTGAAATTCATCCGTTGGTGGCGCTGCCGCCTTTTACCGAAACCGGCGGCGCGACGCAGGCGTTGGCGCTGGATGCGCGCATTATGCTGCACGACCCCGCGCTGGCAACTCAAGCTTTGCCGCGCCCCGTGATTCGACCCTATCCCAAGCAATACGTCACGCCGTTCCAATTGCGCGACGGTTCGCCCGTGCTGATTCGTCCGATTCGTTCGGAAGATGAAGCGCTGCTAATTCACTTTCACGAAAAATTGTCCGAGCAAAGCGTGTATCTGCGTTACTTTCACGCGTTGAATTTATCGCAGCGCATCGCGCACGAACGGCTCGCGCGCATTGCGACGAACGATTATGACCGCGAAATCGCGCTGGTGGTCGAACGCGAATTGCCCGCCGCCGCCGACCAAGCCGCCGCGCGCGAATTGCTCGCCGTCGCGCGGCTCAGCCGCCTCCAAAAAATTGGCGACGCGGAATTTGCGATTTTGATACGCGACGATATGCAAAAGCAGGGACTCGGCACGACGCTCTTGGCGCAGCTCATCGAAATCGGCCGCGCCGAAGGATTACAAAGAATCATCGGCGAAATTTTGCCGGAAAATACCGGGATGAAACGCGTGGCGGAAAAATTGGGTTTCAAACTGAGCTATGACATCGAAGAGGGCTTGACGCACGCGGTTTTTGAATTATAGCCGCGCTCATTCAAATTGTAGGTCGAGCTGCCGACTTTCGGAATTTGGACGCGCAAAAAACGCGTCGTTATGCCGAAAGTTTTTTTATTTGGGCGCGCAAAATTTTTAATGACTATGCGTATTGACATTAGAACATGCGTTCTGTATAATCAGAGCAGATGTTTCCCTTACAGCAACGCCTCCACCTGCAAGCCGACCGCATTGAAGCTGTGCTTGCCGTTCACAAAGCGCCCGTGCGCGTGACCGGCGGCCGCGTGACGCCGCGCACGATTCAGTTTCAGCTTGCGCCCGCGCCGACGACCAAAATCAGCCGCGTCGAACAACTTGCCGAAGAAATCGCGCTCGCGCTGGGCGTATCCGCCGCGCGCATTGTGCGCGAACAGGGCGCGCTGCATGTCGAGATTCCGCGCCGCGACGCGCGCTTGCTCGCGTTCCAAACATTGGTAACGCAGCTGCGCCAAGATGCGCGCGTGCATCAAGCGTTGCGCGTGCCCGGCACCGTCCTCTTGGGTTTGACGCCGGAAGGGTTGCCGCTGTTGGTACGGTTGGGGAGCGCGGACGCGCCGCACCTCTTGATTGCAGGAACCACCGGTTCGGGCAAAAGTCAAGCCGCGCGCAGCATATTGGCGTCGCTCGTTCTGTTTCAACCCGAACGCGAAATGCAATTGCTGATTGTGGACCCCAAAGGCAGCGATTTTTTGGGATTTGCAGATATGCCGCATTTGTTATGTCCGCCCGTGTCGGACGCAGAGACGGCGCGCGAGCGTTTGGAATGGCTGACCGACGAAATGACGCGGCGCCAGCAAGCGCGCGTTACGCGTCCGCATATCGTCGCGCTGTTGGACGAACTCGCGGATTTATTGATGCAAGGCGGCAGCGCGTTGGAAACGCTGTTGACGCGTTTGACGCAGCGGGGCCGCAGCGCGGGCATTTCGATTGTGGCGTGTACGCAAAAGCCCACCGCGCGCGTCATGGGCAATTTGGTCACGGCAAATTTTCCCGCGCGGCTCGTCGGCAAGGTGACGTCCGCGCACGAGGCGTTGGTCGCGTCGGGCATGGCAAAAAGCGGCGCGGAAAAACTGGCGGGGCGCGGCGATTTTTTACTGATTGCGAACGGCGAAAAAACGCGCGTGCAAATCGCGCATCTGCCGCGCGCGGACGAGGACGCGCTGCGGCAAACTATGGGGAGGCGTTAAGTGTTGTGGCGGACCGGAATTATTTTGGCGCTCATTGTCGGCGCAGCCGTTTTGGCGTATCAAATTGGCGCGCGTCTTTCGGATGAAGCGATTATGACGATTGCGGGCGTGTCGTGCGGCATTCTGGCGAGCATTCCCGTTTCTGTCGGTTTGCTGATTGCGTTGACGCGCGAGCGCAGCATGTATCCGGCGAGCTCTTTTGTCGAACCGGAAGCAGAGCCGGAACCCGAACCGTACCAAGTGTATCGTCCCGCGCCCGCGCCGCAAACCGCGCCGCTGCCGCAAATCATTGTCGTCGCGCCGCCGCAAAATCAAATCCCGCAAAACTTTTTACCGTACGGCAATTATTTGGCGCCGCCGACGCCGGCGGCGCTGCCCGCGCCGATGCAAGAGCGCACCTTCAAAATTGTGGGCGCAGAGGATGACGAATAATCCAAGCATTGACTCGTTTCGGGTCAATGCTTTTTTTCATTTATAATAGCGCCCATGTCAATCAGGCGATGGCTTTATATTTTTTTCCTGACCGCAGTCTTGCTGTACGGATGGAGCGGCGCGGCTGCCGCGCAATCCGGTAAAGGCGTGGTCGTGCGCGAACGCAACGCCGACATTACCATTTCGCAAAACGGCGATGTGAGTTTTGTGGAAACGTGGGTCGTGGATTTTCAAAACGGCTCGTTCACTTTTGCTTTTCGTGAGATTCCTAAAAATAAATTGAATGACATTACCGGATGGGGCGTGCGCGAAGGCGAACGCGTTTTTCAGGACAGCTATGGCGACTATACTTTTAACGTGGACGAATCGGCGGACGCCTATAAAATCACTTGGCGTTTTCCCGCGACGAATCAGCGCGAAAAATTTTTGTCGGATACGCATACCTTTGAATTGAAATACACGGTGCGGGGCGCGACGCGCATTTATCCGCAAGGCGACCAATTCTGGTGGAAATTTATCGAGAGCGACCGCGCGTATCCAATTGAATCGTCGCGCGTGACGCTGCATCTGCCGCAAGAATTTTCCGCCGACCAACTCACGGCGACGACATACGTCAATGCCGATCAAGCTGGCGGCGCGCGCGTGCGCGATGGCAAGACGATTGAATTTAACGGCGGGCCGTTTTCGCCAAAAATGGAATGGGAAATTCGCGCGCAATTTCCGCACGTTCTGCGCGCAGAACCCGCCGAATGGCAAAAGTGGGACGATTATGTCGCCCAAGTCGCCGCGCAAAATAATTTTTACGCGATGGCGGCGCTCGTCGCGCTTTTGTTTGGCGGACCGCTGCTGCTGCTTGTCTTGTGGTATCTCTTGGGGCGCGACAAGCCGACTACCTTTCGCGCGGAATTTTTGCCGCAACCGCCGGATGATACGCCGCCCGGCGTCGTCGGCACATTGTTGGACGAACGCGCGGACGTCCAAGATATTGTGGCGACGATGGTAGATTTGGCGCGGCGCGGTTATTTACAAATTCGCGAGCTCGATGCGTTCGGCGCGCCCGAATACGCGCGCACCGCGCAAAGCGCCGCGGGCCTCGCGCCGTTTGAAAAAGAGACGCTCGACGCGCTGCTGCGCGGCAGCGCGATGCAGACCTTGGGCGATTTGCGCGGCGCGTTCTATACCCATCTCACAACTTTGCAAGACGCGCTGTACCGCGAAGCCGTCGCGCGCGGTTTTTTCCCCGCGAGTCCGCTGGCGACGCGCAATTTATATTTTCGCATCGGCAAATGGGGCGCGCTCATTGTGCCGCCGCTTGCCGTCGGCGCCGCCTGTTTGCTGATTGTATTTGCGCCGATGGCGTTTTTGCCCTTGTGCGGTTTGGAAATTTTTTTCCTCGCGCTCTTGGGCTTGAGTCGCGTCATGCCACAGCGCACCGCCAAAGGCGCGACCGCCGCCGCGCAATGGAACGCGTTCAAACGCTATCTCACGCAATTGGAAAAGTACGAAAATCTCCAGAACGCGCAAACCAAGTTCGCCGAATATTTGCCGTACGCGATTGCGTTTGGTTTGGAAAAAACGTGGATTGAAAAATTCAAACAAACCGACGCGCCCGCGCCGACGTGGTACGTGCCATACGACATGCCGGACGCCCAGCGCGCGGCGAATGACGATTGGACGTGGCGCAATGTGAGTTCAGTTCCTTCCGCCGCCGCCGCGTCAAGTTCGACCCATGCGCCGAACGCGCCTGCGCCCGCGCCCGCCGCGCCGCTATTTCACGATTCGCCGACGGAACAAACTGCCGCGCCAAATTTGGATGATTTGGCGCGCGGCTCGTTTGTCAGTTTGAATCACGTCAGCGGCAACATGTTTGATTTTTTGAATTTGTCCGCCGCGGCATTCACGGACCGAACGTCGCAAACGCGCACCCAATCGTTTGGGGAGGATATTCGCAGCGTTCTGGATCAGCTTGCGTCATCGTCGAGCGGTTCGTCGTCGAGCGATTCAAGCAGTTCGTGGTCGTCGTCGAGCGATTCTTCAAGTTGGTCGGGCGGCGGTTCCAGCGGCGGCGGGGGCGGCGGGGGTGGCTCTAGCGGATTTGGATAGGATGTATCGCGCTTGTGGTAAATCGCGCCGCGTAACTTTTTATGGCGCGTGATGCGTTAAGCGAGATGCAATTTACAAAATGCAAATACAACTTGCGTACGGCAAAACACAATTGCGGATTAAAGCGTCGGACGAAAATACGACGCGGCGGGCTTGGCGCTGCAACATCCGACCCCGCGCGGTGAATCCGCGTTTGTTTTCAATTTCAATGTGACGCTCAACCGCGATTTGGACGTGACGGGAATTTTTTGCGGTGACCTTGATGTGAGTCATGACGCGGGCTGCGCGTTTGCGCGCGAAGTGGCGATGCAGCGCGTGCGCGAACCGTTTGATATTGTGCGGACGACGAACAGCAGATTCAAAACCGGGCGCGTGCGCATTTGTTGCGGAGGGCTTGAGCGCTGCGGAAATTCGCGCGGCGCAAATTGTGCCGACGCGTAATGTGGAACAAACCGAACGCGAAACTCTGTGTCCTCCC
This sequence comes from Anaerolineae bacterium, assembly GCA_022072245.1. Lineage (GTDB taxonomy): Bacteria > Chloroflexota > Anaerolineae > UBA4142 > SHND01 > SHND01. The sequence continues at coordinate 18,084 of JAJVIA010000014.1, forward strand.
CGAAGGTCCGCAGACGATTCCGTATCTTGAAAAATAAACTGCCGCACCGGTTCCGGTGCGGCAGTTTTATCAATCCAAAATCTGTTTGCGGGACGGCACACAGAGCAGGTCCGCTAGTGTGACGGTGATTGTTTCTTTGCGGAATTGGTTCGCTGTGTCGCGCGTAGCGGTAAACGGCAGCGGCTGAATCTGGTAGCAGACCAGATGCGCTTTGGGATGCAGAACTTCGGTCCACTTGTCTTTGTGATATTTGCGCGTCGGGTTGCACAAAGCAAAGGGTGTCGCCACGACCGTATCGCCTTTTTGGAATTGGTCTTCGAGTGTGACCGCGATGCCGAGCGATAGCCCTTCGACATAATAGCATTTAAAGTGGTCGGTGTTTTGCGGTTTGGGGTGCGGTAGTTTGCGCGTGGGCGTCATCAATACTTCGGCGGGCTTGTACACTTTGAGTTGTTGAATGCCAAATTGATTTTTGACCTCCACATTGAGCGATTTGTTCGGATCATGCTGACCGATACGATATGCAATCAAATGGTCGTTGGGGAATTTGATGGGTGTAACAACAGTTTCTTTGGTTTTTTGGACCGGATTGCAAAAGCGCACACTCTGTCCGACGCGCGTCCGTTTTGGGCGGACGTCAAATTGGTCCTGCGTTCTCACCGTTTCCGAGACAGGCGTCGAATTGGTGATTTGGTAACACAGAAAATGGTTGAGCGGCAATGCTTTGTCCGGTGCGAGCGCGGCGGCAGATTCCGTTTCCGGTGGAGGGAGTGGGTGCGCCAAGACGAATTGACTGGCGCTGAGCGCGTACAACAAAACCAAGAACGCGCCGACAAACATCCATTTCGGGAGAGCGGACATGGCAGACCTCCTTGTTGCCGGTGGGTACCGACCTGAATGTGCGCCCTAAAGAGCATGCGCGATGACGATGTGAGGCGCAATGAGTTTGGACGAAACGCGAAGCGGCATCGGAAGCAGAGGTTTTCTGAAAACCAAATTCGAAGAAACACCAATCCCAACGCGGAATATCGTCATTATACAACGAAATCGGCGCGAGAGCTGCGCGGATTTTGACAGGCATTTCCCTCTCGTGCTACACTCGTGCGCGTGTCGGTTTCGCTTGAAAACATGTCCGTTGCGCATCGCCGCGCGAGCAGCGCGGCGGCGGATGGCGTGTTTTGTCCGCGCTGTGGACGCCGCACCGACGCGATTCTGCTGGCGTTCAATCGTCAACTCGAAGCGCACATTGTGCGCGCGCTGCAAACGCAAACGCCGCAATGGAAACCCGCGCAAGGCGCTTGCCCGCGCTGCGTTCTCGATGCGGTGACGCTGACGCGTCAACAACGGCGCGCCGAATCTATGCAGCACGAATTGCAGCTGCCGTATCCGGTGTATTCGCGCGCCGAACGCGCGCTGCTGGCTATGCCGTATCGGATGCACGCGTATCCGCAATTCACCGGGCGCGGCGTCGTAATGGCGTTTCTCGATTCCGGTTTTTATCCGCATCCCGACCTCACAAAACCGTACAATCGCATTTTGACGCATGTGGACGCGACGGCGCGGGAACCGGTCGAGCGTCCGCGTTTTCGACGGCCCGCGCTGACGAGCTGGCACGGCTTGATGACTTTGTGCGTCGCGGCGGGCAATGGTTTTTTGTCGGAAGGCAAATATCGCGGCATTGCCTATAATACGCGTTTGGTCTTGGTGAAAACGGGCAATCGCCGCGGGCGCGCGATTCACGAGACGGATATTTATCGCGCGCTGACGTGGGCGTTGGAACAGCAGCATCATTTCAATATCCGCGTCGTCAATCTTTCGGTCGGCGGCGATTTTCCATCGGACGGCACGCTGACGAAATTGGACGATTTGGTGGAAGAAGCGTCGGCGCGCGGCATGACGGTTGTGTGCGCGGTGGGGAATGATAATGCCGAACGGGTGATGCCGCCGGCGAGCGCGCCGTCGGCGCTGACGGTGGGCGGTTTGGACGATGGCAATTCGTGGGAGCGCGGACGCTTTCGCTTGTATCCCTCCAATTATGGACGCGGCGGGCAGAATGTGTCCAAACCCGATGTGATTGCGCCCGCGCGTTGGGTGCCCGCGCCGATGCTGCCGCAGACGTGGGTGTATAACGAGGGGCAGTATTTGTGGAAACTGCTGCACGCGTCCGATGATGAATTGGAAAAATTATTGCAGACGCGCAAAGCGGAAAACACGTTCAAAAAAGAAACGCTCGCGCTGCCGCTGGAAGAAATCCGCGCGACGCTGCGCGCGCGGATGATCGAGCAAAAATATATTCACGCGCATTATCAGCACGCCGACGGCACTTCGATGGCGGCGCCGTTGGTGAGCGCGGTGGCGGCGCAAATGTTGGAGGCGAATCCGACGTTGACGCCCGCGCAGATTAAAAGTATCCTCAGGGAAACGGCGCATCCGCTGGAACAATTTTCGCGCGCGCCGCAGGGCTGCGGCGCGCTGAACGCGGCGCACGCGGTCGCTCGCGCGCTGCGCGCGCCGAACGGCGCGCTGGCAAATTTTCCGCTGTCGCCGCAAATTCATTCCGACTCGATTGAATTTACGTACTATGACGTCAAGGCGCAGCGCGTCGCGGCGGTGGGCGAGTGGAACGGTTGGCGCACGCACGCGCATTATTTGTACGAGCGCGCGCCGGGCGTGTGGCACGGCGTTATACCGCGGCCGCCGCGCGGTCGGTACGCGTATAAATTTTTGGTGGAACGCGAGAATCAGCGTTTGTGGCGCGACGACCCGGAAAATCTCGATTGCATCGAAGATGGCCTCGGCGGATTTTATTCGTGGTTGAACGTCAAGCCGTAACGCGTAACGCGCACTCATATCGAGTCGGACGTTTCCGAAAACGTTTTGGCTTGACCGCCGCGCTGTTCGAACGGCGTTTGAACAAGTTCAAGTTGGCATTTTGGATTTCGATTGACCCAAAATCATTCGCGCTATGCAGCGCGTCAAAAGGAGCATCATGCAGCGATTCATTGACGGTTGGCACAGTCCGAGTTTGAACCAGTGGATGGGTATTGTGACGTACGGACATTACGGTTTTCCGCTGTTGCTCTTTCCGACGGCGGCGGCGGATTTTTTGGAATATGAACGCTTTCAAATGATTGACGCGCTTGCGCCGTTCATTGACGGCGGCAAGGTCAAGGTATTTTCCATCAACAGCATCAATCGCGAGGCGTGGCTGAATCGCGGCATGCATCCGGGCGCGATGGCGTGGCGGCAGGTGCAATACAACAAATATATTTGCGACGAAGTCGTGCCGTACATTTGGAATTCGTGTCGCGGGCGGTTTGGCATTATTACGTGCGGCGCATCGCTCGGCGCGTATCACGCGATGAATCAATTGTGTCGGCGTCCCGACCTGTTCGCCGGTACGCTTGCGATGAGCGGCGATTACGATATTCGGCATTACATCCACACCGATTATTCGGACGAAAATATCTATTTCAACAATCCGGTCGAATATGTGCCGCAGCTCGGCGGCGAATATTTGAACGCGCTGCAACACAAGCGCGATATTTTTCTTGCGACGGGGCAGGGCAATTACGAAAATCCGGGCGCGTCGCGTTATTTCTCGCAGCTCTTGAGCCAAAAGGGCATCCCCCACGAACTTTCGATGTGGGGTCACGAATGGCCCCACGACTGGCCCACATGGCGCGCGATGATAAAGTATTTTGTGGGGGAGCGGTACTAGGAAAATTTAGGGTGGAATGGGGCAAGTTAAAGCGGAAATGATAACCAAAGCGCAAATCGCGGAATTGAAACAAAATGATTTGGCGGGTCTGCATCGGCTGATTCAAGAAAAATCAGACAGCCGCGAGCTGCTTTTTATTTTGGAAAATCTGGGTTATTTGCCGCGCGGGTTTGACGCCAAAATTTTGCTGCCGTTTTTGCAGCATCCAAACGACCAAGTGCGTTTGTGGGCGGTAAAAAATTTGGGCAAGGTGAGTTTGGATTTTCTCACGCAGGTTTTTTGCCTAGTCCATCGCATCACCAAAGAGGGGCGGTTTCTCATTGTCAACACGTCGCCTGTCATCGTGCCGCGCACAGTTCGCGCACACTGCGGCAGTGTGCGCTGGACAGCCGTTTCTTGATACGACAACGTTTTGGTATGACGCGTCGTGGCGCGAAATTTATTTACACTCGAATGTCGTCGGTCGGATGCGCGCCAACGCGGCACACAACGCGCGTGTTTGTTTTAAGGTTTTGGAGTCGGAAAATTTTTTGCCGTCGAATGTGGCATTGGAATTGTTGGTGCAATTTCGCAGTGTCATCGCGTTCGGCGCCCTTCGGGTTTCGGAACATGGCGCGGACAAGGAACGCGCATTGTATGGCTTGATGCGAAAGTATTTTTCACACTACACCGTCGGCGCGCTGATTCGTCCGCTTACAGACAAGGAATTGAAACGAACGAGTGTATACGCGATTGCGATTACAGAATGGAGTGGCCAAGAGAATTGGGTGGAGACGGTGGAACAGCGTGAGGTGTGGGCGGAGTTGCCTACCGAGTTGTTGAGCGCGAATGAGTGAAGGTGGTATAAAGAAGCACATTGGCCAAGGATTGCTTTCAAAGGATATATTTAACATGGACTCTGCACCCAAGTTTACACAAACCGATAGAGAGATGGTTATTCAGGAGTTAGAAAAAATTCAAAAATCGCCCCTAACACCGGCAAAACCATCACGTAAACTTTTCGTTGACAAGAATGGAAAGTACTATTGCATTTTCGGCGCGGCTACAGGTTGGCATGGTGTCTCGCCAGAGTTGCTGAATGAGTTAAAGATTCGCGCTGACAAAACCTTATTGGTCATTGCGAAAAAGTATCGGACGCGAATTGATATTTGTGTTGGGACGGTTAACAAACTTGTTGAGCAACGACAGAAATTGAAAAAGACGAAACAAGGAGGACTCCAATTTCACACAATTCTTACTGAGGATGGGATGTATTGTCTTGAAATTCCAGAGTTACAGCTAAAAAAAATTGGCGAGATTTTTTTGTCCGCCGATGTGTCACCTTCTCTTGACCTTTCTGAGATAAAGAAAATTGTAAATCTTGAGCTGTTATCGGGCTTTACAAATCTTGATCCAGAAAGTGGTGTAACTCATCAAGACATCCAAGCAAAAATTATTCTTATCGGTAAATGGCTAGGTTATCGAACATTTACACCAGACCCAAGCAAGGAAAGTCATTACGGTAAACTCGGTGATCTTACATCCGAAAAAAAGATGCCAACAGAATATATTGCAGAGCGTCTGCTTGATAAAGTAAAGCAGATAGATGTTATCTGGTTTGATGATGAGGGTTACCCGACACATTGTTTTGAAGTTGAGCATTCAACAGACATTACCAAAGGTCTTTTGAGAATGTATCAGATTAGAAAATTGCGTATCAGGATGTTTATCGTTTCCAAAGAAACCTCAAAAACGAAATTTGAGATGGAAGTGAACAAGGACCCATTCTTGCATGTCAAAGAACAGTTTGTTTTTCGTTCCTATAGGGAACTCCAAGAATTTTTCGACTCGGTGAAGAAATTTGCTATTGTCAGAGGAACATTTCTCCATGAAGAATCGTAAACCAGAAATATATGTAGGACGCCCAATGATTTTTACCAATGGCGCGTTCGTATCTCCGGGCAGGGTTATAGTAAATGGGCGCGAAGCTTGATGCTGGATTGTCGAGTCTTTTGAAGGCGACAGTTTTTATGATGGTGAGGAAATTCTTCCAATCGAGAACTCTTACAATAAAGAGAATTTACTCAAGCTGATTGAGGATGCCGAAGAGTGATTGAATGGAACGCTTCCCCATCCTCCGCGTCATTTATATCGCGCAACCTTGACCGGATAGAAATGTTGGCGGGCGTGGGGCGTTTGGGTGGGACGATAGATTTGGATAGGCAAGCGCGGCGAATAAGGTTCGCGTGAGGCGCGGAAACCGCCAAGAGGATTGTTGGCGCAACCGTTATGGTCGTCCAAGGGGGGACACGATGGATTTGGTTTTACCCGGCGGCGCAGGGTTGTTTGATTCTACCGGTTACATGGATTCTACAAACACGGCGTATCCCAACGCCACCGCAGAGGATTTGAGCAATGCGCTCGCGGCAATGGAGCGCGGCGACATCGAGTTTGTGATTTTGCAGGATAACGCGACCAAGCAGTTTATGCAGACGACGGGCAGCCCCGCCGAAGGGTACTATCTCGAATACAATGACGGCAAGGATGATTCGATGCTGCGCGCGCGCGGCGACACCTTGTCGAAAATACAGGTTACGGAAGCGCTCACCGCGTTCCTCAAGCATGATGCCGCATGGCAAACGATGTTTGTGTGGGAACGCTTTACGTATTGATGAAAAGGCAAATTTTATTCCTATGCAGCGGCAATTATTATCGTAGTCGGTTCGCGGAGATTCTTTTCAATCACCTCGCGCAGGAAAATGAGCTGGCATGGCGCGCGCAATCGCGCGGCATTGTGGCGCAATGGAGCCGCAACCCGGGATCCATTTCGCCCGCCGCGCTAGCTGGCTTGCGCGCGCGCAACATTTCGCCCGATGTCACGCGGTATCCGATGCAATTGACGGAAACGGATTTGACGCGCGCCGAACGCATCATTGCCATGTACGAAGCGGAACATCGTCCGATGCTGCGCGCGTATTTTCCGCAATGGGAAAACAAAACTGAATTTTGGCGCATCCCCGATTTGGACGAAATGAATTCCGAAAACGCGTTGGCGCGGCTTGAGCAGAACGTGCGCGCGCTCACGCTCGCTTTGGCGCCCGCCAAACTTTTCCTTTGAATCCGGTTGTATAATTGCACTATTCCACTCAGGAGTCGAAACCATGACCAAAAAAATCGGCCTCATTATCGGACGCGAATGGTCGTTCCCCCCCGAATTTATCAAAGAGGTGAACCGCCGTGAGCAGGGCGTGATTGCGGAATACGCCAAACTGGGCGGCACGCGCATGGACGAGCCGTGCGAATATGCCGTGCTGGTTGACCGCATTTCGCACGAGGTGCCGTATTATCGTTCGTATCTGAAAAACGCGGTCTTGCAAGGCACGCATGTCGTCAACAATCCGTTCATGTGGACGGCGGACGATAAATTTGTCGGCGCGTCGCTCGTGACGAAATTGGGTTTGGTGTCGCCCAAAACGGTGGCGCTGCCCAACAAAGAATATATTCCGGGCATCATTCACAATGAATCGCTGCGGAATCTGGAATTTCCGATTCCGTGGGAGAAACACATCGAGTATCTCGGCGGATTTCCGGTGATTCTCAAAGACGCGCACGGCGGCGGCTGGAAACAGGTGTACAAAATCAACAGCATGGATGAATTGTGGCTGCGCTATAACGAAAGCGGTTTGCTCACCATGATTCTGCAAGAATTCATCCAATGGGACAATTACATCCGCTGTATGTGTCTGGAGCAGAGCGATATTTTGGTCATGCACTATGACCCGTCCGAACGCAAATACGCGCGCCACAATTTGGACGCGGCGATGTACGAACGCATTTACAACGATTCGGCGCGTCTCGTGCGCGCGCTCGGCTATGACATGAATACGGTCGAATGGGCCATCCGCGACGGGACGCCGTATGCGATTGATTTCATGAATCCCGCGCCCGACATGGATATTTATTCGCTCGGCGAAGAATTTTTCAACTGGTGCGTTACGCACATGGCGGACATGTGCATCAAGCTCGCGCTCAACCCGCGCCCGCAAATTAACGAAATGCGGTGGAATCAATTCTTTTAGGTAAAACGCGGCAGGGAGCGCGTCGCACGAACGCAAGGCGCTGCCTGCCGCTTGTTCCTCAGACCCTCATGTTACATCAAGCCATCGAAACCTACCACAATCTGCTCACGCCCGACGTGGCGCGCGAATCGTGGGCTCAACTGCAAGACCAAACCAAGCGACGCGGTTTGTATTTTGGCGCGCGCGATGTCGTGACGGTGCTGCGCCCGCGCTTTTTGACGACGGAACAATATCATTTTTTGCAAAACGCGATTCGCAGCGTCATGCCCGCGTTTCGCAAAGCGTACCACGCGGCGCTGGCGGATGAAACGGTGCGCGCGCAGTTTCGTTTGAACGATTGGGAAGAGCGCATGGTCGCGGAAAAATTTGGTTTCCAAGAACCCAGCCCTTCCGCGCGCATGGATTCGTTTTATCTGCCCGAGCAGGGCGTCGTGCAATTTACCGAATACAACGCCGAAATTCCCGCCGCGCAGGCGTACACCGACGTCTTGAGCCAAGTGTTTTACGGCTTGCGCGTGATGGGCGAATTTCAAAAACAGTACGAAGTGCGCCCGCTGCCGACGCGCAATCAGATGCTGCACGCGCTGCTCGACGCGTGGCGCCAATGGGGCGGCACGACGCGTCCGAACATTGCGATTCTCGATTGGAAAGAGGTGCCGACGTACAGCGAATTTGTATTGTTCCAAGAATATTTTCAAGCGCAAGGATATGCCGCCGAAATCGTGGATCCGCGCGCGTGCGAATATCGCAACGGCAAACTCACGGCGAACGGTTTCGAGATTCAGTTGGTGTACAAACGCGTACTCATTAGCGAGTTGGTCGAACGCGGCGATTTGGGTTTGGAGCATCCGGTGATTCGCGCCGTGCGCGATAACGCCGTGTGCATGGTCAATCCGTTCGCGTGTAAAATTCTGCACAAAAAAGCGTCGCTCGCCGTCTTGACGGATGAACGCAATCAAGCGCTCTTTGACGCGGAGGAATGGCGCGCGCTCCAAAAATTTATCCCGTGGACGCGCGTGTTGGAAGAGCGTAAAACGGTGTACAATGGCGCGCCAATTGATTTGATGCCGTTCCTCGCGCAAAACAAAGACGAATTCGTGGTGAAACCGAACGACGAATATGGCGGCAAAGGCGTAGTGTTGGGTTGGACCGTTTCGCAGAGCGAATGGGAACAATTGCTGCGCGACCGTTTGCAAGAGCCAAGCATCGTACAGCGCCGCGTCGCGCTGCCCGAAGAACCGTTCCCCAGTTACGTGGACGATACGGTGCAAATTTATGACCGCATGTTGGACACGGACCCGTACATTTGGTACGGCGCGTTCATGTCGGGTTCGTTATGTCGCCTGTCCACCGCCGCGCTGGTGAATGTGACCGCCGGCGGCGGCTCGACGGTGCCGACATTCGTAATTGAGCCGAGACGCAGTTGATGCCCCCGTCAAACGAATCCGCGTCCGCGCAAACCGTCGCCGCGCCGCGCGCTTGGCTGCGCCGCGAACAACGCACGCTGCTTTTGCTTTTGGGCATTTTACTTTTGGGTTTGTTTGTGCGCGGAATCTATGTCGGCGCGATTGTGAAATTTAACAGCGCGCCGTCGTACGACGGAATCTTTTTTAATCAACTCGCCCTCAGTCTGTTACAGGGCAACGGCATGACGACCGCCGACAATTTGCCGACGGCGTTTCGCACGCCCGGCTATCCGTTTTTTCTGGCGAGCTTGTACGCTCTGTTTGGTCCAAGCGCGACCGTTGCGCGCGGCGCTAATATCGTACTGGGCGCATTGACGGCGGTTTTGTTATTTCCGTTAGGCGTAGAATTATTTCGCCGTCGCCGTATCGGTTGGCTTGGCGCGCTGTTTGGCGCGCTGTATCCGATTCTGATTTATATTACCGGCGAAATATATTCCGAGATTTTGGCGATTTTCTTGGCGACGTTGGCGCTGGTTTTGTACGCCGCCGAGTTGCGCCGTCCATCGCGTTGGCGTCCGCCCTTGGCGGGATTGATTTTGGGCATAGAGTTGATGGTTCGTCCCAATATCGTCTTTGCGCTGCCCTTTATTGTCTTGTGGTTTTTTTTGTGCGCTACGCGTTCCCATGCTCTCCAGCTCGCCGCGTGGCTCGCGGTGATGTTGGCGCTCTTTAGCGTCCCGTGGAGCATTCGCAACTATGCGGTCTTTGGCGAATTTATTCCTTTGACCACGCAAGCGGGCGTAAAAATTTGGCAAGGCAATAACGCGTTGGCGGATGGCAGCGGACTCGAACCGACCCCGGAAACTTGGCGCGACGGACCGGTTCCTGACCGTTTCTTTATGGGCTGGAAAGCGTTGGGTGAACCAGAGAGCAGTCGCCGCTTTATGAATGTTGCGGTGACGTGGATGCAAACGCATCCCGTCGAGACGGCAATGCTCGTGCCGCAAAAAATTTTGCGTCTGTGGTCGCCCATGTCTTTTACGACGCGCTCTAGTCGGCAATTGCCGCCCATCCCGTTTGAAATTCTACTGATGCCGTGGCTCATTTTTTTGGGGACGGCGCTGTGGGGAATGATTGTCTATCGTCGGCAGTGGCGCAGGTTATTTGGCTTGTACGCTTTGCTCTTGGCGGTAAATTTGGAAGCGGCGCTGACGTTCGGCGGAACGCGCTATGCTTTGCCGATGACGCCGGCTTTATTGCTCTTGAGCGCCGCGGGGATAGATTGGCTGTGGGTACGAATGGCGCCGCAACGATGGCGCCGCGCGGCGTTACCGACCGCATGACACTGACGTTTCGACATTTCTGTAAAGGAGAGGGGTATGCTTAAACCTCCATCGCTCAATATCGGCATCGAAGAAGAATATCAAATCGTGGACCCGCAAACGCGCGCATTGAAATCGTACATTACGCAAATGCTCGAAGACGGCAAAATGATAATGCGGGAATCCATCAAGCCGGAATTGCATCAAAGTATGGTCGAGGTCGGGACGAATGTGTGCCAGACGCCCGCCGAAGCGCGCGCGGAATTGGTGCGGCTGCGGCGCGGCGTAATGGAACTCGCGGCGAAAAGCGGTTTGAAAATTGTCGCGGCGGGGACGCATCCCTTTTCGCATTGGGTCGAGCAAGAGATTACGCCGTTCGAGCGCTACATGGGCGTCAAGCAAGATATGGCGGAACTCGCGCAAAAACTTTTGATTTTTGGCACGCACGTTCACATCGGCATCGAAGATTTGGAATTTCGCGTGGACGCGATGAATATCGCGCGTTACATGATGCCGCATGTGCTGGCGCTTTCGACGAGTTCGCCGTTTTGGGTGGGCCGCAATACGGGCTTGAAATCGTATCGCAGCATTATCTTTCGCAATTTTCCGCGCAGCGGTTTTCCGCCGACGTTCCACTCGTGGGCCGAGTTTGAAAATTTTGTCCAGGCGCTGGTGCGCGTCCACGCCATTCCCGACGGCTCGAAATTGTGGTGGGACGCGCGTTTGAATCCACGTTATCCGACGCTCGAATTTCGCGTGTGCGATGTGTGTACGCGCGTGGACGAAGCGGTGTGCATCGCCGCGATTTTTCAAGCGATTTGTTTCAAGCTGTGGAAACTGCGCCGCGACAATTTGAGTTTCCGCATGTACCCGCAAACCTTTTACGAAGAAAACAAATGGCGCGCGGTGCGCTATGGCATTGACGGCAAACTGATTGACTGGGGCAAGCAAGAAGAACTGCCCGCGCGCGAGTTGATTCGCGAAATGATTGAATGGTTCATCGGCGACGTGTTGGACGAACTCGGCACGCGCAAAGAGGTGGAATACGCGTTCAAAATTTTGGACGGCGGCACGAGCGCGGATCGACAATTGAGCGTGTTCAAAGAGACGGGTAGTTTGGAAGCGGTAGTGGATAATTTGATACGGGAGACGGAGGAGGAGGTACGATAGTTTCCAAAACAAGCGCGCAGCCGCGCGCTTGGCGCAAGGACTATCCGGCGACTCGTGAACATGACCTCAAAATTTTTTAGAATCAATACGCCGCAGATCGTTCACCATACGATCGAGCAGGAAATCATTATTATTGATTTTGAGACCGGTTCGTATTTCAGTCTAACCGGTACGGGCGCGACGGTGTGGGAATGTTTGGCGCAAGTTGCGTCGCTCGACGATATTGTCGACGCGCTCATGGCGCAGTATGCGGGCGACCGCGCCGAGATTCGGCGCGACGCGGAACAATTTTTGAACGAATTAGAACGCGAGGCATTGATTGTGCCGTCCGCGACGCTGCCGGTCAAACCGTCGTCCAGCGCCGTGACGATTGCGGCGCCAAAAGCGCTTTTATCATTTCAGCCCCCGACGCTTGCCAAGTATACCGATATGCAAGACTTGCTGCTGCTCGACCCGATTCATGGAGTGGATGAACAGGGTTGGCCCGTCGCCAAGACTTGACGTTACGCTTGGCTTTGAATTGGCTAGAGCCGTACACGTTTTAAGGATTTCTTGCGCTTGACTGGAACCAGAACTGACGCCGCGCCGCGTATTTTTTTTGAACAGGTCTATGGCGCGTTTCAACGCGCGGAACAAGAGATGGGCGCGCCCATTCAGCGGGATTATGCGATTGATGGGTTTGTCGTGCGTTTGCGCTTTGCAGGACCCGCGCTTGTTCCTTTGATTACGCCTGCTTTGGCGCATTTGGAAATGCCGCCGAATGCGCGTCGCGCCGATTTGACCATCTGTCTTTGGGACAGCGCTTCGACGCATACGCTCATGCCGCCGCGTCCGTGGGCGCAGGATGCCTGTCGCGCGCGCGGCGATGTGCGCGGTTTTAACGATACGCGTTCGCGCACGGCGTTGGCGGCGGATGTGGGCGCGGTGAGCGTTTTAGATTTGCAAGAAAATTTGGGCGTCTATTGGATTCGTGCGGGAGAGCAGCTGCCGACGTACGAACGCGGCGCGCCGCTGCGCGTGATGCTGCATTGGTGGATGCGCGAACGAAACCGTTTTTTAATTCATGCCGGAGCGGTGGGCCTCGACGACCGAGGCGTATTGTTGATTGGCAAGGGCGGCAGCGGAAAATCTACCGCTTGTGTGGCGGCGGCGCTGGCGGGCTGGCAATACGTCGCGGATGATTATTGTTTGCTCGCGTCGAACGGCGAACCCTATGTTCACAGTCTCTATAATTCCGCCAAATTGGATGACGCGGCGCTCAAAAATTTCCCCGCGCTCGAATCCGTCGTGCGTAATCCGTCCGAACGCGCCGCCGAAAAAGCGCTCTTGGATTTAGCCCAAGTTCCCGCCGCGCAGCTGACGCGGCGTTTGCAGCTGCGCGCGCTGGTCCTGCCGCGCGTCACGGGACAACGCGATACGCGGCTCGCGCCGATTGCTCCATCCCAAGCGCTCCGGGCGCTCGCGCCGAGTTCGCTGTTTCAATTGCCCGGCACGGGCCCCGCCGAATTTTTTGCTCTGGCGAATTTGGCGCAGCAAACGCCTTGTTATTATTTGGAGGCAGGCACCGAATTGTCCCAGATACCTCAAACATTGCAAGCGGAGTTATTCTTATGAACGCGCCATTAGCCAGCGTCGTGATGATTGTGCGTAACGGCGAGCTCTTTTTTCGCCAAGCCATCGAGAGCGTATTGGCGCAGGATTATCCTGCGTACGAGATATTGGTGGTTGACGGACAGTCCACCGATGGCACTGCGGACATTGCGCGGGCGTATCCGCAAATTCGTTATTTTGTACAAACGGACAGCGGCACCGCGAATGCGTACAATCTGGGCATTGCCCAAGCGCGCGGCGAGTTGATCGCCTTTCTCTCGTACGATGATTTGTGGACGCCAAACAAGTTGAGCGCGCAAATCGGTTATCTACTTGAACATCCCGAAATTCAATACGCTGTCGCACACTGTAAATTTTTTTTGGAACCAGAATATCCTTTTCCGCTCACACTACGGCCCATGATTTTGGAGCGCGCCCTGCCGCTGCGGATTATGGAGACGCTTCTTGCGCGCAAGCAAGTTTTCGCCCAAGTGGGTTTGCTCGATCCGCAGCTGAGTCCGGCGGACGATGTGGACTGGTTTATGCGGGCGCACGACCTTGGCGTACCCATGGCCGTATTGGAACAAACTCTTTTGTACAAACGCCTCCACGATATGAATACATCGCTCAATGCTCCGGATGGACGGCAATTGATTTTTCGCGTCTTGCAGCGTTCCACCTCGCGCAAACGCGCATTGGCTCAAGCGTAAATCTGATTGTACGCGGCTGACGCCTCGACGCCAGCCGCGCCGTCAATCATCGTGCGTAAAAAAAGTATGTCCACCGCTCCAGCGCTAATCAGCGTTATCATTCCGGTCTATAATGGCGCGCCGTATTTGGGCGAAGCGCTTGCCAGCGTCTTGGCGCAGACGCGGCTGCCCTTGGAAGTGATTGTCGTTGACGATGGCTCGACCGATGCGAGCGCAAACGTGGCGCGTCAGTTTCCGGTGCGATATGTCTGGCAAACGCACAATGGCGCAAGCGCCGCGCGGAATCAGGGCATTGCGCTGGCGCAGGGTTCATTTTTCGCGTTCCTCGATGCGGACGATGTTTGGATGCCTGAAAAACTCGCGCAACAGACCGAATCCTTTGCCGCACAACCGAACTTGGAGGCGGTGTTTGGACAGATGGAGCAGTTCGTGAGCCAGGATAGCGTTGACGCGATGCCGCCCGCCCGTTTTGCCAGAGAGGTTCGCGACAGCTATGCGCCGGGTACGATGTTGATTCGACGCGCCGCGTTTATGCGGGTTGGTCTGTTTGCGCCGCAGTGGCGCGCGACGGAAGCGGTTGAATGGATGATGCGCGCGCGCGCGAAAAACCTACAGAATATTATGCTGCCGCAGCTGGTGTTGCGCCGCCGCGTACACGCCAATAATACAACTTGGCGCGAGCGCGCAACCGTAGACCGCGAATATGCTGAAATGATCCAAGCCGCGTTGACGCGTCAAAGACAAGCGCGCCCGGAACGCTAACAGCTATATTTTTTGATGCGGTCGGCTGAATATGCTTGTGACGCGCAAGTTTTTAAATTCCGCGGCTGGAATGGACGCGGGCGTTTCGCGGGATTGAATACGCGATGAATCTGACGATTTGGCGTTGGAGTTGGCGCTGGCTGCGTCTTGGGCCCCGCACGCTTGGATGGCTGGTGATGCTAACGCTGTTGCAATTGGCGGCGATTTTGCTCATCGCGCTCGTTTTCCAGGATTTGCAGGGCGGCGCGTCGGTCGGCGTAACCGCCTTGCCGCGCGTGGCGCTCATGGCGGTAGTGGGCGCGGCAAGCGCGGTCGGATTGTTTCTGGCGCGCGTTGCCGGCGGACACGCGGCGGCGACAGCCGTCACCCGGCTGCGCGTCGCCGCGTTGGAATTGCTCTATACGCGCGCCCAAGCGTTCTATGCGCGCTCAAACAGCGGTAATCTCCATTCGCTTTTGATTTGGGATACGGAACGCGCGTTCAAATTCTTTGAAGCGCTTTTAGGCCAAATGTTGGCGGCTTTGACTGTCGGCTTGGGTATTGTCGTGGCGTTGGTATGGTTAAATCCCATGCTGGCGTTGCTCTTGGCGTTTATCGCGCCGTTTCTTTTTTTGGCGCAGCGTTATTCGCTGCCAATTCTGCGGCGCGATTTTGAGCGACGCAACCAAGTGTTTGGTAAATTCAACAGCGACATGCTCGCCGTGTTACAGCTTTTACCGCTGACGCGCGCGCAGACGGCTGAAGCGCAAGAGCTGGCGAGTCAAACGCGCGCGCTGGCTGGTTTGCAAAAGAGCGTGGAAGCTTTGCTGACGCAGCAGGCGTTACAGCACGCGCTTCAAAATGGAATCTTGGTGACGGTGGTCGGCGTGATTTTGGTAATTGGCGGCAGTCAGGTTGCGGCTGGGCAAATTACGGTTGGCAGTTTGCTCGCGTTCAACGTCATCTTGTTGGCGCTGCGACGCTACGCCCAAGACGCTATCGCGGTAACGCCCACGCTTGTCGAAGGTTATCACGCGTTGGAAACGCTGCATCATTTTTTTACCGCGTCGCCGCCCGAACCGTATGCTGGGACACGACGCTGCCGCTTGCGCGGAGAATTTAGTCTGCGCGATGTGACGTTTGGCTATCACGACCATGCGCCGATTTTGCGCGGCGCGTCGCTGACGCTGGCGCCGCACTCGTTCACCGCGCTAGTTGGCCCGAATGGCGCCGGTAAAACAACCCTAGTCAATCTGTTGCTCGGTCTGTACAAGCCGTGGCAAGGCGCGCTGACTGCCGATGGTTATGCGTATGTAGAATTGGATATGCACGCGGTGCGCCGTCAAATTGGCGTACTGCCGCAGGACCCCCTTTTGTTGGACGGCACCATCTGGGAAAATATCACGTACGGTATGCCCGATGCGTCCGCAGAGGCGACGCTGGCTGCCGCGCAGAGCGCCGCCGTGGATGTTTTTGTGCGCGAGTTCGCGCAGGGATATCAGACTCTTGTGGGCGAAAGGGGCGTGCGTTTGTCGGGAGGACAGCGGCAGCGCATCGCGCTGGCGCGCGTTTTACTGCGTCAGCCCAAACTGCTCATCCTTGACGAACCGACAAATCATTTGGATGCCGCCGCCGCATGGCAATTGATTGAAAAGATTTTGCCCGACGAAAATTTGCCGTCGGCGCGCCGCACTGCGGCGCCGACGATTCTGTTAATCACGCACGATTTGACGTTGGCGCGCTGCGCGCAGCAGCAATACCTTTTGAAACAAGGACGGTTCGAACGCCTTGCGCCCGAAATGTTGGACCGCGTTTTGACGCGTAACGCGCAGCCATTCCAAGTAGAACCGATTTCTGACCCGAGCGCGACGGTGCGGGGCGAACATGTCTGAGCAACCCGGCGGAGTTTTGCTGCCGACGCCGACGCAAGAATTACTCTTGCACGCGGCGCTGGGTTCGGGCGAAGCGGCGCGGCGCGCCTTTTACGAATGGAAAGCGCAGACCGATTTAGCGCAGCCGTTAGATTTTGGAGTCTATCGCATCCTGCCGCTGCTGTCTCACAATCTGCGCGCGTTGAACGTCCAAGACGCGTGGCAGAGCCGTTTCAAGAGCGTCTATCGCCGCGAATGGGCGCATACGCAAATGATATTCCAGACGATGGCAAAAGAACTGCGCGCGCTGCATGAGGCGGGAATCAAGACGCTGGCGCTCAAAGGCGCGCCGCTGACTTTATTGTATTATCAAGATTACGGTCTGCGGCCCATGAGCGATTTTGATGTCCTCGTGCCGACCGCGCAGCGCCGCGCGGCAATTGAACGGCTCACGCGCGCGGGGTGGTATCCGCGCGAGCGTTCGCTGTCCAATCTGACCGACAATGTTTTCGCGGTTCACGATGGATGGAATTTTGAAAACGCGCGCCGAGAACAATTTGACTTGCATTGGCATGTGCTGTTAGAGTGTCGCAATCAGGCGATGGACGATGATTTTTGGGCGCGCAGCATCCCGCTTCAAATCGCCGACGTTGAAACGCGTACGCTGCATCCGACGGATCATTTGCTTTTTGTATGCCTTCACGGCGTAAGATGGAATATCGTATCGCCTATGCGTTGGATTCCCGATGTCCTGATGATTTTGCGCGGCGCGGCAGCGCAAATCGAATGGGCGCGGCTGCTTGCGCTGGCGGAAAAGTTTCGCCTGAATTTGCGGCTCGCGCTGGCGCTCAATTATTTGAACGAACAATTTCAAGCGCCCATCCCAACCGATTTTTTGCAGGCGTTGAACCGAATTCGCGTGTCCGAACGTGAACGGCAATTGTATGCGGCGCTGATTGCGCCGCCGTCTTGGTACGCGGGCATCCGGGCGCACTGGTATCGCTATCGCTTTGATTTGGAATTAGAAGGCAAATCGAATCCGGTGTCCCGCTGGTTTGGTTTTCCCCGGTATTGGCGGCGCGCCAAAGCGCTCGCCCCCGGCGAAATGCCCCGTTGGTTTTTCACGCGCAGTTTCCAACGTTTTTCCGCGTGGCGCCAAGCGCGGGCTGACCCGTAAATGCGTTCCAAGCACAAAAACTTGTAGCGGAAAAGCGGACCGCAATGCAAAACCAAAAGGAAATAACTCATGCCTGACTCGCCCAATCACCCAATCGCCGAATCGTCCAATCATCCCACCACCATCCTCGCGCTCGGCTCGTACTTTAAAGGCACGGCGTTCTTGCAGCAGTGCAAGGCGCTCGGTTGTACGGTGTACCTGCTGACCAAAGAAAAATTCAAAGACGCGGACTGGCCCCGCGAATCCATTGACGAAATGTTTTGGATGCCGGATACGCACAAGCAGCCCGACCTCACCTACGCGGTCAGCTACATGATGCGCTCGCGCAAGATTGACCGCATCGTGCCGCTCGACGATTACGATGTCGAAGTCGCGGCGAACCTGCGCGAACATTTACGCATCCCCGGCATGGGCGAAACCACCGTGCGCCATTTCCGCGATAAACTCGCGATGCGCGTGCAGGCGCGCGATGAAGGCGTCAACGTCCCCGATTTTTCGCCCGTCCTGAATTACGACGATTTGCGCGAATTTATGGCGCGCGTCCCCGCGCCGTGGGTTTTGAAACCGCGCTCGGAAGCCGCGTCGTTCGGCATCAAGAAACTCAACTCGTCCGAAGAATTGTGGCGCGCGCTGGACGAGCTCGGCGACCGACAGTCGTATTATGTGTTGGAGCGTTTTGTGGCGGGCGATGTGTTTCACGTGGATTCCGTGCTTTGGGAGGACGAGGTAGTATTTTCGATTGCGAGCGGTTACGCCAAGCCGCCGCTCTCGGTCGTTACCGGCGGAGATGTATTTCGGTCGCGCGTTTTACCGTACGCTTCGGCGGACGCAGCCGCGCTGCGCGCCTTTAATCAAAAAGTGATGAAAGCGTTACGCATGAAACGCGGCGTGACGCACGCGGAATTTATCAAGGGCGACGCGGACGGCCAATTTTATTTTCTGGAAACCGCCGCGCGCGTCGGCGGGGCGAATCTCGCGGAAATGATTGAAACCGCCTCAGGCATCAATCTGTGGCGTGAATGGGCAAGCGTCGAAGTGGCGAACGCGCGCAAACAGACGTACCAACTGCCGCCCGTCAAACAGGATTACGCGGGCATTATCGTCTGTCTCGCGCGTCAAGAGTGGCCCGATTTGTCCGCATACGACGACCCCGAAATTGTGTGGAAATTGAAAAAAGAACATCACGCGGGCTTGATTTTACATTCGCAGGACAATGCGCGTATTCTCGAACTGCTCAATCAGTACGGCGAACGGTTCGCGCGCGACTTTCTCGCGTTCATGCCGCAGTTGGATAAACCGGCGGATTAAAAGAAACGCCCCGCTCATCGCGGGGCGTTTCTCGTTTCACTCTCTTGTGCGGCGGCGTGCCGCGAGTTGCTTGTTTGCAATTCAGTCGTCGTTTTTACTTGGCTAAAAACGATATTGGTGTGAATGCGGCCGACGCCCGGCGCGGGCGTCAAAGTTTCCACGAGAAATTGTTCCAGCTCTTGGCGATTTCGCACGACCACTTTCAAGAGATAATCGTATTCGCCGGTGACGTGAAAACATTCCAACACTTGCGGCATGGTCTGAATCGCGGCGCGAAATTCTTGGACGCGTTCGCGCTGATGCTGCGCGAGCGTGACGTGAATCAGCGCCATTAAATCGTAACCGAGCCGTTCTTGGTCGAGCAATGCCACAAAGCCGCGAATGATGCCGCGTTCCTGCAAGCGTTTCAAACGCGCATGCGCGGCGGGCGGCGACAGATGAATTTGCTGCGCGAGGTCCGCGTTCGTGATGCGGCCGTCGCGCTGCACGATGGCGAGGATTTTTTTGTCGAGGTCGTCCAATGTATTTTCCATAGCGCGTATGGCTCAAGTCGGTTAGCGCAAGCATTGATACAACAATGCTTTCCATTTTGCCGCGTCGAGTTCGTGATGCGTCAAAACGTTGGGCTGCCGCACCGCCCATTCGTCGGTGAAATACGCTTGCGTGCCGACGGTATGCCGTTCGTCCACCACTGTCATGCCGCGCGTGAGTTCGCCGCGCGTTTCCACATCTACGCGATATTTGCCGCGCCGTTTTGAAATGGACGGGTCGAGCGCCACAGCCATTGCGGTCGGGTCGTGCAGCGTCATGCCCGGGTCGCCCTGCCAATGTTTGGCGAGCTGGAGCGCGTGCGCGTTACATTCCATCGCGAATTTTGCAAAAGGCGTATTGAACGCATACACCGCCGCGATTTCTTGGTCCGTCAATGCCGCCGCGCCGCGTCCCGCTTCCCATCCCACCATTTCCAAATTCATGCCGCTGCGAAACACAATGCGCGCGGCTTCGGGGTCGCACCAGATATTGTATTCGGCGGCGGGCGTCACATTGCCGACGACGTTCGCCGCGCCGCCCATCACGATGCAGCGCGAAACCATTTTGGCGATTTCGGGCGCGCGCAGCAACGCGCTCGCCACATTGGTCAAGGGGCCCAACGTCACAAGGATTACATCGTTTTCATGCGCGCGGATATTTTCAATCAGCGCCTCGATGGCGTGTCCGTTTGCCGCGCGCAATTTCGGTTCGGGATAATTCATGCCGCCCATGCCGTCCGAGCCATGATACCAATACGCGTGCACGGGTTCGCGCAGCATTGGACGTTCGCAGCCAAGATAGACCGGCGTTTGCGCGCCGCATAATTCAATCGTATAGCGCGCGTTGCGCGAACCATCCTCGACGCGCATGTTGCCCGAAACGACCGTAACCGCCAGCGGCTCGATGTCGGGATACCGATGCGCCATCAATATCGCAACCGCATCGTCGGATGCGGTGTCGGTATCAATGAGCATTTTGCGTTTGTACATATTCCAAAATTTTGGAGGGGCGTTCTATGGAACGCCCCTCGTTTTATTGCACCGTCACATTGAGCGTGTAATTTACCGTACCGTTTCCGAACGGCACGACTTGAATCACATAATCTTGCGTCATGGGTAATTGGCCCGTCCAACTCGTCGCGCCGCTTTGCGAACGAATTAACGGTTGGCCATCTTGCATCCCGTAAATGGTAATGCCCGCGCTGTTGGGCGGCGCGTTCAAAACGACGGTCATGGTTTGCCCGCCATTCGCCTTGAGCAAGTACGTCACGACGCGGCTTTCGGCGGTAACGCCTTGCACTTGGGCGGAAACCGCGCCGGGCGCAAACGTAATGCGAACCGGAATCGTGACATTCAATCCAAAATTGGCGATGGGCACGGCATTGCCCGCCAACACTTGGATAATATAGTTGCCGCTGGCGGTCAGTTCGCCTTGCCAATATGTCCCTTCGGGATTGCCGCGCTGCGGCGCGAGCGGCACGCCCATCGGCGAAAGCACCGCCAGACGCGCGCTGGGACTATTGGAGGAAAGCGTCAATTCCATAGATTGCCCCGCTTGCGCGTTGATGGAATACGTCGCAATTCCGTTCGCGGGGATTTGGCCCTGGACGGCGACTTCGGTTGCGCCGGGCGCGAATTGAATCGGCTGCGCGGGTCCGGGACCTGGCCCTGGCTGCGCGGTCGGCGGCGGAACGTTTGTCGGCGGCGCTACAGCTTTGACGTTAATGACCGCCGAGAGGGGCGAATTGCCTTGCGGAACGCCGATGAGCGTACCGTCATCCGCGCGCAGTTTCCAATTGCTCTTGTACGTGCCGGGCTGCGCGGGCGCGGTCATTTGAATCGAAAGGTCAGCGGTGACGCCGGCGGGAATTGGATTTGGAATCGGAACCAGATTGGGCGCGCCGAGCGGATTGCCGCCGACGAATTGCAGATTTTGCAAGCCGCTGCCGGGACCCCATGAACACGAACCGGTATTTTGCACGCGCCACGTCTTGATAAATTGCGTATTGGGCAGCATCACCTGTCCATCGGGAATGGTAATGTCTTCGACATATTTCGCGCTGAATACGCACGGCGCCGGCGCGGCGGTCGGTTGGATAAATGCGGTGGGCGTGGGAATGATGGGAACGACGGTCGGTTGCGCTGCAACTTGGGTAGGTTGTTCGGCGGGCGGTTGGTTTGCAGCTTGAGTGGGTTGTTCAGCGGGCGGCGGCGTGGTTTGACCAACGATGCCGAACGTCCAGCCAAAGTCCACATTCAATTTGTCCGCGCGGCGCAGTTTCACATTGTCCGTGATAACGTTGACCGCTTTTTGCGGCATGGTCCATACGCCCGCGCCGAGCACGGCGGTATTTTGCGGCGACGCGGCGTCAATCGAGATGCAATAATCGCCGCCATCCAGATTTTCAAATTTATACGTCGGTTGATTGGCGGTCGTGGTCGTGACGGCTAGAACGCCGGCGGGACATTGTCCGACGCCGATTTGAACGGCGACGCCCGCGATGAGCGGTTCGTTGTCGTCGCGTTTGCCGTCGCCATTCGAATCGTTGAAAACATCGCCGCCAATCGCGGCTTTGCCTTCCATCGCCGCGGGCGTCGCTTGCGCGGGGACGGTGGCGACGACGACGGCTGTTGGCAAGGGCGGCGTTGGCGTTGGATTCGCAGGGGGATTGCCGCCCAAACCGCCGCATCCGCTGAACGCGATGACGGCGAGTACAAGAATGCCGCAGACGAACCAATGTGAGTGTTTCATGTTCTGCTCCCTGAACCGAGCCCAAAATTTGGACGCGCCAATCTCGGGGCTCGGTCTAGTCCTCAAGCTCTAACCTTAAAATTCCTTCGCGCTGCGCCAAGATTTTTTCGCGCGACCACCATAACGGATGATATTCGCCGTTCAACCACAACGGCAGCATGTCGGCGTAATGACGGCTCGACGGATGGCCCGATTGTCCGGTCGGATGGATGCCGCGCGAGGCGTCCCAATCGTTCACGTCCAAGATTTGACGCCACGATGCCGAAGAGACCGCGTTATCGGGAATGGGCATTTGCGGCACAAACGCGGCTTGCCATACGGTGGAGGTATCGCCGCCGTACGGAAAAGGTCCGCGGCTGAAAATTTTATCGAGCGGTTTCACCGCGCCCAACACATGCGGAAAGACGACGCGATGCAGTTTGCCCCACTGCCATTGGCGCATATCCAAAGCGACATGGGTTTCCAAAAATTTTAACGCGTCGCCCAGCGCGCCCGCCAAAATATCAACGCTCGTCAATCTTTGCCCGGACGCGTCCGTCATCCATTCCGTTTCTTTATTTTCCAAAATACGCAGCGCGATGAGATACGCGCGGTCCAAATAAGGACTGTTGACGGGATGCAGTAACGGGTGGGCGCCGACGCCGATGAAACTATCGGTCAAAGCGCCGAGCCACGGTTTGAACAAACGCTGCATCGCAAAGTAAAGCGTCGTCTCGTACAACGCGCCTGCGACCGTATCGGCGGTGAGTTGACAATCCCACGCGTCGAGCAGTTGCAGCGCGTCGCGCGCGGACGCGCCGCGGCCGTGCAGCGCGGGATGGATAACGATTTTGTCGCCGTACGCGCGCGTCAATTTTTGTAAAGTCTCGGCGGGAATGCAATGCACGTCCGTCTGGATGCGCGCAAAATCGTCGGCGGACAATTTTTCTTGCGCGGTGAGCAACGCGATAATGCGCTGCGCGCGAAAACCGTTCATGGTGTCGAGCGAGAGATGATGCTTGTATTCTTTGCCGACGACGGTATTGTTGGCGGTGGCGTAAAAATGCGCGGCGCCATTGTAACTGCGCGGCAATTCGTCGAACGGGACCCAGCCCGTCCAGGCGTAATCGTCCGTCCATCCCGGAACCGGCGTCGCGCCTTTGCCCTTTTTGCGCAGCGGCGTATTGCCCGCGAGTTGATAGCCGATGTTGCCCGCGCGGTCGGCGTACACGAACGATAACGCGGGTTCGCTCCAATCGCGCAGCGCGGCGGTAAATTCGTTCCAATTGCGCGCGCGCATCAAATGCAAACCCGCGTGCAGCGTGCGCGAAGCGTCATGGCCCACCCATCGGAGCGCGAGGCGCAGGGGCTGCGCGTCGCCCGCGTGGATTTGCCACTCGTCCATCACGGGCCCGTGCCGCGTAATGGTCACGTCCACGCTATGCGGCTGCGCGTGTCCCTTGACGCGGATTTCTTCGCGCGTCACTTGGGCGGTTTCCCAGCTATCGTTCACGCGGTACCGTGTCGGGTCGTGAGCGTCGAATTGTTCAATGTACAAATCTTGCGTGTCCACAAAGGCGTTGGTCACGCCCCACGCGAGGTCTTGATTGTGACCAATGACGACCAGCGGCACGCCCGGCAGCGTTACGCCCGCCGCCTGCCATTCCGGCGTAATCAAATGCGCTTCGTACCACAGCGACGGCATTTGCATCGGCAGATGCGGGTCGTTCGCCAGCAGCGGTTGCTGCGTTGCCGATTTCGCGCCGTCCACGACCCAATTGTTGCTCATGCCGACGGGCGCGCTCAAGTTCAAAAATTTTTTCGCGTCGCGCAATTCGGCGACGAGGCGCTCAAAACCGGGGATGGGCGTGTGATTCAAGATGATGGGATTTGTGTCGGCGAGATCGCTACCCAAAAGTTTCGCGGCGCGTTCGGGACCGAGTTTATCCAGAATCGCCGCGCGCAAAAGTTCTCCGTCCCAATTTATGCCTTGCCCCCATGCCATCATTTTGATCCACGCGAGCGAATCGAGCGGCCGCCACGGTTCAGGTTTGTAACGCAGCAGCGTAAATTCAATCGGCAATTTATTGGAATGTGTATTCAAGAACTCGTTCACGCCGCGCGCGTACGCGTTCAACGCCGTCACCGTTTCAGTGGACGCGTGCATCCAATCGTTCTTGGCTGCGCGCTGCAAGCCGACGCGGCGCATCAAGATATCCGCGCTCAAAGCAAGGTCGCCAAAAATTTCGCTCAGGCGTCCGGCGGGCAAACGGCGATTCATTTCCATGTGCCACAAACGGTCTTGGGCGTGGACAAAACCTTGCGCGAAAAAAACATCCTCGTCATTCTGCGCGTAAATGTGCGGCACGCCCCATTTATCGCGAATGATTTCGACGGGCGCGTTCAAGCCGCGCAATTTCAAACGGCCGTTGATGATGGGCAGCGGCCGCCGCCATAGATAGGCGATGCCCGCGATGGGTGCGATGATGGCGGCGGCGAGCGCGCCGACGAGTATCAGATTTTTATTGGACATAGATTTAGAGTGGATGGTCGTAATAGAGCGCTTTGGACGCGCGCAAGCATTGTCCGCGAACAGTCCTCTGCGGCGTTTGAGCCGCGATTTGCGCCCGACACGTTACGCCACCACGTTATCACAAACGCGCGCGCGTGTCAACGAAATTCCGCGCAGCGCTTACCCGCAGCGCGTAGGAAGCGTTCTCCAACGCTGACCGTCTGCGCGCGTATTCAAAAGACCCCAAGCGTTTCCGCAAACACTTGGAGTCTTGGTTCCTCGCGAAGCGTTTTCAGCGCGCGGCGCGACTCGATAAAATTTTTTTTCGTCGCAAACGTTTGGCGTCTTGGTCTCGCGGGCGCGGGCTTGGTATAATTGCTCTGCCGTAATCGGCATTTTTTGGAGGAAAACCGATGCTCAATCCTTATTTTTTAATGACCCTGTTGTATGCCGCGCTGGCAATCTTGGCGGCGTTGGATTCGGCGCTCGTTTCGCTGAATCTTTTGCCCTGGTTCAATGGCTTGGGCTGGCTGCGCGTCCATTTCATCACGCTCGGTATTTTGACCCAAGTCGCGTTCGGCGTGTGCGCCGCGCTCGCCGCCGCGCGCTCGGAACACGCAAAACCCAAAACGCGCTGGGATATTTGGCTGTCGCTGAATTTGGGCATCCTTACGCTCATGGTCGGGATTCCGTTGGTTCACGCGGCGCTCATTATCGTCGGCGGAATATTCGTTTTTATTGCCGCCGCGCTGTTGTTGCAACAATTGTTTGCTTTGCGCGACAAATCTGCGCGCGCGCCGAGCGGATTCGGCGGCGGACGCAAATTTTATCTCGCGGGCTTGATTTATTTACTGCTGGGCATTTTTGTCGGTACGGGATTGTGGCAGGGCTGGAATCAGACGCTCCAAATGCGCGCGCCGAGAGAGGTGCATATTCATGCCAACATTTGGGGCTTTGCCATGCTCGTTTGCGCGGGCTTGCTGGTGGATTTGTATCCTGGCTTTGCCGCGCGGGCGCTCGCGTGGCCCCGTTCCCTCACGCCGATTTTTTGGATGTTCACGCTTGGCGCGTTGGCGCTCGTCTTGGGTCCATGGTTCGACAACAACGCGTTTACCGTGCCGGGCATTGGTTTGGTCGTTGGCGGAATGATTTGGCTGCTGCTCAACGTCATCAAACCGCTGCGCCATGAACGCGCGATGTGGCGGACGCCGGGGCTTTGGAGTTTGGTCACCGCGTACGTGTGGCTTTTGGCGCCGATATTTGGCGCGCCGTTCGTTTTACTTTACGCGGTTCGCTTGCCTGACGCGGGCATTGTGGAGAATGTGCCGCAAGCGTTGGTCTATGGTTGGATTCTATTGTTCAGCTCTGCGCTGGCGCCCTATCTTTTTATGCGCGTCTTTTTGCCCGCAGAACCGGCGCAGCTCGGCGGCAGTTGGTTCGGTTTGGGCGCCGTACATCTTGGCGGAATTTTTTTATGGGCGAGTCTTTTTATTGCAGAGTATCAAACGACGCTGTACGGGATGGCGTATCTTTTTTGGACCGCATCGCTCATTCCTTTTGCCATGACGTTGTGGCGCAGCGTGCGCGCGGGAACCCGGCGGATTGAGACGACCGATTTGTCTTGAAAGTTCATCTCATTCCCAATCAAACTGTTCATGCCGCGCCTCGAACGGCGCGCCGAAAATTTCGCGCCATTAGCCGCGCGCGTACAAGCGGCGCAATTCCGCGTGTATAATAGAGCCGCAATTTGTCACAGAAAAGCCGTTTGACGTATGGCGTGTGACATTTCACATTCTGCGTTGCTTGCGTTAGAGAACGCTGACTACGCATACAACATTTTTGACGCTTG
This sequence comes from Anaerolineae bacterium, assembly GCA_022072245.1. GTDB lineage: Bacteria > Chloroflexota > Anaerolineae > UBA4142 > SHND01 > SHND01. The sequence goes on from JAJVIA010000014.1 coordinate 44,780, forward strand.
ACGTTTCGCAATTGACGTCTCGCGTCGCGGTTTTTTTCCTATGCAAAATCCTACCTCTCCCAATCACGCGCCTTTTGACCGCGCGGGCGATGTTTTGAAATTTGAAGCGAATCCGCTCGACGCGATTTTCACGCCCAAGAATGTCGCCGTCATTGGCGCGACGGAAACGCAAGGCAGCGTTGGGCGCACGATTCTTTGGAATCTCATCTCTAACCCGTTCGGCGGCGCCGTCTTTCCCGTCAATCCGAAACGCCCTTCCATTCTCGGCATCAAGAGTTATCCGAAAATTTCGGATGTGCCTGCGCGCGTAGACCTCGCGGTCCTTGTTACGCCCGCGCCAACCGTTCCCGACATCATTAGCGAATGTGTGGACGCGGGCGTGCGCGGCGCAATCATTATCAGCGCAGGTTTCAAAGAAATTGGTCCCGCAGGTACGGAACTCGAACGCCGCGTGCTGGAAAATGCGCGGCGGGCAGCGACGGAACCCGGCGCCGCAGCAACGTCACGCGCCTCCTTACGCATCATTGGGCCAAATTGTCTCGGCGTGATGAATCCTATCGGCGGTTTGAACGCGACCTTTGCCGCCGCGATGGCGCGCCCGGGCCATGTCGCGTTCCTTTCGCAAAGCGGCGCGTTGCTCACGGGCGTTTTGGATTGGAGTTTCCGCGAAAATGTCGGATTCAGCGCGTTCGTTTCCGTCGGTTCGATGCTCGATGTCGGGTGGGGCGATTTGATTCAATATTTTGGCGACGACCCGCGCACCCAAGCTATCGTCATGTACATGGAAACTATCGGCGATGCCCGCGCTTTTTTATCCGCCGCGCGCGAAGTCGCTTTTGCCAAACCCATCATCGTCATCAAACCCGGCCGCACCGAAGCCGCCGCGCACGCCGCCGCATCGCACACCGGTTCCTTGACGGGCAGCGACGACGTGTTGGATGTGGCGTTCAAACGCGCCGGCGTGCTGCGCGTCAATTCCATTTCCGATTTATTTTATTCCGCCGAATTGTTGGGCAAACAGCCGCGCCCGAAAGGTCGTCGGCTTACGATTTTGACAAATGCCGGAGGCCCCGGCGTTTTGGCGACCGACGCGCTTGTAGGCGGCGGCGGTCAACTCACGCCCATTCACCCCGAAACGCTGGAACAATTGAATCGGCTCTTGCCTGCCGCCTGGAGTCATAATAATCCGGTGGACATTCTCGGCGATGCCAGCCCCGAACGCTACGCGAAAACTTTGGAACTCACCGCGCAAGACCCGCACAGCGACGGCTTGCTCGTCATTCTCACGCCGCAAGCCATGACCGACCCGACCATGACGGCGGAACAATTGAAACCGTATGCAAAAATTCCCGGCAAGCCCGTGCTGGCTAGTTGGATGGGCGGGACCCAAGTCGAAGCGGGCGAAGCGATTTTGAATCGCGCCGGAATCCCCACGTTCGGTTATCCCGACACCGCCGCGCGCATGTTCAATTATCTGTGGCAGTACGCGGAAAATTTGAAACAGCTGTACGAAACGCCGTCGTATGCCGATACGAACGACCCCGACCATGCGCGCGCCGCCGCGATTATTGACGCGGCGCGCCAAGCGGGCCGCACGCTTTTGAACGAGTACGAATCGAAACAGCTGCTCGCCGCGTACGATATTCCCACCGTCGAAACGCGCGTCGCCAAAACTGTGGAGGAAGCGGTTCAGGCGGCGGACGCCATCGGCTATCCCGCCGTCTTGAAATTATTTTCCGATACGCTTACGCACAAGACCGATGTCGGCGGCGTTAAATTGAATTTGCAGGACGCCGCCCAAGTGCGCGCCGCGTTCGCGGAAATCCAAGCTGCGGTGACGACCAAAGCGCGCGCCGCAGACTTTGGCGGCGTCACCGTACAGCCGATGTTGAAACTCGCCGACGGCTATGAGCTCATTCTCGGCAGTTCGCTCGACGCGCAATTTGGGCCCGTGATTCTCTTTGGTCTCGGCGGCCAATTGGTCGAAGTGTTCAAGGATCGCGCGCTCGGTTTGCCGCCGCTCAATACCACGCTCGCGCGGCGCATGATGGAGCGCACCAAAATTTATACCGCGCTGCAAGGCGTGCGCGGCCGCGTGCCGTTCAACATCGAACAATTGGCGCAGCTCTTGGTGCGCTTTAGCGCTTTGGTCGTCGAACAACGATTCATCAGAGAAATTGACATTAACCCGCTGCTCGCCATTCCGCCGGAACATGTCGGCGGCGACAATCGGTGCATCGCGCTCGACGCGCGCGTGATTTTGTACGGACCCGAAACGACGCGCGAACAGTTGCCGCGTTTGGCGATTCGCCCGTATCCGCTGCAATACGTCAAAACTTGGACCACCCAAGATGGCGTCACGCTTTTGATTCGACCGATTCGGCCCGAAGACGAACCGCTGATGGTGGAATATCACAAACAGATTTCCGAGCGCAGCGTCTATTTGCGTTACATGCACCCGCTCGCGCTCGACCAACGCATTACGCACGAACGGCTCGCGCGCATTTGTTATAACGATTACGACCGCGAGCTGGCGCTCGTCGCGGAATATACGCCGCCCGCGACCGGCGTCAAACAAATCGTTGGCGTCGGACGGCTTTCCAAAATTAACGGCACGCGCGACGGCGAATACTCGATGCTGATTGTGGACGCGTTTCACGGCAAAGGACTCGGCGCCGAATTTTTGAAAATGCTTGTGCAAATCGGCCGCGATGAAAAATTGCAGCGCATCATCGCCTATATCGCGTCCGAAAATTACGCGATGCAAGCCGTGTCCCGCAAATTGGGCTTTACGCTGCGCCGCGACCCTGACGACTTGACGACGCTGCAAGCCGCGCTGGCATTGTGAGCGAACGGACGAACGGCTTGCCGTTCGTCCGTTTTATTTTGGAGTAGGGTTGGCGCATTGTCCGCAAGACCCCCAGCGTTTTTGCCGTGTTGACAACGCGTCCAAAATAGTATATACTTGAACTATATGGCTCAAGTGCAAGCGTCGGTTTTGGCGTGGATTCATCTCCTCCGCGTACACCATCAGATTCAGCGGCGTGAAACCGCGCAGTTGGCGCAGTACAATCTCACGCTGCCGCAGTTTGACGTTTTGACGCAGTTGAGCCGCGAAGAGGGCATCACGCAGCAATGTCTCGCCGACCGGCTGCTCGTGACCAAGGGCAATGTGTGCGGCTTGATGGATCGCATGGTCGAGCAGGGTTTGGTGGAGCGCCGCGCCGACCCGCAAGACCGCCGCGCGTACATGTTGTACCAGACGCCCAAAGCCCGAGCTCTGATGCAAAAAGTGGCGCCCGCGCAGAGCCGCTTTATCGCCGCCCAGCTGGGCAAGCTGTCGCCCGTCAAACAAAAACAATTGCTCGCGTTGCTCGGCGAACTGGACCGCGCGTTGGCGGCGGAATAGGCGCGGTTTTTTTTATCGCCATATAGTTTAACTATAAACTATATGGCGGCGGGCGCGCCGCGCGGACGGCAGCGCCCGCCGCGACAAGACGAACCCGGATGAATGGTCCGGCAAATTTAATCCTTTAGGAGGGAAAGTATTATGAGTTGGCAAGTAGATTATTCACATACCGCGATTCAATTTGCAGTGCGCCACATGATGATTTCGACGGTGCGCGGAGAATTTGAAAAATTCAAGATTGAAACCGCGCTCGACGACCCGCAAATTGAAAAATTGCACGCGAAAAATACGCTCAGCGAGCAGGACTTTTTGGACGCGCATCTGACGGTCGAGATTGACGCGGCAAGCGTCAATACGCGCGCCGCCGACCGCGATACGCATTTGCGTTCGCCCGATTTTTTTAATGCGGCGGAATATCCGACCATTGTTTTCAAGGCGGCGCGCGGCGAAAAAATTGACGACAAGCACGGCAAACTGTATGGCGCTTTGACGATTCGGGACATAACCAAACCGGCGGTTTTGCAAGTCGAATATCTCGGTGAGGCGAAATCGCCCTGGGGCGCGCACAGCGTCGGTTTCAGCGCGACCGCCAAAATTAACCGCAAGGACTGGGACTTGAATTGGAACGTTGCGCTGGAAACCGGCGGTTGGTTGGTCGGCGACGAAATTAAAATTGAAATTGACATCGAGTTCGTAAAGGTTCCCGAAGCGCAGCCGGCTGAACCGGCTCTGGCGACGGCTTGACGGCTCACGTAACATTTTTCAAGCGCGCGTCACATAACAGGGCGCGCGCTTGACATTGCCGCCAAAATTTGGCGCCGAGCCATTTTCCGTCCGCTGCGCGCGGATTTTTTAAAAAGTAGAAATCCAGTGCAAATGTCTTTTCCCAAACCGCAGCCGCGTCCGATTTCGCTTGCCGCGCAAACGACGCTGGGGCATGTGCGGTTGACCGTACCGAATCTAAAACGTTCGCTCGCGTTTTATCAAGAGGTGTTAGGATTCCGTTTGCAGCGCATGGAAAAAAACGCGGCGCATCTCGGCGCGGGCGGCGCGGCTTTGCTCGTCCTCGACGAAAATCCCGACGCAAAACCGCAGCGCTTTACCACCGGCTTGTATCACTTTGCCATTCTCGTGCCGTCGCGTTTGGAATTGGCGCGCGCGCTGCGAAATTTTATCCAACACGATATCGAGTTGGGTTTTGGCGACCATATCGTGAGCGAAGCCATTTATTTCAGCGACCCCGACGGCAACGGCATCGAAGTCTATCGCGACCGCCCGCGTAGCGAGTGGTATGACAAGAACGGAAATTTTGTGATGGGCACCCTGCCTGTAGATGTGCGCGGCGTATTGCGTGAATTGGAAAATGAGCCGGACGCTTGGGCGGGTTTGGCGCGCGCCACCGTCTTGGGTCACATGCACCTCAAAGTCGCGGATGTGAATCGCGCTGCGGCGTTTTATCGCGACGTCATCGGTTTGGACGAAATGGCAAATATGGGCAGCGCCGCTTTTTTGTCGGCGGGCGGTTATCATCATCATCTCGGCATGAACAATTGGGAGAGCGCGCACGCGCCCGCGCCGCCGCCCGATTCTGTCGGTTTGCAGTATTTCACCCTCGTCCTGCCCGATGCCGACGAACTCGCGCGCGTCGCCACGCGGGTGCGCGCGGCGGAATTTGTTTTACAAGAAACGGATGCGGGGCTGTGCGTCCGCGACCCATCCCAAAATGGGATGATTCTGACAACCAATAATCAATAAACTATGGATGATCCAATTCGTATTGACGTTTGGTCGGATTTTGTCTGACCTTGGTGTTTTGTCGCTGGCTTGAGTCTCAAGCAGCTCGGTGAAACACATTCGATTACATTGCATTGGCGCGCGTTCGAACTGCGTCCGGTGGGCGCGCCGCCGCTGCCGCCGGAATATCGCGCGCAAATTCTTGCCAATCGTCCGGCGTTCGCCGCGCGCGTGCAGCGCGATTATGGCGTCGCCATTCAACCGGGGCCCTTTGACGTAAATACGCGCGCGTTACATCAATTGAAAAAATTCGCGGACGCGCAAGGCAAGGGCGCTGAATTTCACCAAGCCGCGCTCGAAGCGTATTGGCTGCATGAAATGGATGTGAGCGCCGCCGCGATTCAACAAGCATTGCTCGCCCAAGTGGGTTTGACCACTTCCGTCGCGGAGGTATTGGCGGACGAAAATTATTTGCGCGCAGTGTTGGCGGACGAACAAATGGCGCACGCCAATAATATCAACGGCGTCCCCGCGTTGGTGTTTGCCGAAAAATATCTGGTCGTCGGCGCGCAGCCGCTGCATATCTTGCGCCAAGTGGTCGAACAGGCGCGGGCGGAACAAGCATGACGCTCGAACCCGTCGAGATTCTGAATTATCTCGAATACGTCAAGGACGACGGGCGCGCGCATACGATTGTCGGCGATGTGCGCGTCATGCCGCAGGTGTGGATTCCGCAGCTCGAGACCAAGCGCGATATTTTGATTTACGCGCCGCCGTCGTACAACACGAGCGCCAAGCGGTATCCGGTTTTGTACATGCACGACGGCCAAAATTTGTTTGACGAAGCGACGGCGTACGCGGGACACGATTGGCGCGTGGACGAAACGATGCAAGCGTTGAGTCAAGAAGGATTCGAGGCGTTAGTGGTCGGCATCTGTCACGGCGGCGAACAGCGTTTGACCGAGTACAATCCTTTTCCGGGCAAATGGCCCGGGCGCGGCGCGGCGCATGTGGCGTTTGTTTGCGACACTTTGAAACCTTTTATAGACAATACTTTACGCACGCGTCCCGAACACGCGGCGACGGGCGTATTCGGTTCTTCGATGGGCGGCTTGATTTCGTTGTATGCGTTTTTCAGCCGTCCCGATATTTTTGGCATGTGCGGCGCGATGAGCCCATCGTTGTTTGTGAGTCAAAACGCGATTCTCGATTATGCGCGCGCGGCGGCGTGGAATGAAGGACGGATTTATCTGGACAATGGCACGTATGAACCGAGCGCGCGCCCGATGTATCAAGCGCTGCGCGCGAAAGGATATAAAGCGCGGCGTCATTTGAAATATGTGCGCGAGCGCGGCGCCAGACATACCGAGAGCGCGTGGGCGCGTCGTTTGCCCAACGCGCTGCGCTTTTTGCTCCAAGATTTTCGCGCTCTGCAAACCGCTTGATTCAAAAATGGACGAACCATTTTTACTCGGCGTAAATTATTGGCCCCGCCGCCAAGCCATGTACTGGTGGGCAAATTTTGACGCGAGCCAAACGCGCGATGAATTTGCATTGCTGCGCGACTTGGGCTTGGCGGTCGTCCGCATTTTTTTATTGTGGGATGATTTTCAACCGACGCCCGATACCGTCGCTAAAAAAACTCTGGCGCATTTGGAAACGGTGTGCGACCTGGCTGCCGCCGCCGATTTGAAACTCGACCTGACATTTTTCACGGGCCACATGAGCGGTCCCAATTGGGCGCCGCGCTGGCTGCTCGGCGCGCCGCGCGTCCAGACGCCGCTCCAAGTCGTGAGCCGACAGCACGTCGTCACGTCCGGCTATCGCAATCCGTTCACCGACCCGATTGCTTTACGCGCGGAAAAATTATTGTTGCGGACGGTCGTCGGCGCATTGAGACAGCATCCCGCCGTATGGTTGTGGAATCTCGGCAATGAACCCGATTTGTTCGCGCATCCGCCGACGCATGAAATGGGCCGCGCGTGGGTGCGCGCAATGACAAACGTGATTCGTGAAATAGACGACGCGCATCCCGTCACGTGCGGTTTGCACACGGATAGTTTGGCGCAGGATAACGGTTTGCGCGTGAATGAGGTTTTTGCCGAAACCGACCTTGCGGTGATGCACGCGTATCCGATGTATGCGCGTTGGGCGCGCGGGCCGCTCGACGCGTGGTTTGTGCCGTACGCGTGCGCGATGACGCAAGCTTTGTGCGGCAAGCCGGTGTTGATGCAAGAGTTTGGCGGCTGCACTGCGCCGCCCGGCGAGAATTCGCAAACGTGGTTGTGGTCCAGTTACGGCGCGCCGCGCGCCCAGTTCATGGCGTCGGAAGAAGCGTTAGCGGAATACGTGACGGCGTCGCTGCAAAATTTGCACGCCATCGGCGTCACCGGCGCGCTGCTGTGGTGTTTTGCCGATTACGCGCCGGAATTGTGGCGGCAGCCGCCCTGTTTTGAATCGCGCCATGAACGCCATTTCGGTCTGGTGCGGCCCGACGGTTCGCTCAAACCGCACGCGCGGGCGCTCCAAAAATTCGCGGCGACGCGACCGCGCGTCCAAGCGATTCCCGCGTGGGCGCAAATCAAAATGGATGCGGACGCGTATTATCAAAATCCGCAGACGCATTTGATTGAAACGTATTCTCAATTTTTGGCGCACGTACCGCAAAAATAAAACCGTCTGTCAAGATTTTCGACAGACGGTTTTTTATTTTACGCGCGAGCGAATTTATTCCGCCCGCGCCAAACTCTCTGGCACGCTCGGCACAAACGTTCCCGCGCGAATTTCGGCGAGCGTTTGTACAATTTCTTCGCGCGTGTTCATCACAAACGGTCCATACGGAAAAATCGGTTCGCGGAACGGCGCGCCCGCCATCAACATGAAACGCGTCGGCGATTCATGCCCCGTTTTCACGCGCACACAGTCGCCGTCTTGAAAGACGAGCATGTGAACGGCTGGAACCCATTCGCCGTCATGCGTATCGTCCGCGCCGAACGCGCCTTCGCCTTGAAATACGTACGCAATCACAAAATGACCCTGCGGCGTAGCGAGTTCAAAATTTGAATCGGGCGCGAGCGTCACGTCCATATACAACGGCTGCGCGGCGATTTCTGTGACGGGCCCTTGTACGCCCGCATAGGCGCCCGCGACGACGCGCACGGTGACGCCGTTTTGCGCGACGACGGGAATCGCGCTGGACGTCACTTCTTGATAACGCGGCGGACTCATTTTTTGCGCGGCGGGTAAATTGACCCACAATTGAAAACCGTTGATGGCGCCGGTCGGTCCGCGGCGCGGCATCTCTTCGTGCAAAATGCCGCGTCCGCTCGTCATCCACTGCACATCGCCGGGTCCAATGAGTCCCGTGTTGCCCAAACTATCGCGATGGCGCACATTACCGTCGAGCATGTACGTGACGGTTTCGATGCCGCGATGCGGATGCGTCGGAAAACCGACGGGCGCGCCTTCGCGCGGTTTATTGAATGCAAAATGGTCAAACAACAAAAAGGGGTCGAACAGATTGCTCGTGTGGGGCCCAAACGAACGGCGCAATAAAACGCCCGCGCCTTCGACGACCATTTGCGGTTCGATGATTTCTTGAATGTGGCGAAAAGTTTTTTCGGCGGATTGGGTACGCATATTGTTTGTAGGTGTCGCAAGCCGCGCAGAGCTTACGTTACGCCGTCGCGCGCGCAAGGACAAATTCAACCCGTCAAAATTTCGGCGTACACGCGCGCGTCCACATTGCCGCCGCTAATGACGCAGCACACGCGTTTGCGGCGAAACGTTTCCGGCTGCGTCAACAGCGCGCCGATGGCTAACGCGCCGGTCGGTTCGACTTTTAAATTGGCGTACGTGAAAAGCAAACGCACGCCCTGCGCGATTTGTTCGTCCGGCGTTTCGACGATGGAATGAATCCCGTCGCGCAAAATTGCCCAATTGTGTTTGCCGATGCTGAGCGTGCGCGCGCCGTCCGCAATCGTTTGCGGTTCGCGCTCGTTCGCCACAATTTCGCCCGCGCGCAGCGAACGCGCGGCGTCATTGCCCAACAACGGTTCCGCGCCGACGACGGGCGTTGGATTGCCTTGCGCGCGCAAACCCTGAATGATGCCCGCCGAGAGACCGCCGCCGCCAATCGGCGCGAGAATGAAATCGAACGCGGGCGTGAAACGCGCCAATTCCGCGCCCAAACTCGCGTTGCCCGCAATCACCAACGGGTCGTCGTACGCGCTCGCCACATACGCGTCGGGATGTTCCGCCGCGAGCTGCGCGACGCGCGTCGCGCGGCTCACCGTGTGTACGTCAATCAAATCCGCGCGCGCGCCGTATGCGCGCACGGCGTCAATTTTTACTTGCGCCGACGTTTGCGGCATGACAATGATAGCTTGTTTGTCGAGGAGTTGGCACGCGTACGCCAGCGCTTGGCCATAGTTGCCCGACGACGCGGCAATGATTTTGGTTTGCGGCACATTGCGCGCGAGATGATATGCCGCGCGAAATTTGAAACTGCCGGTGTATTGAAACGTTTCTGCGGCGAGCGTCACATGCGCGCCCAGCTGTTCCGAAAGACGCGGCATTTCGAGCCACGTGGTCGGACGCGCAAGCGTTTGGATTTGAGGCATGGACTTGGACATGCGACGCATTGTACAAGACCCGAAAGGTTTTCCCAAAACCGCGCGCAAGCAAGACGCCAAGCCCCCAAGCGTTTTCAGAAACACTTGGTCTTTTGGACAATGGGTCAGCTTGACCCTGAGATGGATTCTCGTTGACGCGCGCGCAAAAGAAATTTATACTGCCGCCGGAGAAAAATAATGGATGGAATTGTAACGGCTGTAAGTTTGAGCGCCGCGCATACGATGGTCAAACCCAATCAAGAAGCAATTTTCTTGCTGACGGGTTTGGGCGTGGAGGGCGACGCACATTCCGGCGTGACGGTGAAACATCGTTCGCGCGTGGCGCAGAATCCGCATCAACCCAACTTGCGCCAAGTGCATTTGATTCATTCGGAATTGCACGACGAGTTGCGCGCCAAAGGATTTATCCTCGCGCCGGGTCAGATGGGCGAAAATATCACAACGCGCCATCTGGATGTATTGAGTTTGCCGACGGGGACGCGTCTACATTTGGGCGCCAGCGCGATTGTCGAAATCACGGGTTTGCGAACGCCTTGCGCGCAATTGGACGGCGTGCAACCCGGTTTGCTGCAAGCGGTCTTGGCGTTCGACGCGGCGGGAAATTTGATACGCAAAGCGGGCGTGATGGGGATTGTGCGGCATGACGGCGCGGTCAAACCGGGCGACGCGATTCGCGTCGAATTGCCGCCGCCGCCGCATCAAGCGCTGGGCCCCGTCTAGCAATCGGTATCCTTTTCAAAAGCTTGTGGGTTTTATCCTTGCGTCAAATTACGCGTTTATGTACGCGGCCAAAAATTCGCAGCCACGCGATTGCTCCTGCGTCGTCGCGCAAAAATTCGGCGTGCGTTTCTTGAAAGGGTTCATCGCGCACAAAGATTTTATCGTTCGCATACAACGCGGCGCGTACGGGCGGCGGCTGCGTGGGCGGCGGCGGGTCGGCGGGCGTGGGGAAACCGCCTTTGGCTGTCACTTGTAAAATCAATTCGTCGCCGTTCACTGTAACCGTCACATCGTCCGCGCGCGCGGTATAGCTGCCGACATATTCTTGCAAGCGTTCGGGCGTCGCCGCAAGGGGCGAATCTTTTTCCGGCAGTATTCCCAAATACTGTTCGAGAATCGTTTTCGACACGTTGTTGATGAGCGTGCCGCCTTGGTCGCCGTTCGTCAAAATCACAAACGCCAGCTGGCGCGCGGGAATGATATTGAAACTTGTGACCTGGCCATTCGTTCCGCCGCCGTGCCGCAAAATTTTTACGCCATCCATCTCGCGCATGTACCAGCTCAACCCGACCCATTCGGGGTCCGTCGCGCCAAAGCGCGGCGCGTGCATTTCGTCCAACGATTCTTTGGCAAGCAAACGCGCGCCGTTTTGCGCGGCGCCGTCGCCCATCTGAAATCGCGCATAGCGAAATAACGCGGCAACGTTGGTAATAATGCCGCCCGCCGGATTTGCCGTGCGCGCCAAAGCCCAAGGGCGCGCGACAATGGGTTTATCCTTTGCCGTTTCGTGACCCGCCGCGAAATTGTGCGTAATGACCTCTTCGGCAAAAAAATACGCGTCGTTCATCCCAAGCGGCGCGAAAATATATTCCTGCATCGCCGCCTCGAACGGTTTGCCCGTGACCGCTTCAATCACGCGTCCCGCGAGATAAAACCCCGCGTTGTTGTACGACCACACCTTTCCCAACGGCGTCAATTGTTCCAACTGCGCCATCGCCGTCACCATGCGCGCGAGCGCGTCGTCGCCGCGTCCGAAATCGTCAAAGTAATCGCCGTCCCAGCCGCCCGTGTGCGTGAGACAATGAAACATGGTCGCGTGGTTTGTCGCGTCCGCGTCGCGCAATTTCAATTCGGGCAGATAATTTTTGAGCGGCGCGTGCAAATCAATTTTGCCCAGCTCGACCAAACGCATCACGAGCGTGCCGAGAAACGTTTTGGTGATAGAACCGATTTGATAAAGCGTGTCGCGCGTGACGGGCAAAGGATTTTCGATATTGGTTACGCCCAAGCCCGCAATGGTTTCGATATTATCGTACAAAACGCCGACCGCCACGCCGGGAATTGGCAGACGATTCATTTCTTGTTGTACGGTTTCGTACACGCGTTCAAAACGGGAATCGTTCATGTCTTTATTTCCATTTCGCGTTAAATTTTTTCGCGTTGGCGCCGTGTAACGCTTTGCCGTGTCCGAAACAAACGGTATCGAAATTTAGCGCCGCGAGTTTGCGTAAGGATGCGCGCCCTTGCGCGTGGTCGGCGTACACGATGCTTGGACCCAAGCCCAGCACATTCGCGCACGCATCCGCCGCGAACAATAAATTGCCGTCGCGTTCCAATAGAAACGCGCAATGTCCCGCGCTGTGTCCCGGCGTATGAATCACGCGCAAGCCGCCGCCGATGGGCAAACGCTCTCCGTCGGCGATTTCGTTTTCGATTTCCGCGCGCGGTATCGCGTTGGGCATTTGCCGATTCAGCGCGTTGAATAACAGCCACGGCAACAAACCGGGCGATGGCGTCACGCGCGGCAATGGAATGGCGCCGCGCACGACTTGGGCGTCGAGCGGATGAATCCACGCGGGCGCGCCGGTTACTTGTTTTAGCGCCGCATAACCGCCCACATGGTCGGGATGCGCGTGCGTGAGAAGGATGCGTTTGATGTCGTTTGGTTTTTTACCAAACGCGGCGAGCGCGTCGAGAATCGTCTGCTCTTTGTTGGGATAGCCCGTGTCAATGAGCGTCCAGCCGTCGTCGTCGGCGATGAGCCAATTGTTGACGATGCCGTTGGCGAATTCATACACGCCGGGAAAAATTTGTTGGAATGGCATATCGAAAATGGTTGAGCTGTACAACATTCACCCGCCGAACTTGACGGACGATAGCGCAATAGAATACGGATTCAATACGGTCGGTGAATGTAATTTTTTGTATGGGAATTGTTCTGGCGCAATTATAAACGCGCGAAAAAACGTGTCAATGGGGTGTCGTCGCGCCGCGCGCCAAGCTCTCTAATAAAAATTACGTCGGCAATCCTTCCAATTCCATAATTTTCAACGCGTTTGTCGTCGGACACGCGCCCGCGTGCAGACGATAATCAAACGTCAGGCGTCCATCGCGCACCGCGTCGCGGAAATGGAAATTGCGCGCGCGCGCGTCGGCGTCCGCAAACTGCGCCAACTCTAGATCGTGCGTCGCAATCAAACCCGCGCCGCGCGCGCCGAGCAAACTGGCAATATAGGCGCGGCTGCCGTGGAGTCGTTCGCGGTTGTTGGTGCCGCGAAAAATTTCGTCAATCAAATACAACAGCGGCAATTCCTCCGCCGCTTGTAATTTTTCCAACAGCGCGCGCAAACATTTCACTTCGGCGTAAAAATACGAAAAACCGTCCGTGAGCGAATCGGCGATGCGAATGCACGTATGCAAACGCAGCGGCTGCGCGATAAAATGTGCGGCAATGACCGGCGCGCCGGCATAGGCGAGACAAAAATTGACGCCGATGGTTTTGAGAAACGTGCTTTTGCCCGCCATGTTCGAGCCGGTGAGAATGTCCACTTGGCCCAACGCGCCGATTTCAAAATCGTTGCCGACGCGCTGCGCGAACGAAATGAGCGGATGCCCCAACTGCGTCGCGCGCAAAACGCACGCGGCGTCCGCGCGAATTTCGGGAAAGGTCGCTTCGGGATGCAGCGCGGCGAAATTGCCGAGCGCAATCAGCGCGTCCAGCTCGTGGACCACGCGCACCCATTCGGGCAATGTTTCGGCGACCTGCGCGCGTTGTCTGTCCGCGAGAAACGCAAACAAAAAATCCCACGGCAAGATTACGTTCAGCAAGATGGCGAGCAGCGGATTGTTGCGGAGACCGACGGCGGCGGCGTTGAGACGGACGCGACGCAATTGGGCGGACGGCGCGGCGGCGGCATCTTGAAAGGGCGCGCACAACGCCGCCAGATTGGGCGTCTGAAAAAATTTTGCGCGTTCGAGATATTGCGCCAGCGCGCGAAATTTATCGAGTTCCGTATGCACGCGCACGACCGCGCCGAGAACGGTTTCTAAATCTTTTTGATGCCAATAATAAAACGCAATGTATGCGCCCAGCGCGGCAAGAAAAAATGGCGGGAACGCGGCGAATTGCCACAGCGCAAACAAAATCAAATTCGCGGCGACGAGTAGCGTCGCCAGCGGCAGCGCCCGGCGCAAACGCGCGGAAGGGAATTCGGTTTTTAGCCATTCCAGCAAATGTTCGCCTTCGAGTTCGCGTTGCAGCGCGCGGCGATACGTCAATTGAAAACGGTCGCGGAACCGCGCGCGCGATTTCAATTCGCGTACGATGCTTTGGCGTGCCTTCAAGCCGTCCACGTCGGGCTGTGACGCGGCGAGCCATTCCGCGAGCAGGTTTGTGCCGCGCCGCGAAATCGTTGTGTCGAGCGCTTGATGCAGCGAATGGATGCCCGTGAGGTCGAGGTCGTACGCGAGCGTTTTATCCGTCAGCGTGATTGGACGCGGCGGCGGCAAATTGTCCCACTCTAATAACAAACGCGCGCGGCGGTCCAGTTTGAGGGCGCGCCACCAAGTCAGCGTTTCTATCCAATGGTCTAGACGCCGATGCAAAATGACGAGGACGAGGAACGCGAGAATTGCGCCGCCAAACAAAATCCACGCTGCGGTCGCATTGAACAGGACCGCGACCAGCAATGCCAATGCGCCGCCGCCGAGCAAAACCAAGAGCCGCGCGAACGCGAGCCGCCGACTCGTCGCGTGCAACGGTTGGATGCGCCGCGTCAGACGTTCGGCGGCGAATTCCAACGTCTGCGCGAGCTGCTGCGGTTGTTCCGATGCGGTCATAGGGCGCTCATGCTATCACACGTCGCCCAAAAAGCGGATTTGGTTTCAACCGTCCGGGCGCGTCAATTCCGCGCGCAAAAAAAATTCTCGCCGCGCGGCGAGAATTTTTTTTGCGTTTATTTGCTCCAGCTCATCAGCCGTTCCCCTTGATAGCTGTAACTGAGCGGGATTTCGTCAGTCACATTTTTCAAAACTTGCTGCACGTTACTGCCGTCCGCGTTCATCACAAAGAATTCCCACTTGCCATTTCTATCCGACAAAAACAAAATTTGTTTGCCGTCCGGCGACCAGACGGGCGCGACATTGTTGGCGTGCGTAAAATCGAGCGGGTTCATGCTGGTCAGCAAATGCCGATTCGAGCCGTCGGCGTTTGCCAGCGCGATTTGCCAGGTCGGCGGCTGTCCCACCATCATGACGATTGATTTGCCGTCGGGCGAATACTGCGGCGATAAAATTTGCAGCGGGTCGTACGTGCCGACGCCGGGCCGCAAATCGCCGATAAAGGGTACGAACGTCGGCATATCGTCAGCCGTCGCATCCGTGCGCGTGGCGACGACACCAAGCGTCTTGTCGTTGAACGCAATTTCCGTTGGGTCAGTCGGATTCCATGTCGGCGTGAACGCGTGCTTGGTGGTCGGCACATCGCGGTATGCGGCGTCGGCGGTTTTCACCAAACCGAGTTTCCATTCCGACGCGGCGGGAAGAGTAAAGCAGCGCGCGCCGAAACACAACTGACCGCCTTCTTGGAGCAAGGTCTGACGCGTAAAAACCAATTGCGCGTCGTCGGGACTCCAATCGGGCGCGCGCGGTTCGCGCGCGGCATACAAGAGGCGTTCATTCGCGCCGTCTGCGTTAATGGTAAAAATACCGGCGGTGGGTCCTTGGCGCGCGAGCGCGATTTGATTGCCCGCGTGATTCCATTGCGGGTCCATGCCGAAACTGACGCGCTGCAAATTGGCGCCGTCGCCGTTCACGGTGTAGAGATTGCCGCCTTGCGCGTCGAGGAACGCGAGTTTGCCCGCGATGGCTTTGCCGACCGGCGTATGTGCGGGGAACGGATTGGGAATAGCGGTCGGTTTGGGCGGCGGCGGCAAATTATTGGTTTTTACGTTTTCGCCGGATGCCGTTACGTTGATAGAAACGGGCGCGGCGCCGTCGTTATGCGCGACGACATAAAAAACGCCGGGAAAATTGAAACGGCCGCTCCAACCCAAAGCATGATTTTGAACGTTGCCGCCGCTGCCGATTTCTTTGAGCGCCGCGCCATTTTGCCAATCTGCAATCGCTTGCGGCGTGTACACATTAAAGCGCAGCGCAGACGCGTCAGCCGCGTCGAGCGTCACGTCAATTTGATTGGCGCCGCCATAGTCAAAGCGGAACCATAATTCGCCGTGCGGCGCAAGCGTTTGCGCGGAACCGTCCGCGTAAAGGGCATCGCCCGGGCCGCCGCCTGCGGCAAAACTCGCGCTGCCGCCGACAAAGAAAAGCGCCAGCGCCAACAGGGGAATTACAAGTCGGAGAAATTTCATAAGTTTGTGGCGCGCAAAATTTTTTGGACTAGCGCGTCGCGAAAAATTTTGCGCGCCGTTTTTTTTATTCTGCCGTCGGCGCGGGCGCGGGTTGCGCGGCGTCAGTTTTTTTCTTGCGCTGTACGAGATTCAACGCAATATCCAAAAGCGCGTACGCCGTCGGCACGAGCAGCAGCGTCAAAATGGTGGACGTAATCAAACCGCCAATGACGACGAGCGCCAACGGTTGGCGGAATGAACCGCCCGCGCCGAGGCCCATTGCCACCGGCAGCGAACCGAGAATCAACGCGAGCGAAGTCATTAACACGGGACGCAACCGAATTGGGCCCGCGGCGAGCAGCGCCTGATCGCGCGCCATGCCGCCTTTACGCAAACGATTGGCAAAGTCCACGAGCAGAATGGAATTTTTCGTCACGAGCCCGAACAGCATGACAATGCCAATCATGGCGGTCATGTCGAATGGCGTATGCGTGAGCAGCAGCGCGAGGAACGCGCCGAGCAGCGACAGCGGCAGCGCCAACATCATGACCAACGGCTGCGTGAACGAACCGAACTGCGACGCCAACACCATGTACACAAACACAACCGAGAGCAGCAGCGAGATAAAGAGCGATTGAAACGATTCGTTAAACTGCTGCACCTGACCGCCGAATTGCACGGTCACGCCCGACGGCAAAGTCAATTGATCCACGCGCGCTTGAATGTCGTCGGCGACGGACTGTTGCGCGCGGCCCAAGACGTTCGCGCCAATCGAAATTTTTGGTTCACGATTCAGGCGTTCGAGCGCGGTGGGTCCCGAAGCGTTCGACAAGGTTGCGACATTGCGTAACGGCACGACTTGGCCCGTCATGGTCGTCAAGGACAAATCGAGAATATCTTGCCAACGCGAACGGTCTTGCGGACGCAAGCGCACGATAATATCCGCTTCGCGTCCGGGGTCGCGATAACGCGACGCGGTATCGCCGTTGATGAGCGTGCGGACGGTCGCGCCAACCGCCGCGGTCGAGAGACCGAGCCGCGCGGCTTTGTCGCGGTCCACGTCAATGTGCAGTTCGGGCTTGCCCGGCTGATAGCTGCGGTCCAAATCCACCACGCCCGGAATATCGTGAATGGCAGCCATAATTTGGTCGGACGCGGTAACGAGGTCGTTCACATTGCCGGTGGTCTGCAAATTGATTTGAATCGGGCGCGCGGTGACGGCGGTGCCGCCCCCGGCGAATCCGCCCGACGAAAATGCAATGCCCGGCACATTTGCCAGCGCGGCGCGAAATTGCGGCTCTAGTTTCGGCATTTGCGCGGCGTCGTGAATTTTCACGCTAAAGGTCGCGCGTTCGGGCGCGCCCTGACTGCCGACTGTGACAAAAACGCTTTCCACTTCCGGGAAACTGCGAAAGACTTTTTCCACTTCGCGCGCTTGGGCGTCCGTCGCCGTGAGCGTCGTGCCGGGCGGCATTTGGATTTGCGCCGAAATGGTGTTTTGGCCCGTCGGCGCAAAAAAGGTAAATTCCAAAAATGGAATACAGGCGAGAATGCTCACAAAAATCAACGCGCCGATACCGGCTGTAATGAGTTTGTGCCGCAGCGTCCACGCGAGCGCGGAACGATAGACGGTATCGAGCCAACCGAGTTTCGCCGTCGCCGCTTCTTCGAGTTCGGCGGAACCGTGCGCGCGTTCGTGTTCTTGGGCGACCTGAACCGCTTCCCCTTTTTTCAATTTGCGCTGCTTGAACCAATGCGCGGAAAGCATCGGCGCGAGCGTGAACGCTTCAAACAAGGATAAAAGCACGGCGGCGGTGACGGTTAAACCGAACGATTGAAAGAAGCGACCGACAATGCCCGACACGAACGCAATCGGCAAAAAGACCGAAACGACGGTGAGCGTCATGGCTAGCACGGCGAGACCGACTTCGTTGGTGCCATTGAGCGACGCCGTTTTGGGATCCTCGCCGCGCTCCATGTGGCGGAAAATGTTTTCGCGCACCACAATCGCATCGTCAATCACCAGTCCGACCGCGAGCGACAACGCGACGAGCGTTACCAGATTCAACGACAAACGCAAATAATCCATGACCGCGAACGTGCCAATCATAATGATGGGCAAACCGATGACGGTGACGATGGTATTGCGAAGGTCGCGGAAAAAGAACAAGACGACGAGCGCGGCAAAGACGCCGCCCAAAATCAAATCGGTGATGGAATCTTCCACCGACGCTTTGATAAATTCCGATTGGTCGCTCGCGATGGCGATATGAATGTCGGGATTTTCTTGTTGCAGTTTTTCGATTTGACTCTTGATATCGTCGGCGACGCTGACGGTGTTGGCGCCGGATTGTTTTTGCAGACTGATGGCGATGCTGTCGCTGCCATTCAAACGGCTAAAAGTTTCTTGGTCGGCGTAACCGTCCACCACTTGCGCGACGTCGCGCACATAGACCGGCACGCCGCGCTGATTCGAGACGATGACGTTGTTGATTTCTTGAAGCGAACGAAAATCGCCGGGCGTGCGGAGCGTAATATCTTGATTCTCTTCGGTCACTTTGCCGCCGGGCAAACTCACGTTCGCCTGCGCCAGCGCGCTCGTCACTTGCTGCGGCGAAAGCCGTCGCGCGCGCAGCGCGTCCAGATCCATTTGCACTTGAATCTGGCGCTGCAAACCGCCGGTGACATTCACTTGCGCCACGCCGTCAATGCGCTCCAAACGCGCTTTGAGGTCTTGGTCAACCAGACGGCGCAGCGCTTCGGGATTTGATTTGCCGGTGGCGTCCGAGACGGCGAGCGTCATGATGGGCAGCGCGGTGAAATCGAAACGCTGCACGGTCGGACTCGAAGCGTCGCGCGGAAACGTCCCGCGAATCGCATTCACTTTTTCCTGCACGTCTTGCGCCGCTTGCTGCGCGTTCGTTTCGAGCGAGAATTGGACCGTGACGAGCGCGAGATTTTCTTGCGAAGTCGAAGTCACCGTGTCCACGCCGTTCAGCGAACTGACGGCTTCTTCAATCGGTTTGGTGATGTTGGCTTCGACATCCGCCGCGCTCGCGCCGGGATAGACGACGGAAATGGCGACTACGGGAAACGAAACGTTCGGCAGCAGGTCAACGGGCAGATTGACAAAACTCAACAAGCCCAGCACGACCAACGCCAACATCATCATCGTGACAAAAACCGGATTGTTGATAGATAGCTTGGGTATGTTCATGGCATTTTAAAAGCGGACAAAATTTGGACGATTGACTCTCGCAAACTCGCAAAAACTTTTGCGCGTTGGGCGCGAGCCAATTTCAAATTTGGCGGGCATTACGGCGCGGTTTGAAATTCCACATTCGCGCTGAGCCCGGGGTACACCGCCGCGCCCTGCGTCTGAACGTCCAATGTCACCGGCACGCTGGTCACGCCGCCGAGATTGTTGGCGAACAATCCGATTTTGCTAATGACGGCGGGAAAACTTGTTCCGCCCAACGCGTCGAGCGTAACGATGGCGGGTTGCCCGATTTTCAGAGAGCTCAAAGTGAGTTCGTCCACGCTCGCCTGCACTTGCATCTTGGTCAAATCGGCGAGCGTCACCACCGGCGCGCCGGGATTCACATATTCGCCCACTTTGGGACCGACCAGTACAACCGTGCCGTCTATCGGCGCGACGAGTTGAGCGTTGGCGAGCGATGCTTTTGCCAAATCTACGGCGGCTTGCGCTTGGTCAACGCCCGCCTGCGCCATCGCCAGATTTTCAGCCGTCGGCGTCAATTGCGAAACGGCGGCTTTGGCTTGGGCGAGCTGCGCGGCGACGCCGGCTAATTCGGAAATCGTCGGATGATTCATGGCGAGGTTGTATTGCGCGAGCGCGGCTTGATAGCCGGCGGTGGCTTGCTGCAAATTCACCGACGTCGGCAGCAGCGCGGAATATGGATTGCTCGCGCCGCCCGCTTTGTCGTACGCCGCTTGCGCCTGGTCGAGAATCGCTTTGGCGCGGTCGAGATTCGCTTTTGCCGCCGCGACTTCGTCGGGCAGGGGGCCCTTGGATACGCGCGCAAAGGCGGCTTCGGCGGCGGCGAGCGCGGCTTTTGCCGCGTCTTGTTGTTCCTGCGTCAATGGCGTTTGCGTTTGTTTCAAGCGCGCTTGCGCCAACGTCAACGCGGCTTGGGCTTGCGCCACTTGGAGCTCGGCGATTGTAGTGTCGAGCTTTGCCAGCGCGGCGCCTTTTTTAACCGTATCGCCTTCTTTGACGAGATATTCTTTGATGCGGCCCGGCGTTTGAAAAGCCAGCGCGGCTTGATTGGCGGAAAGGAAATTGCCGCTGACGCGCGCGCTGCCGACCGCGCGGTCATTCGCGGCGGCGGTCGGCGTCGGCGCGTTCGCGGTGGGCGCGGCGGCTTGGACCTGTGTAATCACGACGGCGGTCGGCACGGGCGCGGGATTGGATGTTTGCGATTGGATTTGACTGCACGCGGCGAGCAGGAACAGACTGCCTGCCAATACCAGCGCGCCAAGCGTCAAGTGAAATGGCTGCCGCGCAGGGGGGCGTTGAAACGACATGGAATTTTCCTCCACAATAAAATCCGGAATATACAAAAATTAACCGCGCGGGGCGTTTCCGGGGCTCATCTGCTGCAAGACGGTTACGGTCTTTTGAAACAATTCCAACAGCTGAACCCGTTCGGCGGCGGTAAAGTGCGACAAGAATTCGTACATGCGCTCGAAAAAAAATTCATTGAACAGCGTATAGACTTGTACGCCGTCGGCGCTCAACGCCACGCGCACAATGCGGCGGTCGCGCGCATCGGGCAAGCGTTCGGCATAACCCTGTTCGACCAACGCGTCAATCATGCGCGTTGCGGTGCTGAGCGGCACTCGCAGCGCCTCGCTGATTTCGCCCATCGTCAACGGGCGGTCCTGCGCGGTCAAGACGGCGCCGATGCGATGAAACGCTTGCAGCTGCGATTCGTCGCCGCGCGCTTCTTTATAGCTGGCGCCCAATTTCGCGCGCGCCCGTTCCAGGTCGGCGGGCAGCGCGGCGCGCAAACCGCCTTGCGCGGCTAATAAATCTTGCCAAATTTGTTTGAGCGCGGCGGCTTGGCGCGCGCGGCCGCGCGTAGATTTTGTTTTCATGGCGATATATTTCCGTAGTGGAAATATTCTACGCCAAAAGAATCTCTTGTCAATTTTGGTCAACCCCGCCGCGCGTACCCCAATTGTCCCCTTGCGCGTCCGGCGAGTGCGGCGTAAAATGGCATACGCTAAAATCGTGGGATAGAAAGAGTGGATATGACTGCTTCAGTTTCCTCCGCGCCGCGCTTTACCAAGGCGACGGATTTATCAAGCGTTTCATTTGCCGCGCCGCAATCAATCGCCGAAACCGGCCTCCCCGCGGGCTTTATCCAAGACCTCGCGCTCAAAATTATTTATTTTGCGGGCGAGATTGCGGCGCACGCGGTGGCTGAAGAGATGCGGCTGCCGCACAACAACATTGTCGAGAATGTATTGTCCTTTCTCGTCAAAGAAGAATTTTGCCAAATTACCGGCGCGCAGGGCTATAGCGAACGCGCGTATCGCTATACGGTGACGACCAAGGGGAGTAACAAGGCGCAAGAATTGTTGGCGCGCAATCAGTATGCGGGCCCCGCGCCGGTTCCCCTGATGACGTATATTGAAACGGTGCATCAGCAGGCGATTGGTTCGATTTCGGTGCAGCAAGGCACGATTCGCGATGCGTTCGGCGATATTGTGATTTCGGATGCGATGCTGCGCCGCGTGGGACCCGCCGTAAATTCGGCGCGTTCGATTTTTCTGTACGGACCGCCCGGCAACGGCAAAACGACGATTGCTGAACGCATGGCGCGTCTGCTCGGCGGCAGCGTCTATTTGCCGCACGCGATTTTCGCGGACGGGCAAATCATTCGTTTGTACGACCAAATCAATCATCGCGCCATCGAAGAGACGCCGCGCGTCGGCGCGACCGGCGACTTGGCGCGCCGCGACCAGCGCTGGGTTCTCTGTCGGCGGCCGTTCATTGTGGCTGGCGGCGAACTGACGCTCGAAACGCTCGACCTCATTTTCGACCCCATCTCGAAAACGTACGAAGCGCCGTTCCAGATGAAAGCCAACTGCGGCATGTTTTTGATTGACGACTTTGGACGACAGCAGATGCGTCCGCAAGATTTGCTCAATCGCTGGATTGTGCCGCTCGAAAAGCGTTACGATTTTTTGACGCTGCAAACCGGCAAGAAAATCGAAATTCCGTTCGACGTGCTGATTGTGTTTTCCACAAATCTCGACCCGCGCGATTTGATGGACGAAGCGTTCTTGCGCCGCATCCGTTACAAAATCAATGTGCCGAATCCGTCGTGGGACGATTTCCGCACCATTTTTCAACGCAACTGTACGCAGCGCGGCATTGCGTATGACGAGGAAATGTTCAAGTATCTGGTGCTGGAGCATTACGTCAAAGTCAAGCGCGAACCCAAATCGGTGCATCCGCGCGATTTGCTCGACCAGACGATTGACATTGCGCGCTATTTGCAAAAAGAACCGCGTCTGGAAAAAGATTTGCTCGACGCGGCGGTGGACGCGTATTTTGTAAAATTGACCTGACGCGCAAAAAATCCGACAAAATTTTGACGCGAGATTGTAGCGCCGGACAAATGGCGCGTCCGTCTAGAATGTATAGACGGACGCGTTTTTTTGCGCGGATTGAGACCGCCAGCTATAGTTGTTCAGAAAATGTTTTGGACGGTCGGCGCCGAGACCTTTTGGATTTGTGCGATGCGGAGCATCGCGCGAAACCCGAAAGGTCTGGCAGGCCGAAACATTATTTAAAGGTCTATAGCGCGGACCGCAAGCCCTTGCGGCGGATGTTGTATAATGGCTGGCGATTCCGCGCATGAATTTTTATTCGGATGACCGCGCCCTGACGCTTTTGCCGGATGTTTCCGCCCCGCGCAATTTGTTGTGGCGCTTTACTTTGAGTTTTGGACCCCTGTTGGGTTTCGGGCTGGGGTTGGGCTTGTACGCGGCGACCGGCGAAGCCGCGTATCTGGTCAAAGAAACGCTGCTAGGTTTGGCGGCGGGATTTTTTGCGCCATTATTTGTGCCGTTGGCGCGCCGCCTCATTCCGCCGACGCGCGGACCCGCGCGCGATTTGCGCCATTACTTGATGTACTTGGGCGCGGGCGCGCTGACGGGCGCGGTCGTTTGGCTGCTCAATCAATTTTTTCCGTATCATCGCGCGTGGAACGACCCCGCGAATTTATTGTACGTCATTGGCGTCGCCGGCATCATGCCGTTCATCGGTTTTGTCGCCGATACCGTGTACGCGCAGCGGCTCGCGCGCGAAAATGAGCGCGCGGAAAAAGAACGCACGCGCGTTATTTTTGGCCAATATGTCAGCGAAGCCATCGCCGCGCGCATTTTGGATTCCGCGCAGGGCCCGCTGTTAAAAGGCGAAACGCGCGTCGTCACCGTTTTAATCGCCGATATTCGCGGCTTTACGCGCATGCTTCAAGATTGGGGTCCCGAGCAAGTGGTGCAAACCTTGAATGAATATTTTGCGCGCATGATTGAAGTGATTGCGCGGTTCGACGGCACGGTCAATAAATTTATCGGCGACGCGATTGTGGTGTTGTACAATGCGCCGGTGGATCAACCCGACGCGAATCAACGCGCTCTCGATACGGCGCGCGCCATGCAAACCGAAGTCGCGGCGTTGAATCAACAGCGCCGCGCGCAAAGCGCGCCGCCCATTCGGATTGGCATCGCGATTGATTTGGGGGCGGTGGTGTGCGGCAATGTCGGTTCGCCCAAACGACTCGAATACACCGCGATTGGCGCGCCGGTGAATACGGCGTATCAATTAGCCAGTCTGGCGCCCGCCGAAACGATTTATATTACCGAGCAGGTGTATCGCGCGCTGCCCGATGCGGCGGCGGCGTTGGCAGCCCAAGTGCCGCTCAAAGGCGGCACGGGAATTTTGAACGTGTATAAATTGGATGCGCCATGAAAATTGCCATCACCGGCAGCGACGGCCAACTCGGCCGCGCGCTAGGAGAAACGCTTGCCGCGCAGCATCAAGTGATTGCGCTGTCGCGCCGCGAATTTGATATTACCGACCGCGCCAACATTGCGCGGCTGGCGGACATGCAGCCGCACGTCGTGATTCAATGCGCCGCCATGACCGATGTGGACGGCGCGACGCGCGACCCGGTTACGGCGTTTCGCGTCAACGCCTTTGGCGCGCAAAATGTCGCGTTGGCTTGTCAACGCTGCGACGCCGCGCTCGTCTATCTCAGCACCAACGAAGTGTTTGACGGCAACAAAGCGGCGCCGTATCTGGAACACGACGCGCCGCAGCCCATCAATGTGTACGGCAAATCCAAATTGGCGGGCGAATGGTACGTGCAGCATTTGCTCGAAAAATTTTATATCGTCCGCACCGCGTGGTTGTATGCGCGCGGCGGCGGAAAATTTCCCGACAAGATTTTGGACTTGGCGCGACGTCTGCCCGCGCTCTCGGTCGTGCGCGACGAAATCGGTTCGCCGACGTACGCGCCCGATTTGGCGCACGCGCTCGCGCAATTGCTGGAAACGGAACAATACGGCGTGTATCATCTCGTCAACGCGGGTTCATGTTCGCGTTACGAGTGGGCAATCGAGATTTTGCGCCGCGCGAATGTGCCGCGCCCCGTCAAACCGCTTACGCTCGCCGAATACAGTCGCGCGTCCACGCCGCCCAAAAATGGCGCGCTGGAAAATTTTGCCGCCGCAACCGTTTTGAATATCACCTTGCGCCCGTGGCAGGACGCGCTCGACGCCTTTTTTGATCAAGTATGAACCAGTCTCTTTTTTTTACGCTCGATACGCATTATCAAGATACGGCGGGTCTCATTGCCGTCCATGTCATTCCTCATGCGCAAGGGCTCGCGCTGATTGACTGCGGTCCCGGCGTGACGCTGCCTGTCGTGTTGCGCGCGCTTGCGGCGCGCGGTTATACGCCCGCGCACGTCACCGATGTATTGCTCACGCACATTCATCTCGACCACGCGGGCGCGGCGGGTTGGTGGGCGCAGCAAGGCGCGCGCATCCATGTCCATCCCGTCGGCGCGCCGCATTTGCTGAATCCCGAAAAATTGTTGGCGAGCGCGCAGCGCTTGTACGGCGACGCGATGGATCAGCTGTGGGGCGCGTTCTTGCCCGCGCCGTCCGAACGCGTGCTGATTCATTCCGACGACGAGGTTTTTGCCATTGGCGGACAGGAATTTCGCGCGCTGTATACGCCGGGCCATGCCGAACATCACATTGCGTATTTGTGGCAAGCCGTTTGTTTTTCCGGCGATGTCGGCGGCGTGCGCGCGGGCGGTTTGAATCATGTGCGGCTGCCGACGCCGCCGCCCGAAGTGCATTTTGAAAAATGGCGCGCCAGCATCGCGCGTTTGCGCGCGGCGGATTTCCAATTCATCGCGCCCACGCACTTTGGCGTGTACGCCAAAGACGCGCATTTTGACTTGTTGGAACGCAGTCTGGACGCGATTGTAAAGTGGTTGGAAACGGAAATGCCGGGCGAGCCATCGCAAGAAATTTTTCGCCGCGATTTTGGCGCGCTGCTCGAAGCGTTGGCGCGCGCGGACGGTTATACGCCCGAACAGATGAAAATCGTCGAAGCGGCGGGCGGGGCTACTGTCATGTCCGCCGACGGCATCTATCGTTATTGGAAAAAATATCGCGCCGCGTGACGCGCTGGGCGCAAATTACAAATTTGCGCGATAGAGTGAATGGCTCGCGTTTCCATCATCATTCCCAATTGGAACGGCGCGCGTTTGCTGCCGGTCTGTTTGCGCGCGCTGGCGCGGCAAACTTTTCGCGATTTTGAAAGCGTCGTCGTGGATAACGCTTCCGCCGACGATTCGCGCGCGCTGCTCGCGCGCGATTTTCCCGACGTGCGCGTGCTTGCGCTCGACGCCAATTATTTTTTCGCGGGCGCGGTCAATCGCGGCATTCGCGGCACGGCGAGCGAAATCGTCGTGCTGCTCAATAACGATACCGAAGCGGAAGCGACGTGGCTGGAAGAATTGGTGAGCGCGTTGGACGCGAATCCGCGCGCGGGCATGGCGGCGACGAAACTGCGCCTGTTTGACGAACGGACGAAACTGCACAGCGCGGGCGATTTTTATCGGCGCGACGGGACGCCGGGCAATCGCGGCGTGTGGGAAATAGATGCGGGCCAGTACGACGACGCGCGCGCGGCGCCGCCGCTCTTTGGCGTTTGCGGCGGCGCGTGCGCGTATCGGCGCGCGCTGCTGGACGACATTGGTTTGTTTGACGAAGATTTGAAATTCAACTGCGAAGACGTAGATTTGAATTGGCGCGCGCGGCTGGCGGGTTACGATTGCGTTTTAGCGCCGCGCGCAATCGTCTATCACATGCTCAGCGCGTCGGGCGGCGGCGCATTTGCGAGTTATTATGTCGGACGCAATTTCATTGCCGTCTTGGCGAAAAATTATCCGCGCGCGTTGTGGCAAAAATACTGGCGCGAAATTTTCGCCGCGCAGTGGGCCATTACGCGCGACGCGCTGCGGCATTGGCGCGGCGCGGCGGCGCGAGCGCGTTTGCGGGGCCAATTGGCGGGCTTGGCGGCGCTGCCGCGTTATTTACAAAAGCGCCGCGCGACGCAAGCGTTGCAGCGAGTGTCCGACGGCGAGCTGGAAAAATTGCTGGCGGGTTGATTTTGCGCGTTAGCGTTTGACGCGCGGCGCTTTTTTAGCTTGCGTTCATTTTACGGCATTTGGCATTCGTGTTTATTTCCGTTAGAATTCCTGCGCCTGCATGGAAACCATCCTGACCCATTCGGTCGAGACGCCGCAGCCCCTCGTCTCGACAGTTATCCCCGCTTATAACGAAGCACGTCGTTTGCCGCAAACGCTGGCGCGCGTGGACGCGTATTTTCAAACCCAAGCGTACGCGTCGGAAATTTTGGTCGTGGACGACGGGTCGAGCGACGACACGGCGCGCGCGGTGGAATTGTTTATGCAAGAACATCCGCGCGTAAAGCTCATCCGCAACGACCATCGCGGCAAAGGATACACCGTTCGCACCGGCATGTTGGCGGCGCGCGGACATATCGTATTATTTTCCGACGCCGACCTTTCGACGCCCATCGAAGAGCTGGAAAAATTAATGCCGTGGTTTGAACGCGGCTATGACATTGTGATTGGTTCGCGCGAAGGATTGGGCGCGCAGCGCATCAAAGAGCCGTTTTATCGCCACATCATGGGACGCGTGTTCAATCTGATTGTGCAAACGCTGACGGTGCGCGGCATCCAAGATACGCAGTGCGGTTTCAAAGCGTTCCGCGATGAAGTGGCGCGCGATGTCTTTGCGCGGATGCAATTGTACGGCGATAACGCGAAACCGGTGCGCGGCGGCATGGTGACGGCGTTCGACGTCGAAGTCTTGTTCATCGGTCACAAATCGGGCTATCGCATCAAAGAGGTCCCGGTGCAGTGGCGTTACGGCGCGGAAACCAAAGTGAATCCGTGGAAAGATTCGTTCCGCAATTTCCGCGATGTATTGATGGTTCGGTGGAACGACGCGCGCGGGTTGTATCACGCGCCATTGACGGCGCCGACGCCGCAAACCAAACAAACGGAATCAAAATAAAAACTGCGCCGCACGGCGCAGTTTTTTTTATTTCTCGCGCGCATACGCGTTGCGTTCGGGCGCGGAATGTTTTTGGCGGTCGCGCAGCGTGTCGTACGCCGTCTCGATTTTGCGCGCCGACGCGTCCCACGAAAATTTTTCGATGGCGCGCGCGCGCAATTGCTTGCCCAATGCTTTGGCTGCAACGGGGTCGGCGAGCAACGCCGCAATGCCGCGCGCGAGCGCGTCCGTATCGCCCGACGGCGCGTACACGCCGTCAGCGCCCAAATAGTCGCGCGCGACCGGATTATCGAACGCGACGACGGGCAAGCCGCTTGCCATGTAATTTAAAATTTTGCCGTTGCCTTCGCTCTGGCTCAATTTTGGCGCGACGGCAATGTCGCCGACGGCAAGCCACTGCGCGATGTCTTGGTACGGGATGCGTCCGGGAAACGCGACGCGCGCCGCAATGCCCATTTCGCGCGCGCGCTGAATGTACGCGTCCGCGCCGGGGTACCCCATGATGACAAAGTGCGCGTCCGCGCCGCGCTGCAAGAGCTGATGCGCGGCTTGAAGCAGATGGCCGACGCCTTGATAAGCGGCGAGCAAACCGAGATAGACGACGACGGGACGTTCGGCGGGAATGCCGAGCGTTTCACATTTCAATTGAAATTTTTTCGCGCGGAATTCGGCGCGCTCGTCGTCGCTCCACGGGCGAAACCAGTCGGGATTCACCGCGTCGGGAATGTGGAGAATTTTTTTTGGCGGGATGCCGTAGGCGTCAACGAGCAGCTGACGTTGATACGCCGCGCTCGTGAAAATATAGGACGGCTGGCGGTCAATCCACGCTTCGAGCGCGCGCAGAGGTTTGTAAAAAATACCGCGCGGATTCAAAAAATGATGATCCACCATTTCGCCGGTGAGGGACCCTTGAAAATCAAAGACGAGCGGTTTGCGAAAAATTTTCGCGGCGAGCCAACCCATGAGCGCGCCTTCGTGCAAATGCCCGTGAATGATGTCGGGGTGGAAACGCCGCGCGGCGCGCAAGACGCGCGAGGTCAGCAAAACATCCAGCCCCAATTTGTGCCGCGACGAGCCGACTTCGTAATTCACGCGCCACGGAATCGGCATCGTGCGCTCAATGTCCACATCGGGAAGGTCGCGCCCGCGCGGATACGTGACGATGCGGACGCGGTGTCCGAGCTTTTGCAGCGCGAGTGTTTCTTCGAGGATGCGAACATGGCAGCCGTAATCGCCGAAAAACGATGTCGGCGCGACCATCAAAATTTTCATTGCTCTGTCGTCGCGGCTTTAATCCCTTTTTTTTTCTCGTCGCTCAATTCATCCCACAAACGGAAACGAAAGCGCACCAAATCGCGGAACGCGCGCAGGATCACTTTGACATTCGCGCCGGTCGGCGAACCTGCCGTGCGCGGCAAATGTTTGAGCGGTACTTCGACGACGCGATACCCGCGCGCCCGCGCGCCCGCCAGCAATTCCGTGTCCACCATCGCGC
>JAJVIA010000014.1:74159-88930 GCA_022072245.1 Anaerolineae bacterium
AGGATCACTTTGACATTCGCGCCGGTCGGCGAACCTGCCGTGCGCGGCAAATGTTTGAGCGGTACTTCGACGACGCGATACCCGCGCGCCCGCGCGCCCGCCAGCAATTCCGTGTCCACCATCGCGCCGTCGGACAATAACGACACGCGCTGCAAAATTTCGCGGCGAAAAAGTTTGAAACCGCAATCAATGTCGCGCGTCATGTAACCGAATAAAATCCGCACGAGCCAATTCCAGCCCCACCGATTTACGCGGCGCATGAACGGGTCGGCGTCGTTCGCGCGATAGCCGGTGATAATGTCGGCTTGCGACGCGTGCGCCATCAAATCGCGCACCTGATTGAAATCAAATTGATTGTCGCTCGGCGCGAACGCAATCCATTCGTTGCCCGCCGCGTAGAAACCCGCTTTGAGCGCGCCGCCATAACCGCGATTCGGATTGTTTTCTACGACGCGCAGATTGGGAATTTCGCCCGTCATGCTTTTGGCGATTTCGCCCGTGCGGTCGCGGCTGCCGTCGTTGACCAAAAGGATTTCGTACTCTAGATTTAACGTTTGACAGACAGCTGACGCGCGGCGTAACGCTTCGGCGACATTGGGTTCTTCATTAAATGCCGGAATTACAAAGGAAAGAGAATTCATATTACTTTTTCTTGTTGCCTCCGAGACGGGGGGCTAAACCGCCCAAGAACAAACGTGAGGCGCTGGAACGGACTTCGGAGTAATCGGTCGTATGCGTTGGCGCGGCTACTTTATTTTCGAGCCACTGTGTCCGCGCGGTTTGCGCGGCGCTCAGCCATTTTTCCAACGCGGCGGCGTCGTTTTGCGCGAGCAGCGTTTGCAATTCGCGCAGCGTCTGCTGCGTTTGCATCAGCCATCCTTGCAGCGGCGCTTGCTGGGACCTTAGCAATTGGACAATGGATTTTGCATCTTGCGCCGCCAATTCCGTCGCCCGAAAATAATCGTCGCCCGCGAATTTATTCAACTCGCGCCAGCCGGAACTCGCGGTGGTCGTTTTCAAGAGAACCGCTTGCATGACCAACGCCAAATCTTGCGCGCCGACGGCTAACCCGTCGTGTTCGGCGGCATCGAAAAAAAGCGGATTCGCGCCCAAGAGCGCGACGAAACCCGAGAGAACATCGAGCGCGTCTGCCGCCGTGTCCGGCGCGGGCGTCAGACAATACTGCGCGTTACGAAACAAGTCGGCGCTCGCTTGCGCGCGCGGCGCAAGCGGGTCAGGCGTCGGACGAAAAATCGGATGTCCGCCGATAAAATGTACGCCGGGTTTGAACGCGCGCGCGGCTTGCAAAATCGGTTGTTTAATCGGCGCGGTATCGGTGACAATGACGCCGGGCGCAAGCTCATCTTTTAACAGTTCAATGGTTTCCAAAACGCCCGCGACCGGCATTGCCAAAACAATCATGCCCGCGTCCTGACAGGCGTTGTACAAATTCCATTCGTGTTTGTCAATGGCGCCCGCTTTTTGCGCTGCGTTTCCCGCGTCGCGCGCCTTGTCATGCCCCACGATTTCCAATTCGGCGCCGCTCTTTTTGAGCGCCAAACCGATGGATGCGCCGAGACGCCCCAAACCGATGATAGTGATGCGTGGTTTCATAAATTGAAATTCACTCTCCCGCCCACGCCGGTTTGAATCCGGGCGCGACCGTTTGAATCCGATTGCCGGTAATGTCCATGATATACACTTCGCCGTTGGCGGAAAAGGCGATCCAATTGCCGTCGGGTGAAAAGATGGGACTGAATCCTTCAATCAAACGACGGATGTTGCTGCCGTCGCTCTGCATCATATACACGGCAAATTGACTTGGCCCGTCTTGATTGGACACAAATAAAATGCTCGAGCCGTCGGGCGAAAACGCGGGCGCGGTGGTGTCCACATTGAAAAACGTCATTTGCGCGGGCGCGTGACAGGCGGAATCCAATTTCCACAATTCCGTCCCGCCGCTGTAATTGGAGACGAAAACGATTTCGCTCGTTACAGGCGAGACCGCGAGCCCGCGCAGCGTTTCGCCCGAGCGCGCGCCGAAACATTCGCGTTTGTTTGTCCCGTCGGCGTTGACGAGATAAATTTTTTGATTTTGAAAATTATTGTCATAGCCAATGTATGCCAATTGCGTCCCGTCGCCAAACCAACGCGGCGTCACAATCGCGCCGTGCGACGCCACATCCGTCACGTTCTGTTCCTGGTCAATCGTCTGCAATTTATTTTGCGTATCGCCGCCAATGACGTACGCCAATTTGCCCGCGCGCCCCGACCAATCTAGCGGCGACGCATTGGTGCCGAGCGCGTTATTCAAATCGCCGGGCGCCGTGCCGAGCGTGACATCTGAAAAAATTTCATCTTTTTTATTCGGGCGCACCCACGCCGTCGTATAACTTGCGTCCGCTTGCTTGACGACAAAATAAATGCGGCCGCCGCTCAACGGAATATCGGCGGTGGGCGTAAAGGTGGGACGCAAACGCGGTATTGCGATTTGCGTAAGGATGGGCGTCGCGGTTGGCGGTTTGGCTATCGCAATCACCGGCACATTGTTCGTGCCGCCGCGCACATTCGTAAAATCGGCTGCAATCCAGCCCGCTTTGCCCTCAAAATCAATCTGCCACCACTGACTATCCGCGCTCTTGCCCAAAATTTCTTTGGTTGTGCCGCGCGGCAATTTGCCCAAAATCGCAAACGCCGCGCTCGGGCCAGCGCGCACATTCACAATAATTTTTGTCGTCGCAAGCGGTGGGGGCGGAGTTGCGGTGGGCGGCGCGGCGGTTGCCGTCGGCGAGGGCGGGAGCGCGGTGGGGGCTGTCGTTGCCGTCGCCTCTGGCGTCGCGGTCGGCGCGGACGTAGGCGTCGCGGTCGGCATTGGCGCGGCGGTGGGCGTCGCCGTCGGACTGGGTTGACACGCCGCGAACAACATGACGCCGCCGACAAGAAAAAGAGATAACCAACGTACGCGTAACATACTCAATTCACATCGTCCAGAGTTTTGAGCGCGCGATGCCATGCTTGCAATTCCGCATTTTGAAAAGTGGACGCGGACGTTTGATGCGCGCGTATCAAAGTCAGCGTCGGTTCGCCGAGTCCGGCTTGAGCCGCCAACTGCGCGCCCATTTCGGGATGATGCAGCGAAACGTAAAACGGATAGCGCCAAGAGCGCGGTTCCGCGCGCGCTGCCCGCGTCAGCGCGTCGGGCGACCATTTATTCAAAAGAATGACGGCGGTGCGATACCCCAAACCGAGCTCGCGTTTCGCCACATCGTGCAGCAGCGCCGCTTCGAGCAGGGGCCGCGCCGTGTATCCTTGCGCCGCCAAACCGTCAAAGATATTGAGCGCATGGCGTTGGTCGCCGCGCGGCATCGTTTGGTAAAGAGCAAACGCGCGGTCGCCCAAAAAAGCGCGCACGCGCGCGTTCTCGTATGCGCTCAACGGCGGCGTTCGCACGGCGCGTATAAATTGCCGAATCCGATACCCCAAGTCGGACATTACAAGCCGGTAATCAATTTCACCAGCGCGGTTTGCGGCGCCTGTAACAGCGCCCCAAAGATGGGCCCGCCGAGCCAAATCAAGAGCATCAGCGCAATCATTCCGAATTGCTGCGTCTGCAAATAAAATTTTTCGACGTGATAAGCCATCTCGCCGGGCAAGAGCGCGAGCAATACTTTGGAACCGTCGAGCGGCGGAAACGGAATCATGTTGAATAACGCCAGACCTACGTTCAACGAAATGATAATAAAGAAAATTTGCAAAACCATCAGGAGCGCGCTGCTTGGATCTTCTGTCAATAGCGGCGATAGGATGCGAAAGCCAATTCCGAACACGACGGCGATAATGATATTGGTAATCGGCCCGGCAATTGCGACGAGCGCCATACCGGTGCGGCGATCCATCCGAAAGGCGTACGGATTGACCATTACGGGTTTGCCATAGCCAAAGCCGATAAACAAAATCATGAACGTGCCTAAAAGGTCAAAGTGCGCGAGGGGATTGATGGTTAAACGACCATCGCGCACCGGCATCATATCTCCCAGCCGATACGCCACGAACGCGTGCGAAAATTCGTGCAAGGAAATGCCAATGACGATGGCTAGAAACGTCCCGATGAATAAAATCAGCGCGCTTTGGACATCGCCGCTTTGCAAATCCTGAAAAAGTTGTGTCAGCACGTATTACTCCTGCATCAAAAACGGCGCGGGGGATGCCGCGCCGAACGCCTTGCCCTACTACAGTGTGGCGGAATTATACCATCAGATGCGATAGCTTACGAATCGAAAGCCAAGTTGCGGCGCTGGAATATCGCGCGCGCTGAAATCCAGCGCCGCAACAGCAAGTCTGCCTCCGCCGCCGCGCGCGTCACGCGCCAAGCAATGCTGCGTATTTTTGTCGTTGCGAATTGAATTGCCCGCAAGTCGCGGCGCCGCCAAAAAAATTTTTACGGCGCGCGGGAATTTTTTCGCGGAAAAAAATTTTTTATGCGCCGCGCGCATCGTTTGCGCGCAAATTTTTTTCGCGTCACGCGCATCGCGCGCGCAAAAAATTTTTTGCGCGCGCCAACTGTGTAAAAATTTTAAGGATACAATTTTTCATCCATACGTTATAATGCAAAGCGAAACATGAAATAAAAATTTCGCGCGCGCGCTCGACGCAAAAAAATTTTTTTGCGTGTGCGTCGGCGCGATGAAAGTTTTTTTGCGGCGCGGGTAAAAAATAAACATAGCGCGGCAAAAATGCACGAGGCAAGCGTTTGAAAGTTCTCATCGTCTATAACGTCGTAGATTTGTTGGACAAAGGTTCGTCTGACGATTTGCTCGCCGAACAAGAAACCAAAATCGTCGAAGACGCAGTGGCGAATTCGCTGCGTTCGTTTGGCCACCAAGTCGTTTCCGTACCGATTCGACATGAATTGTGGGAGCCGCTGCGCGAATTTGACCCGAACGAATGGCTCATTTTCAATTTGTGCGAAAGCATTCGCGACAAGACGTATCTGGAACCGTATGTCATTTCCGTCTATGAGTATTTGCATTTCCGTTATACCGGTTCGAACCGCTTGACGCTGGCGACCTGTTTGAATAAAGCGCGCGCCAAAGAAATGCTCAAGGCGCACAACATTCCCACCGCGCCGTTTCAGGTGATTGCGCCCGGCACGGTGCGGCGTAAATTGGATTTTCCGCTGTTTGTGAAACCGGTCGCCGAAGACGCCTCGCTCGGCATTACGTGGGCTTCGGTGGTGAACAATGAGCGCGAACTGCGTCAGCAGCTGCGTTTCATTTGGCAGACCTATCGCCAGCCCGCGTTGGTGGAACAATTTATCGAGGGCCGCGAATTCAACGTGACGGTGTTGGGCAATGACAATCCGCGCGTGCTGCCGCTTTCCGAAATCAACTTTGCAAAAATCGCAGACCCCAAGAAACGCATCGTGACGTTCAAAGGGAAATGGATCGAAGATTCCGACGATTACAAATTTACGTCGGTGATTTCGCCCGCCAAAGTCAGCGAAACCTTAAGGAATCGCATCTCCGAAGTCGCGGTGGGCGCGTATCGCGCGATGGGCGTGCGCGATTATGGGCGCGTAGATTTGCGCGTCATGAACGGCGTGCCGTATGTTCTCGAAGTCAATCCGAACGCCGACCTTTCGCCCGACGCGGGGATTGCGCGTTCGGCGCGCGTCGCGGGCATGAACTATGCGATGTTGGCGGATGAAATCGTTCGGCTCGCCGCGCATCGCTATCGTTTAAAAGAACCGCGCCCGCGCATCATTTCGCTGCGCCTCAAAGCGCCCCGCGCCGGCGCCGAGGGCGTCCGCGCCATTCCCGTCAGCGCGTTCAAACAAAAAGCGCCGCGGGTGGAACGCAGCGCGCCGCCGTTGGCTAAACCCGTGCCGGTAGGCGCGGTTTGAATTCAAAACAAAAATGCTAAATGGGCCTCAACCTGCCGAACAAGCAACGCTCGTCGCCTTGACCGAGGCGACGGGCTTTTTTAACGCTCAAGAAATCGAAAGCGTGCGCGCCATGCTCGCCGAATATTTCGAGCAGCCCGCGCGCGACGAATACATCTGGTTGGTGTATCGTGAAACGGCGGACGCGCCGCCGCGCGGGTACGCGTGTTATGGACCCGCGTCGCTGGCGGTGGGAACGTACGATTTGTATTGGATTGCGGTCGAGCGCGCGCATCAGGATAAAAAAATCGGCAGCGCGCTGTTGGCAGAGATGGAGCAGGATTTGCGGCGGCGCGGGGCGCGTCAGTTGTATGTTGAAACGTCGGACAAGCCGCAGTATGCGCCGACGCGCGCGTTTTACGAACGACGCGGCTACGCGCAAGTCGCGCATTTTCCCGATTATTATGACGTGGGCGACGGCAAGGTGATTTATTGCAAAAGGATGGCGAGCTAATCGCGCGGCGCAATTTTTTTCGCGCAGAGTTTATTTGAACAGGTCCAACGCGCGCTGGCGTTGTTCGCGCAAGCCAAGCACTTGGGGGTCTTGGTGCGGCATATTGGTCAAGAGCTGCGTCAGCGCTTTTTCATACTTGACGAGCGCGGCGCGGCCCGTCGTGTTTGCCCAGCGGTGCGCGCGCAAGGCGTCGTAATGCCGCGCGCGTTCGACCAGATGCACGAGTTCGGCGCCAAACGCGCGCGTTTCCAGCGGTTCCATCGTCATAATCGTCGCGTGTACGAAAAGATTGGCGGCGTCGAGCAGCAGCTGCGCGAGTTCCGGTTGCGATGCGGCGGGCGTTTCGGGCTGCGGCGCGGCGGGCGCGGCGGATGGCGCGGCGGGCGTTTCGGGCTGCGGCTGACCGAACGCGTCCTGATAAATGTGCGTTTTCAATTCTTGAATCGCCAGCGCGATTTGCGCGCTATTGGGATTCATTTGCCGCGCGCGCTGCATACACTCCATGCGCCGTTCCAAATCGTCAAAAGTGTTTGCCAGCAAGAGCCACGCGTCTTGATTGTGCGGCTCGTCCACGACAATGCTGATGAGAATGCCTTGCGCTTCTTCGGTTTCGTGCCGTTCCAACGCGGCGCGCGCTTGCGGCAAACGGTCGGGCGGCGCAGAAAATTTTGACATGGTTCTATTATAACATTGCGCCGCGCGGACGGCGTATCGGATTTTTTTCCTACGCCGACGGACGAAACATCTTTACGGATGCTGCGTAGAAAATGCCAGAGGTGTGACATGACCGAAAAGACGACAGAGGGAATTCAATTATCGCGCCGCCAAGCGGTGGCGGCGTTGGGCGCGGGCGTACTCGTCGCGGGCGGCGCGGCGGCGTTGGCGGGAACGCAAGCGACCAATTGGGCCAAGCAAGACGCCGCGCTGCAAACGCAAGATTTGGAATTTCAATTGGAGCAGCTGCAAAAACAAAACGCCCAAGCGCAGCAGCAGCTCGCCGACGCGCAGCGCGAATTGGCGGCGGCAAACGTTCAAATTGAAATCTATAAAGGACTCGTCGGTTTATTTGATACGCTTGACCAAATCGGCATAGATTCGGTCGTCGGCGCGGCGTTGGGCGCGTATGCGGCGACGTTGGCGACATTGGAAGCGGGGGTGGACGCGCTCAAGGCGGGCATTGTCACGACGGAAAACGCGTTGGACAATTTTGAAAATACGTTTGCGTCCATCCGCGACGCATTGACGGTCGCCGAAAACGCGTTGGCGAATGTCGGCGCGCTGTTGAAAAATGTGCAAACGTTGGTCGCGCAAGCGACGTCGCCGCTTTTGGCTTTGGCGGATCAGGCGCGTAAATTTTTCGACGACCTGCTCGGTAAAATCCCATTCGGCGCGGGCGAAGCGGCGCGGCAGACGCTCAACGGCATCGTCGGTTTGATTGCGGGCATCCCGACGGCGGTGACGGAAATCGAAAGCGGTTTGTTTCGCACGCTGCGCGAAAGTTGGTTCAGCGACGACACTGCACGCGCCATCGAAACGACATTGACCAAACCGATCATTGACGGTTTGCTGGAACCGCTGCGGAAATTTTTGGAGCAGGTGGATGCGACGATAAACGGTTGGGAAACCCAAGTGACGCAGCCGGTGAATCACGCCATGGCGCAGCGCGCGGTGGTGCAAAAACAGATTGCGGGATACCGCGCGCAGAATCAAGTCTGAGCCAATGCCATTGCGGCAAGCGCTGTTTTGCCGCGCGTAACCTGAAGCGCGATACGCCAAAGAATAAAAAAATCGCGCCGCTCAACGCGGCGCGATTTTTTTGTGGGCGCGCGATTTTACGCGCGCCGCGCGGCGAACATATCGCGCAGATTTTCAAACGTCAGATACGCGCCGCCGGCGAGCAGCGCGCCGATAATGATTTGCCAAAAATAGGCGTATGTCAAAATCAACGCCATTGTGAGAGCCAGCGCGATGGCGATGCTCCGCACCGCATCCGGGAAACGTCCGCGAAAAATGGCTTCGAGTAACATAAAGACGACGATGAGGACGACTGCGCCCGCGAGAATCGCGCTCGGATAAAAAAGGATCAACAGCACAAAGCCGACCATCAACAAACCAATCGAGAGCGCCGCCCACGCTTCGGTCACGCGTTCAAAGCGCATCGTCGCGGGCGCGGTCGGTTCTTGTTTCAGATTGATGTGCGCTTGGGGTGGGTCGTCTTGGCCCGCGTTCCAGCGCGCGAGACGGTGATTGAGCGCGTCCAATACATTTTCATTTTGCGCGTGCGCGCGGCGCAGCGTTTTGATTTCCGCGCTTTGCGCGACGATTTGCTTGTCAAGTTCGAGCGCGTCTTTACGCAAATTGGTATAGCCGGTCATGGCTTGGCGCCTGAGCCCCAAATCTTGGAGCGCTTGCATCTTGGCGGCAATGTTTTCTTGGAGCGCGGTTTGCTGCGCCAAAAGTTCGTCGCGTTCGCGGGTCAAACGCGTCGCCACCAACGGCGGGGGCGGGACGGAATCGAGACCGGCGTACCCCAACAAATCGAACCACGAGCCGCGCGGCGTGCCGTCGCGATTAAACATCGGCCCGGCGGGCGCGTTTTCGCCGCCAATCGGGTCGCGCGCGTACAAACCCCACAAGCCGCGATAATGCGTGAGCCAGCCCGGCGGCGGATTCAAATCAATCGCTTGCCATTCCACTTGCTGCCCGGGCCCAATGCTCAGACCGTCGCCGCGCGCATATTCTACAAATGGAATGGCGAGCAGATTTTCTTCACTGCTGACCGGCGCGCCGGTGCGTAAAAGTTTGGACCAGAGTCGTCGGGCAAACGTAAGCAAGGGCGTGATGCGTTTGAGCGGCGGGATTT
This sequence comes from Anaerolineae bacterium, assembly GCA_022072245.1. Lineage (GTDB taxonomy): Bacteria > Chloroflexota > Anaerolineae > UBA4142 > SHND01 > SHND01. The sequence goes on from JAJVIA010000014.1 coordinate 83,418, forward strand.
CCGATTCAATCATGTACTCGCCGGGGCGATAATAGTGCGCGTGCGAACCGGCGCCGACATAAGCCACCGGATGGTCGCCGACGAGCTCCAATTCGGCGCGGTCATCCCAACGACGCCGCAAATCGTTGCCGGTGAAATCATGGCACGAAAAAACCGCCCAACGCGGTTTGTACGTACCATCGGCGTCTTGGTACAAAAAAACGGAAATCGTTTCCCAATCGGCTTCGTGGTCGTTGACGCCTTCAAAGCTCGTGCGCCAATCGTCGTAATGATAAAAATACCAATACTGTAACGCAATCCATCCGCTATCGCGCACGACGCGACTGTAATAACAATAGCGCGGCGCAGCGCCTTGAATTTCCTGCGCCTGTTTTTCGGCGATGGCGGCGACGGCGCCGGGCACGCGGCCCCGCAAAAACAGAGTCAAGGTAAAGAGCGCGTCAATGAGCCGCGAAAACATACCGACGCGCGCCAAACGTCCTTGCCCCGGCTGCCAACCGCGCGCGCGCGCGCGGCCTTCCAGATTGTCGCCCTTGAGCGTACTTTGCGTGAGCTGCGTGAGCGAGGGCGGACTGACAAAACGCAAAAACACCACCGCGCCATTTTCAAACGGGCGCGGCTGCGCCAACGCTTCGGGCGTGACTTGTCCTTCCGCCAGCAATTGTTCTTCGCGTCCGTCGGCGTGACTGACCCACAAACTGCAATGTTGGACATAACGGTCAATGTCGGTCGGAAAATACAATTCGCCTTGAGTGAAACGCAAGATGGGTTCGTAACGGCGCAGCAGTTCGAAATCGGAACTGGCGGCTGGCGCGGCAGCGGAATTATTCATACAGACCTACCTTTTCGCCAAAGGCGCGGCGCACCGGCGTTTGATTGAGTAAAATTACATTGATAACGGGCAAGATATTGCGCGCCGCGACGATGTCGCCGCGCAAAAAAGCCATCAGCCCCAGCGTGAGGATGAGGCCCTGCAAGAGCAGCGCGCACGTCAAAGCCCACCACTTTATTTTCAGCAAGCCGAAAATAATGACGACCGCAAAAATTTCGAGCAGCGGCAGCGCGAGCGCGGTGACGATCGCGACGAAATTGTCGGGCGAGAGCGTAAGGGATTGGATTGAGCTCAAGTCGCTGAACGAAGTGATGCCCAAACCTTTGACCGCATCGAGCCATGTCACAACGGCGACGATCATCTGCAAGAGAATAAACAAGACCACGATAGTTACAGCCAGCGGGCGGGCAGGGCGGTGTGCGCGTTCCATGTCGGCTCCTTTGAAAAAGGTATGACAAATTTGAAATTTGTCATACCGCTACCCATTTTCATTCCTCTGCGGGTGCGGCTAAGGCGGCGAATGGGTAACTTTTTGGAAAAATGTACGATACAATAGGCGTTGTGACATTGCCTCTAATTATCATAGCATATTTTTGGACGTTGTGACGCGCGTCAAATGCTTGGAGAGTTCAAATAACCATGAGCGCTACTGAAAATACAATGGTCGGACGCGTGTTGAGCGAAACGGTTTCGGCGGACGGTTTGACCGAAGCCGAAGCGCAGGCGCGCCGCGCCAAAGGATTGGGCAATACCGCGCCGCCGCGCAGCGGCCGCTCGTATTGGGACATTGTCCGCGAAAATGTTTTTACGTTTATCAATATTTCCATTTTGGGTTTGAGCGCGGTGTTGTTTTTGCTGGGCGACCCGTTGAGCGCGTTTCTCGCCGGATGGGCGATTGCGTTCAACGTCATTATCAGCATGATTCAAGAGATTCGCGCTAAACAAAAACTCGACACACTGCAACTGTTGGTCGCGCCCAAGGCGACGGTGATTCGTGAAGGCAGCGCCAAACAGCTGAGCCCCGAAGAATTGGTCGTCGGCGATGTTTTGCAAGTGGGCTCCGGCGATCAAATTGTTTTGGACGGCAGTGTCATCGAAGGAAAATTTTCGGCGGACGAATCCGCGTTGACGGGCGAATCCGATTTGATTGCCAAAACTTTGGGCAGTCCGGTGTACTCGGGCAGTTTTTGCGTTAGCGGCACGGCGCGTTATGTCGCGGACAAAGTGGGCGCGTCGAGTTTGACGAATCAGATGACGGCGGGCGCGCGCGCGTATCGCCGCACTTTGACGCCGCTCCAAGTAAATGTCGCCGGCATTGTGCGCGTGATTGTGGCGGTGGTTTATTTCCTCGAAGTGGTCTTTATTATCAATGCCTTTGTGCGCCAAGCCAGCATTACCACCGCCATTTCCAATTTCATTATCGTGATGGGTTTGGTGCCCGCCGGTTTATTTTTGGCGACGGTGGTCGCGTATTCGCTCGCGGCGGTGCGCGTCGGCGACAAGGGCGCGTTGGTGCAGCAAGCGAACGCGGTGGAAGCGTTGAGCTATGTGGATGTGTTATGCACGGACAAGACCGGCACACTGACGACGAATCGGCTCCAGCTGCAAGCGGTGTACGCGCTGCACGACAATGAAAATGATTTTCGACGCGTCCTCGGCGCCATGACGCACAGCACGGCGAGTCCAAATAAAACGAGCGAGGCGCTTGCGTCCGCGATTCCGTTTGACAAACTCGCGCCGGTGAATGAAATTCCGTTTTCGTCCGCGCGCAAGTGGAGCGCGATCGCGTTCGACACGGATGATTTGCGCGGCGTCTTTGCGTTGGGCGCGCCCGAATTTTTGCGTCCGTATCTCGGCGCGGCGGGGCAGGATGACGCGCCGCTCTGGCAAGCGCTCCAAACGCAGGCAAAGGAATGGACGGCGCAAGGTTTACGCGTGCTGCTCATTGCGATGTATCCCGACCCGCACGCGCTGCAAGATGACGGCGACGCGTCGCGTTTGCCCGCGCCGCTGCAGCCGATGGGGCTGGTAAGTTTGTCGGACGAATTGCGCCCCGATGCGCGCGAAACTTTGCAAGCGTTCATTGACATTGGCGTTACGCCCAAAATTATTTCGGGCGATAATCCCGAAACGGTCGCCGCGCTCGCCCAACAAGCGGGTTTGCGTGATTTGCAAATTGTTTCGGGTTTGGATTTGGAACAGATGGACGACCGCACGTTTGACGAAACCGCCAAGCGGGCGACGGTTTTTGGACGCATTACGCCGCAGCAAAAACAGCGGCTCGTCAAAGCGTTGCGCCGGCAGGGGCATTACGTAGCCATGACGGGCGACGGCGTGAACGATGTGCTTTCGCTCAAAGAAGCGAATCTCAGTATCGCGATGGAGAGCGGCAGTCAGGCGACGCGCAATGTCGCGGATATTGTTTTACTCAAGGACCAATTTTCCGCGCTGCCGTTTGCCTTGACCGAGGGGCAGCGCATCATTAGCGGGATGGAAGATATTATCAAATTGAATGTGGCGTACAGCGCGATTATGGGCGTGGTGATTATCGCTTCGGTTTTGGTAGCGTTGTTTCCGATTTCATTGCAGCAAGCGTCGCTCGCCAATTTTTTTGCGGTGGGCATTCCGGGCGTTTTGATTGCCATGTGGGCGCGGCCCGGCGCGCGGCAGGACAATCGGAACGCGCGCATTTTTCATTTTATCATGCCGCCGATTTTGACGACGAGCATCCTGAGCTTGCTCGTCATGTATGGCGTGCTGTGGGAAAAACTGTACACCGAAGGAGCGCTTGGCGCTGGCGTGCCGTTGGAACAAGTGAGCGCCGCCATTGCCAAATATCTGCCGTACGCGCAAACGGCGGTGGTGACTTTTTTGACGTTTGCCCTGTTGGCGCTGGTCATTTTTGTTAAACCGCCGTTCAAAGCGCTTGCCGTTATTTCGCCCGTGTCGCAGAACAAACGCTACGCGCTGCTCGCGCTCGGTTTGATGTTGGTCTATTTGCTGATTATGGCGACGCCGTTCGGACGCACGCTGTACGGTTTGGAATTATTGAATCCGACGACGCTGGCGGTTCTGGCGCTGGCGCTTGCGATTTGGGCGGCGCTGGTCATGCTCATGTGGCGCAAACATTCCGTCGAAACATTTTTGGGTCTGGAATCTGAACCGACCTAGTTTTTAACATTATGAAATGGCGGAATGAGGATGCGTAGAAAGGCGTTCGCAAGTGAACTCTGCTTGATAACGCCGCATCATCATGCGCCGCGCACGCGTGAATGTGGGTTACGCAATTTCATGTTGGATGCGAACGATAGTGGTTCAGGGAATGTTTTGGACAGGGGGCGTCGAGCCCTTTCGGGTTTTCGGAAACCCAAAAGGGCTGGTAGGTCCGAAACATTATCAAAGGTTATAGTTCACCGCGTTTGATTCGAGGGCCCGTAGCGGCTATACGCGTTGATGATGGCTTGACGAATTTGCGGCGGCGCGCGTCCTTCGCCCGTCATCCGCAGCACATCTTGCGTAATGTCCACGCAAATCGTACAGCCGAGCGCGTGGTCGTCGAAAATAATTTTACCGTCGGCCGTTATGTCTCGAATGTAACAATCGTAATTGTTGGCGTGACCCAATGGCCCGCAGCCGCAAAAGCACGGCACATTTTTGGTCGCTTCAGGATTTGCCGCCGCGAACCGATACGCGTCGCGCACACGCGGTTCCGCGTTCTGCGCCGCCGTCGAAATGTCGGATACCGCGCTCAAGTGGACGGCATGTGTAGCCGGGTTTGCGCCTTTATTGTTCGCGCAGCCGGCGGCGCCCAAGAGCAGCGGCGTCACAAGACTCGCCAACAGTAATACGCTGGTCAAGCGTTGCATAGATTTTCCTTGTTTGAAATTTTTGCCATAACAAATTTTGCCGCAATCAATTTTGCCGCAATCAATTTTGCCGCAATCAATTTTGCCGCAATCATTCTCGCCGCAAACGGCGCGCGCGTCATGGGCAAAATGTCACGTTTCCGTCGAGACATTTTGCGCGACAATGAATTTTGTTGGAATGACGCAGCGCCGTTACACTTGTGTCGCCGCGCGCTTTGCTTTTTTTTCGCTTGCTGCGTTTCTGCGGTCGCGCGCTGTTTTGCGCCGTGTTTCGCGTGCGTATCAGCGGTTTGGAGCATGTGCCCAAAACGCCGTACATCGCGTGCGTCAATCATCTGGGTTGGGCGGAAGGCATCATGGTCATGTTATTTTTTCCCATCGCGCCGCCGCTGCATGGCTTGGGCGAACGCGATGTGGTCGAGCGCGCGGCGTGGCGGCGTTGGCTGTTTCGTCAGCTGCCGCTTTTTTTGCCGCTCGACCGCGCTAATCCGCGCGCGGCGTATCGTTTGATGGCGGACGTATTACAACGCGGCGGCGCGTTGGGCATTGCGCCCGAAGGTAAATTGGGAACGCAGGAGGGCGCGCTGAATCCCTTGCAGACCGGCGCCGCGCATTTGAGCATTCTCACGAACGCGCCGCTGCTGCCGGTCGGCGCAACGGGTACGCTGGAATTGTGGTGGGGTAAAACGTTGACGCTGCGCGTGGGCGAACCGCTCGACCCGCAAAGCGTCGCGGGCAATTCTGCCGCGCGCGTCCGCGCCTTGACGGCGCAGTTGGACGCGGCGCTGCGCGCGTTATTGCCCGGCGATACGCAA
>JAJVIA010000014.1:89030-105820 GCA_022072245.1 Anaerolineae bacterium
GGAACCGTTTTTGTTAAACCATTCAGCCAGGCGGTTGGCTTGAATCAAGAAACGCCCACCGCTTCGGAAATGATTTGGTTGTACGAAGGCAGCGCGGCGGCGCCCTTTGCCATTCTCGCGCAGCAAGGCGCGTTCACGCGCGTGCAATCGCAAGGCGGCTCTCTGAATTTTTGGACGTTGAACGAAAATGTGACCGCCGCGCCCGCGCCCGAACCGCAGTACGAAAATTTGAGCGCGTCGCCGGTGGAATTTGTGCCGGGCAGCGTGTTTGCGTGCGAAGGACAAATGCCGCGCGGTTTGATTCTCGGCGTGTGTCAACAGTTCCAAGACCCCGGTTCGGCGGAAGCGTTGACGCGCGTGTTGGTGGACGGCTCGACGTTGTATCTCGTGCGCTATAATTATCAAACCTATTGGGTTTCGGCGAATGTGCTGAAACAAGCTCCGCAATAAAAAGCGCCGCGCTGCGGCGTTTTTTTATTGCGACAAATTATTTGACGCGCACGAGCTGCGCGTCTGTCGGTCCTTCGGGCGTCGTGATTTTTAGAAAATATACGCCGCGCGGCAGCGGTTCGAGCGCAATCTTTGTTTGCGCGTAACGATCCAATTGCGCGTTCGTCGGCGTAATTCGTTTTTGTACGGGCGCGCGGCTGGGCTTGAACGCGTACCAAGTTTCAAACGCCGCGCTGGCGTTGGCGTCAAATTCTTGCGGCGTGAGAGGGTACACAGCAAGATCGAGCCGCGAGACGTTTGTAAATTGTACAGGAATTTCAATCGGCGTCTTTGCGGAAAATTCCAAAACGCGTCCGCGATTCAAAATTGAAAAATTCGGATATTGGGTCGCGGCGATAAAAGACCACTGCGCCGCGCGTTCGAGCGGCAGATTGTAGGCGGCATCCGTCGCGGCGGCGTCGAGGCGGATTTCGTAACGCGTGCGCGGTTCAAAAAAACCGCCGAGCGTTACGGTTGTTCCATTCACCGCGAGCGTTTCATTGGCGAGCGTCGGCGTGACGACGAGGTTGGCGCGCAGCGCGGCGGGATTCATGGCGCGGTTGAATGTGAACGTAACCTGCGTGGGGCTGTAACTAAATTGCGCGTCGCGCGCGGGTTCGCTGGCAACGACATGCGGATACGGCAGCGTGGTAAAACGCGCGCGCAATGCTTGCGCCAGCGCCGCGCCAAACTGCGAACGCGCGTCGGTCGAAATTTGGAGGGTGAGCGTTTTGGAAATTGGCAGCGTCGCGCGCGGCGTAAATACGAGCGTCCGGTCGTCGCGCCAGTCCCAACTTCCATTCACGCGCGGCGAGAGACGCAAGGCGGCTTGCACGGCGTCGCGATTCATTGGCGCAGAAAAGGTAATGACGATGGGCGCGGTCGGCAAAATATCGCGCGCGCCGTCGGCGGGTTCCAACGCCGCAACATACGGCGCCTGAAAAAACGGCAGCGCGAAAAATAGCGCCGCCGCGCCGCACGCGAGGAGCGCCAACGCGAGCAGCGCCCAAAGCCCAACGCGATGTCCTGCCACAGCGCGATTATATGCGCCGCGCGCGAAATAAAAAAACGGCGCGCGTCGAAACGCGCGCCGCGCAAGTCCAGACGATTAGGCGCGCGGCGCCAAGAGTCGTTCGCGCACGCCTTCTTCATTCACCGCGCGCAAGCGCGCGTTCAAGACGCCCGAACGCCCGATATAGCCCATCAACTTGTGCGGATTTTCGCGGCTGACGACGGGCAAACGTCCGACGTTTTGTTCGAGCATTTTGGCAATCGCATCGCGCAGCGTTTCATCGGGATACGTGACGATGAGATTGCGCGAACCGGCGTCAAGGACGGTTTGTTCGCCTTGCGGGTCTTGGGCGAGCGACTGAACCAAATCGCTGCGCGTAATGATGCCGACGAGATTATTTTGCGCGTCCACAATCGGCGTGCCTTGCCGATGCGCCAACGGCGAATTATTTTGCGCGAGACGCGTGGATAATTCGCTGACCGTTATCGTGGCGGGGATGGTCGGAACGTCCTTGTCCATTATTTCGCCGACGCGCAAAAGTTCGTACGAATCCACGCTGTATTCTTGCGAGATATTCAAACCGCGCCGCGCGATTTTTTCCGTGAGAATCGAGCGCCGCATCAAAAGCACGGTGACGGCATACGCCGCAATGCAGCCAATCAGCAACGTTGGCAGCGTATTGAAATCGTGCGTCGTTTCCACCGCAAAAATCATTGCCGTCATGGGCGCGCGCAGCGTGCCGCTCATCATTGCCGCCATCGCAATCATTGCCCACAAGCCGGTATCGCCCGTTGGAATCCAACCGGCGAGAATGGAACCCAACGCGCAGCCAATCATCAACAAGGGCGCCAGCACGCCGCCCGAAGTGCCGGAACCGAGCGCCACGCTCCAGACCACCGCTTTGCCGATGAGCAGACCCAACAACGCCATGCCGAGAATTTCGCCGCGCAGCATTTGGTGAATCAAATCATAGCCGACGCCCAGCACGTTCGGCTCAAGCAAGCCGCCGATGCCCACCACAATGCCGCCCAAGGCGGGCCACCACATCCAATGCACCGGCAAACGTTTGAACGCGTCCTCGCACCAGTACACCAGATTGGTGAGGATGGCTGCGCCAAAACCGGTGAGGATGCCCACGCCGAGCGCGAAACCGAGCGTCGTTAAATCCGGCGGCAGATGCGGCGGCACCGGAAAAATTGGGCCCGCGCCAAACAACAAGACGCGCGTCGCGCCGGCGACGGTCGCGGCGATGGCGACGGGAATGAGCGAACGCGGTTTGCGTTCAAACAACATGATTTCGATGCCGAGCAAAACCGCCGCGACCGGCGTCGCAAAGATAGCTGCCATGCCGCCGGTCGCGCCCGCGACGAGCAGCGTCTTGCGTTCCGCCGACGACAAGCGAAAAAATTGCGCAAAGAGCGAACCGAACGCGCCGCCGGTCATGACGATGGGACCTTCTGCGCCAAACGGGCCGCCGGTCCCAATCGCAATCGCGGACGAGATAGGTTTCAGCAGCGCGACTTTGGGGGACATTTTACTGCGGTCAATCAAAATCGCTTCGAGCGCTTCGGGAATGCCATGCCCGCGAATTTTATCCGAGCCATAGCGCGCCATTAAACCGACGAGCAAGCCGCCGATGATTGGAATAAAAATGACAAAAATGCCAAGTTGATTATTGGCGGGCGAAGTCAGCGCAAAGGAAAACGTTTGGTAAAATGCGAGGTTGGTGACGAGCGCGATCAGTTGCACGAGAATCCAACCGAGAATCGCGCTGGCGACGCCAATCAGCGCTGCCATTGCCGAAAGCAATAGCACCCGCCGATCCGTCGTAAAATCGGCGTTGTTGTCTTGGACTTTGGAATGTGTACTCATTGTCTGCTTTCTCTCAAGGTTAAGATTTATTTTATACCCATCGCGCACAAATAAAAAAACCGCCCGCAGGCGGTTTAGCCAATTTCGACCTCGCCCCAATCGTCCACCAAATCAAAAAGTTGCTGCTGTACGGTTTGAAAGTTGGTGTAATAGTTGGGAAAATCCAATTCGACCCAACTCGCTTGCAGCGGCACAATCAGCGCAAAGCGGTCGCGTCCGTCGGCGCTGCGTAATAATTTTACGACATCGCGCATTCGTTTCGTATCGAGCTGTTGGTCGTACGAGCGTTGAAAACGCACGCGCACTTTGAGATTGCTGCTCGTGCGCGGCTGATATGCCGCGGCGTTTTCGCGCGCGGCGTTTGCGGACGCGCCGTTGCCGCGCGGCGCGCGTCCGCCGCCGTTTTTGCTGGGAATGGCGATGCCGCTATCCAATTTGATTTCGGGCAGCGCAGCTTTGGGCGCGGGCAGCGGTTCCGGTTTTTTCTCTGGAATGGTTTGCGCTTCCAAGCGCAGCGGCGGCACATACGGATTCTCCGCGTCGGGCGCGTCGGTTTGCGGCGGCGCAGTTGTGTCGGGCGCATCCTGCGTCAAAAGCGGTTCCGTTGCGTCATTGCCAATCGCTTGGGTGGGCGCGGCATTTTCCGCGGCGGTCAGGTCAAGAGGCGGCGCTGCCCCAAGTTCCGCGTTCGGCGCATCGTCGGTTGTCTCCGTCGCGGCGCTATCTTCTTCTTCCCAATCTTCCGGCGACGGCAAATCGTCCATGCTGGGCGCGGCAAAATCAGCTATACGCGGCGCGGGCGGCGGCACAATCACGGGCGTGTTGGAAAAAATTCCCGGAATGGGACGGTCGGTTTTTTGTACGCCTTCGGGTTTCGGCGTCTCGATGGGATAATTCCAAATCAAATCGGCGAGAATGACGATTTTGTCATCGCGCACTTGGACCTTGCCGCGCGTCAAGACGAGCGCGTCTTCGTGAATCACATCGCGGCAATCGTTGTAGGTGCGCGGAAATACGACGACTTCGATTTCGCCTTGCGGGTCTTCGACGGTGAGAAAAGCCATCGCGTCGCCTTTTTTGGTAATGATTTGGCGCGTGCTTTTGATGATGCCGCCAATCGTAACTTGCTGACCGTCGCTTTCGGGCGTGATTTCGCCTACGTAGGCGCCGACATGTTTTTTGCCTGCCTCTGCCAATTTCAACAAGGGGTGCGGCGTGAAATAGACGCCCATCAATTCTTTTTCCCATTCGAGCTGCGTTTTGTGATTCATTTCGGCGGCGGGCGGCAAAGCGCCAAACGTATCCACCGCGACCGCGCCGCCAAAGAGCGACATTTGACCCGCCGCGTTGGCGTTGTGATGCGACGCGCTCACGGACAACATGCGGTCAATGGTTTCGAGCAATTGCCCGCGTTCGCCAAAGCCATCGCACGCGCCGGCTTTGATGAGCGATTCCAACACGCGGCGGTTCACCTGTTTCAAATCTACGCGCGTGCAAAAATCGTCGAGCGACTCGAACGGTTTATCCGCGTAAATGATTGCGCCGTCCGCCGTTTCTTGCGCCACGCGGCGCGCGTCGAGAATCGCCTGAATCGGGCCTTCGCCGACATTTTTTATGCCGAGCAAACCGAAACGGATGGCGTTCACCGCGCCAGCCGCGTCGAGCGGTTCGATTGAAAATTTCATGGCGCTGTAACGCACATCGGGCGGCAAGACCTGAATGTTTTGATGCCGCGTATCGGCGACAAACATGGCGACCTTGTCGGTGTTGCCAATGTCGGTGCAAAGCAGCGCGGTCATGTATTCGAGCGGATAGTGCGCTTTGAGGTACGCGGTTTGACCGGTGAGAACGGCATACACGGCGCCGTGACTTTTGTTAAAGCCATAGCGCGCGAAAAATTCAATGTCGTCAAAAATTTTTTCGGCGATTTCGCCGGGCAGGATGCCCGTCGTCACGGCGCCGTGGATAAATTTTTCGCGTTGTTTGAGAATCGCCTCTTTGTTTTTCTTGCCGACGGCTTTGCGTAACGTATCCGCTTCGCCGCCGGTATAGCCGCACAGGTCGCGCGCAATGCGAATAATCTGTTCTTGATAAATCAAAATCCCCAGCGTCTCTGCCAAAATCGGTTCGAGCGCGGGATGGCGATAGGCGACGGGTTCTTGGCCGTGCAACCGCGCGATATAGGATGGAATGTTATCCATCGGCCCCGGCCGGTACAGCGCAATCGTCGCGACGATGTGGTCGAATTTTGACGGCCGCATCTGCATCAAGACGCGTTTCATGCCGCCGCCTTCGACTTGGAACACGCCAATCACATCGCCGCGCGACAACAATTCAAAGGCCTTGGCGTCTTCGACGGGGAGGTTCGATAAATTGTATTCAATGCCGTGTCGTTCGCGGATGAGTTTGCACGCTTCGCGTACGATGGTGAGATGCGCGAGTCCCAGAAAATCAATTTTGAGCAAACCGATATGTTCGAGGTCGCCCATCGGAAATTGCGTAACGGGCGTACCCGAATCGTCGCCGCGCGTGGGGCGATGCAGCGGCGTATATTCAATCACCGGTTTGTCGGTGACGACGACGCCTGCCGCGTGCGTGGAGGCGTTGCGCGCGACGCCTTCCAGCAGTTTCGCATTGTCAATCAGTTTGCGTAGATACTCGGAGGTTTCGTACAGTTCGCGAAATTCTTTGACCTCTTCGAGCGCGCCGTCAATGGTTTTGCCGGGGCCCACCGGAATCAGTTTCGCCACGCGGTCCACTTCGCTGAGCGGATAATCGAGCGCGCGCCCGACATCGCGCAGCGCGGCTTTGGCGAGCATTTTGCCGAACGTGATGATTTGGGCGACGTTTTCATTGCCGTATTTGTTGCGCGTATAGCGAATCATTTCTTCGCGCGCGTCGTCGGGAAAATCCAAATCAATGTCGGGCATCGAAATGCGGTCGGGATTCAAAAAGCGCTCAAAGATGAGATTGTGTTCGAGCGGGTCGAGGTGCGTGATGCCGAGACAATAGGCGACGATAGAACCCGCGGCGGAACCGCGCGCGTTCGCCCAGATGCCTTGCGCGCGCGCGTGCCGCGTCAAATCCCACACGATTAAAAAGTACGTGTCAAAGCCCATCTTGTGGATGACGCCGAGCTCGTAATCCAAACGGTCAATTTTTTCTTGGGTCGCGTTAGGATAGCGCTGTTGAAAACCTTGCTCGCACAGCGCGCGCAAATAATTTTCGGCGGCAAAGTTGTCCGGCACCGGAAATAGCGGCAGATGATATTCTTTAAAAGACAGATCTACATTGCAGCGTTCGGCGATTTCGAGGGTCGTACTCAACGCTTCGGGATAAGCGCGCCATACAGCCGCCATTTCGTCGGCGGTCTTGAACCAATAATCGCGGCCGTCCATGCGCATCCGGTCGCTTTGGTTGACCGTCGCGCCGGTTTGGACGCACAATAAAATGTCTTGCGCCGACCAATCGTCTTTGCCGATGTAATGCACGTCGTTCGTGGCGACGAGTTTTAAATCAAACTCGCGCGCGAGGCGCACCAGTTCGGGATTGATTTGCGACAGTTCGGGGATGCCGTGTTCTTGCAGTTCGACGTAAAAACGATCCTTGAAAATTTGACGATACCAATCCACCAAGTCGCGCGCCTGCTTGGTTTTGCCTTGCGCGAGCAGCGTGGGAATTTCCGCGCCCAAGCAGCCGGTGGTGGCAATCACGCCTTGCGCGAGTTGTTCCAAGACCGCCTTGTCCACGCGCGGTTTTTGATAAAATCCTTCCAATTGCGCGATGGACGAAATTTTCAAAAGATTTTTGTAACCCGTTTCATTTTCGGCGAGCAATAAAAGATGATACGGCGAACGGTCGAGTTTGCTGTCGCGGTCTTGCATCGTGCGCGGCGCGAGATACGCTTCGACGCCGATGATGGGTTTGACGCCCGCGCTCTTGCACGCGTCATGAAATTCGACGGCGGCGAACATGGTCCCGTGGTCGGTGATGGCGACGGCGGGCATGCCCAATTCTTTGGCGCGCGCCGCCAATCCTTTGGTGCGCGATAAACCGTCGAGCAGCGAGTATTCAGAATGAACGTGTAGATGAACAAATTCGGACATGATGAGTTAGTGTGGGTAGTGCGGTTAGTGCGATAGTGCGGTTAGTGCGGTTAGTGCGATAGTGCGATAGTGCGATAGTGCGATAGTGCGATAGTGCGATAGTGCGATGGTGCGGTTAGTGCGATTTGGCGCGCGCGAAAAACAGCCCCCGCCGATAAAAGAAAAAGCGGCAGGGGGGATAGAAAAAATTTTGATGGGCGCGTTACAAGGAACAGATGTGCGAACGGGTCACAGGCGATTATATCATGGTACGCGCGCGAGAGCTCCTTAAAATTTTTATCAAAAGTTATGGCGGGTTATGCGACGCTGTGGATAAAAATTTTTTGCGCCCAATTTGCGCGGCGAAAAATACGTGAACAATGCGCGCGTCTTGGGGATAACGCGCGAAAAAATTGGAGCGACGCGTGGAGAGGGTGGGGAGAAACATTGCGCCCTCGCGCGCGCCCGCGTTTGCGTCGGAATGGTTTTTTTCATACAATCACGACTCAATTCTCCCAGAGGTAATGAAATCCTATGGAATGGCTCAAACCTGAAATACTCGTCGCGCTTGTCACGCTGATTGCGCTGGAACTGGTGCTGGGCGTGGACAATGTAATTTTCATTTCGATTCTCGCAAGCAAATTGCCCAAAGAACAACAGGCGCGGGCGCGCACGGTGGGCATTGCGCTCGCCGTCGTCACGCGCATTATGTTGTTGTTTTCGCTGTCGTTCATCGCCAATTTGACGCAGCCGCTGGTCACGCTTGCGGGCGTCGAATTTTCGGGCCGCGACATTATCTTGTTGCTCGGCGGTTTATTTTTGATTTTCAAGAGCGTGCAGGAAATTCATCAAAAATTAGAGGGCGAAGAGGGCCACACGAGCAAACGCGTCGCCGCGACGTTCAACGCGGTGATTGTTCAAATTATTCTGCTCGACATTGTATTTTCGCTCGATTCCGTCATTACCGCCGTCGGCATGGTGAATGAAATCGCCATCATGGTCGTCGCCGTCATCGCCGCCGCTGGCGTAATGATTTTTGCCGCCGGACCCATCAGTAAATTTGTGGACGAACGGCCCACTATCAAAATGCTCGCGCTCAGTTTTCTCTTGCTCATCGGTTTCACGCTGGCGATTGAAGCGTTCGAGGTGCATGTGCCGAAAGGATACATTTATTTTGCGATGGGCTTTTCCGTGTTTGTCGAAATGTTGAACTTGCGTTTGCGCGGGCGGGCTGAACATCCGGTCAAGTTACGCAAGCGGATTGTGGCTGACGCGCCGGAAACCGCGACGGGCGCGGCGCTCGCCGCCGAGTAGCGATACATCCTATGCAATTCCAATCTCTCTGGGCGGCGACGGCGCCCGAACTTGAATCGTTTGCCAACCGCGCCTTGCCCGCACGCGCCGATGTTGTGATTATCGGCGGCGGTTACACGGGACTCTCTGCCGCGCTGCAATTGGCGAAATTGGGCGCACACGTTACCGTGTTGGAGCGCGAGACGCTTGGCTGGGGCGCGAGTTCGCGCAATGGCGGTATGGCGTTGACGGGTCACAAGCACGGCGTCGGCGAAATGCTGCAAACGTTCGGCGCAGCGAAAACGCATGACTTGTGGGACGCGTCGCTCGCCGCGTTGGAATGTGTGGCGACGCTGGTGCAAACGGAAAATATTGATTGCGATTTCGCGCGGCGCGGCCATTTCGAAGCGGCGTACAAGCCCAAGCACATGGAATATCTGCGCGCGGCGCACGAATTATTGGAACGCGAATTCGCTTATCCGACGCGCATCGTGCCGAAATCCGAATTACGCAACGAACTCGACACGCAATTTTATCACGGCGGTTTGGTGGACGAACGCAGCGCGGGTCTGCATCCCGCGAAATATGCGCGCGGTTTGGCGCGCGCGGCGCAGCGCGCGGGCGCGGATTTGCACGACGGCGTGGCGGCGGAAGCGCTGGAAAAAAACGGACGCGGTTTTACGGTGAAAACCGCGCGCGGTTCGATTCAAGCCCAAAACGTTTTTGCGGCGACGAATGGTTACACGAGCCGCGCGACGCCGCAATTACACAAGCGCATCATTCCCATCGGCAGTTATATCATTGCGACGGAACCGTTGGACCCGCAGCTCGCGCGGCAATTGATTCCGCACAACCGCATGATTTTTGATACGAAAAATTTTCTGTACTATTTTCGGCGTTCGCCCGATGACCGCATTGTGTTTGGCGGACGCGCCGCGTTCTTTCCCGAAAAACCCGGCACGGTGAGCGAGAGCGCCGAGATTTTGCGTAAAGGCATGTTGCAAATTTTTCCGCAAATCGAAAATGTCCCGACGGCGTATGCGTGGGGCGGCACGCTCGGCTTTACGTTCGACATTTTTCCGCACGCGGGCGAAATGGACGGCCTCTATTACGCGATGGGTTATGCGGGACACGGCGTCGCGCTCGCCACGTATCTCGGTCAGCAATTTGCCAATCGGCTCGCGGGCAAAACGTGGCACAATCCGTTTGAAGGCATGACCTTTCCGACGAATCCCTTGTATTGGGGCAAGCCGTGGTTTTTGCCGTTCGCGGCGTTGTATTATCGGTTCATGGATTGGCTCTATTAAGAGCCGACGCGTAGGAGCGCTTGTGACGCCTTTAGAACAATTGCGGCAACACAAAGACGATTTTTTCAAGAATCATTTTCAATCGCCTTTGAGCGCCGCGCAGAAAAAAAATTTTACGGGCTTGAATTATTTTCCCGAAAACGACGCGCTGGCTTTTACGCTGACGTTGGAACGCGATGCGGAACCTGCGCGCGTGGAAATGCAAACGAGCAAAGGCGATTTGCGGCTCTATCTGCGGGTGGGCAAAATTCATTTTCCGGTGAATGACCAAATGGCGACGCTGTACGTGTATGAAGCGGCAGAGCAGCCAGGCGAATACTTTGTGCCGTTCACGGACGCCACCGCGCCGCAAGAAACCTATGGCGGCGGGCGTTATCTCGAACCCGAACGCATTGGCGCGGACACGCTTTTGGTGGATTTCAATCTGGCGTACAATCCGTGGTGCGTGTACGGCGACGAATGGAGCTGTCCTTATCCGCCGCCTGAAAACCGTTTGACGATGCGGATTGAAGCGGGCGAAAAGAATTTCCACGCGTTGGCATAGCGTTTGCCATTGGCGCAAGCTGTGGTAAAATCGCCGCATTGAGGTTTTGAAATGTTCGCAGCGTTTATTTGCAATTCGCAACAGATGTTGATGCCTATGGCGCGCCGCAGCGGCAGCGACGTGTGACGAGTAGGTTCTACTCGCCGCGTCCGCCATCGGTGCGCCTTTCGCCGTCTGCTCGGAAATATCCGACAGCGGCGTTTTTGTTTCCCGTCGCCAAAGTGCACGATCGCACGATCGCACTATCGCACTATCGCACTATCTCACCATCGCACCATCACACCATCTTTCGGAGCGCTTACCATGACCAATCAAATCAGCTGTTATCCTGCGTGGCCCTATGTGAATGGGCCCCTGCATTTGGGGCATGTGACCGGCACGTTTGTCCCCAACGATATTTTCGCGCGCTATCATCGGTTGCGCGGCGATGAGGTTTTGTCCGTGACCGGTTCGGACACGCACGGCACGCCCGTCACCGTGACGGCGGAAGAAGAAGGCACGACGCCGCGCGCGGTCGCGGAAAAATATCACGCGCTCGCCGTCGAATCGCTGCGCCGCCTCGGCATTTCGCTCGATTTGTACACGCACACCGATACCGAAAATCATTATCGCGTCACGCAAGATTTTTTCTTGAAACTGTATCGCGATGGATACATTTTCAAACAGCGCGTGCCGCAATTGTATGATGTGGATGCCGCGCGTTTTTTGCCCGACCGGTATGTCGAAGGCGAATGTCCCATTTGTCATTACGCGCGCGCGCGCGGCGACCAATGCGAAAACTGCGGCAACTTGCTCGACCCGCTGCAACTCATCAATCCGCGTTCCCGTTTTGCCAAGCCCGGCGAAATGCATACTTTGGAGGTGCGCGACACGGAACATTTTTATCTCGACCTGCCGCAATTCACCAAGCCGTTGTACGAATGGGCGCAGCGACAGACGCATTGGAAACCGAATGTCTTGGCGTTCACGTTAAATTATTTGCGCGGCGACGGCGGCGCCGAAAATCCAAACGGTTTGAAACCGCGCGCCATCACGCGCGATTTGGAATGGGGCGTGCCGATTCCCGCCGAAGTGGGCGATTATCCCGACAAGCGCATCTATGTCTGGTTCGACGCGGTGATTGGTTACTATAGCGCGTCCGTCGAATGGGCGCGCGATTTTGATTTGGGCGACGCGTGGAAAAAATGGTGGACCGTCGCGCCCGCTGCGCGGAGCTATCAATTCATCGGCAAAGACAATATCGTATTTCACACCATCATTTGGCCCGCGCTGCTGCTCGGTTTCGGCGACGGCGCGCTGCCTTTGCCCTATGACGTGCCGGCGCAAGAATTTTTGAATTTGGAAGGACGCAAAATTTCCAAATCCGCGCATTGGGCGGTGTGGGTGCATGAATTTCTCGCGACGTATGACGCCGACCCGCTGCGTTATCTCTTGGCGACAAATATGCCCGAACAGGCGGATACCGATTTCAAGTGGAGCGAATTTGTGCGCCGCAACAACGACGAACTCGTCGCCACGTGGGGCAATCTGGCGCAGCGCGCGCTGACCTTTGCGTACAAAAATTTTGACCAGCGCGTGCCGACGCCGGAAGAATTGACGGACGCGGACCGCGCGTTGATTGAAAAAGCGGAACGCGCGCTGCACGCGGTCGGCGACGCGATTGACGCGTGCCGTTTCCGCGAAGGCATTCAAATCGCATTCGAAGTCGCGCGCGAGGCGAACGGCTATTTGAATCAAACCGAACCGTGGAAAACGCTCAAGGTCAATCGCGCGCGCGCCGGCACGAGTTTGTACGTGGTTCTGCGCGTGATTGATACGCTCAAAACCGCGCTGTATCCGTACTTGCCGTTTTCGTCCAACGCGCTGCATCGGCAGTTGGGTTACGCCGACGATTTGGCTGGCACGTTCGAGGTGCGGACGATTCAAGAAGCGACGCGCGCGCACGTCGTCCTGGCGTATCAACCGCCGCAGACGAATGCGCGTTGGCAGCCGAGCGCGCTCAAGGGCGGGGAAGCGTTGGGCGAACCCAAGGCGTTATTCAAAAAATTGGACGACAGTATCGTCGCGTTGGAAACCGCCAAGCTGGGGAAACCATAATAAAAAAATTTCGTGGAAAAATCATTTCCACGAAATTTTTTTTACATTCGCAAACGGCGCGCTTCTTTTTCCACCGTCGTTTTACAGCTGACGCACAAACGCGTTTCGGGAAAAATTTGCAGGCGCTCCGGGTCAATCCGCGCGCCGCAGCGTTCGCAGACGCCATAGGTGCCTTGCGCCGCCGCGCGCAGCGCCGCGTCAATTTCTTCCAACCGCCGTTCATACGCCGTTACCAGCCCGAGCGTCTTTTCGCGCTCATAAACATTCAAATCCACCTCGTCGCCCGTCATATCCGGCGCTTCGAGCAGTTCGGCGCGCAGCGTCGCCAACTCGCTTTCGACCTGCGCGCGTTCTTTTTGCAATTGTTCTTTGCTGTCCGTCAGCGGTTTGGCGGTTTTGCCGTTTGATTTTGGGGCGGCGGTTTTGGGGTTACGGGCAGCGCGTGTCGTCGGCGCGGCTTGGCGCGCGGCGCGCTTGGACGGCGCGGTTCCAGTCGCTTTTTTGGTTGTCTTGCGGGTTTTGCGTGCAGTTGCCATACCTGTTCCTTGATTGCTTTGCCAGAGCGCGGCGCTCTGGTTCTTGTAAATAGTGCGAGTGTATAGCATAGTTTCGCCCGCGAGTCAAGCAAAAAGCCAAGACCTCAAACGTCAAGCCGCGCAGACTTGCAGGGCGCGGCGCGTGATAAAAACGCTCGAGGTCTTGGCTACAAAGCGCGAATCCTTGGGGTTTGGCGCTTGTCAGGTTTTTGACGAACCTTTTTTGACATGGAGCGTCAAACCGTCGGCGGAAACGACCTGCACGCGTTCCCCCGCTTGAATCGGCGCATCTTGGGCAATTGCGCTCCATTCTTCGCTCTTGATTAAAATGATTCCCTGCGGGTTCAATGTCGTGCGCGCTACGCCGCTGGCGCCGAGCAAAGGTTTGGTGCCCATGAGCGTTGGCGCGTTGCGCGTTTTCATCGCCGCGCCGACGGCAAAGACAAAAAAGAGAACGGTCAATAGCGTCAACGCGCCAATCACGAACGGCGACACGCTCACATCCGGCGTAGTCGGTTCGGGCGGCGTAAAGGGGCGAAACAAAAAGAACGCGCCCAGCACAAACGCAATCACGCCGCCGATCGTCAACGCAAAGCCGGTGACTTTGATGTCCAAAACCATCATGCCGATACCCACCAAAATTAAAAAGACGGCGGCCCAATTCGTCGGCAAACCGAATAGCGCGACGGCGGCGAGCGTGAGACAAATGACGCCGATGATGGCGGGAATCACCGCGCCCGGATTGTACACTTCGACGACCAGCGCCAGCGTGCCTAACGTCAAGAGAATGGAAGCGATGTTGGGATCGAGCAGAATGTGAAAGAATTGTTCAAAGAAATTCATTTCGACCTGCCGGATTGCGGCGCCGCGCGTGTTCAAGGTCACGTCCTGATTTTGCACCTTGACCACGCGGCCGTCCGCCTGATTCAATAAATCGTTCACATCGGTCGCCACGATTTCGACGACGCCTTGCGCCAACGCTTCTTGTTCGGTGATGGAAACGCTTTTGCGGACCGCCTCTTCCGCCCACTGCGCGTTGCGTCCGCGCTGCTGCGCGATAGAGCGAATGAACGCGACGGCGTCATTTTCCACCTTGTCGCCCAAATCGCCGGAAATATCTTTGCCTTCGGCATCTACGGGATGCGCGGCGCCGATATTGGTGCCCGGCGCCATCGCGGCAAGGTGTCCGCCCAACGTAAGGAAAACGCCCGCCGAACCCGCGCGCGCGCCCGACGGCGCGACGTACACAATAATCGGCACGGGCGAATTCAAAAAGCGTTCGACAATTTTGCGCGTGACATCCAGCCCGCCGCCCGGCGTGTTGAGCTCAAATACCAGCGCGTTCGCATGGTCTTGGACCGCGACGTCAATCACGCGTTCGACGTATCCTTCCGTGAACGGGTCAATCACGCCTTCGATTTTGGCAACGTCCACGCGCGGGGCGTCGGTTTGCGCGTGCGTCCATTGCGCCGCCCAAAAGAAAAACGCGCTGACCAATCCTAAAACGACCAGCCGCGCGCTCCAAAGGATTACTGTTTTCATAGGTCGCCTAATCTTTCTAGTAGACCTGCCGGATACAAGGGATGCGTATCGCGGCGGAGCTCGTCCAATGTTTTCCAATACGCTTCAAAGGACTCGAGCGCGTCGCGCCCGTACAAAACATCGCGGGCGTACAAGGTATCGTCGGCGAACGCGCCGTCGCACACCAAAACAATTTCATGCCCCAGCGCGCCTTGATAGGTAAAGATATTTTCCAAAGTGAACAAATAGCGCACATCGCGCACCGCGACATCCAATTCTTCGCGCGTTTCTCGCGCAATCGTTTCTATGGCGTATTCGCCAAACTCGATGCCGCCGCCGATGGGGCGGAAAAATTTTTCCTGTTTGACGCGGTCATTGCCTTGCGCGACGAGAATTTTTCCGCGTCGTGAAAAAAGACAAATTGCAATCGGGCGCGCTTGGGATGGTTGGATCATGGTTGGCGTATCCAATCTACGACAATGTGGCAGCCCTGTACATTGCCTCCGGGATAATCTACGTTCAACACCGCGCTCGCGTTGCTGCCAAAATCATCCACGACGACGAGGTGGAACAATCCTTTGTCTGAACCCAAAACGATTTCGTATTCGCCCGCCGGGTCGGTGCGGGCGTATGGCGGCAAATACCCGAAATCATTATAGATTTTGATGCCGATATTGCTCAGCGGTTCGCCCCGCGCGTTTTTGACCGCGCCCTTGATGTCGCCCGTGCCGCTGCATTGCGCGTTTTGACGCACGCGCATTTGCGGCGTATAGAGCAGCGCGCTCGACGCGCCGCCGGTTGGCGCGTTCGGATTCGGCGTGACCGTGATAGGAATGGGTTCGCCGCCTTCGACCGTCGGCGTAAAGGTCGGCGTGGGATTGAGAATCGCTTGCTTGCAATTTTCATTCAGCGCGGCGACTTGGGTTTGGAGGGCGGCGTCCGCGCCCAACGCCAGCGCGGCGTTCAATTCGCGCGCGGCGATGCAGAACGCGCCTTGATTCGTCGCCACTTGGCTATAGCCAATGTGCGCCGCGCGGAGTTTTTGTTTCACGTCGGCAAAATTCGGGTCGCGGGCATACAATTCTTCCAACGACACGACGGCGTTCATCCAATCAGCGCCCAACGCTTGTACGCCGTGAAAATACAAGAGCGTGCGGTCGGCGAGGGTGCGCGCTTCGGCGTGATTCGGGTCGAGCGCGAGCGCCGCGTCGAAACGCCGCTTCGCCAACTCGACATCGTTCGCCGCGAGCGCCTGTTTGCCCGCATTGACGTACGCCGTCACCAATTGCGCGTTCACCTGCGCCGCCGCGTAATCGTTCTTGACGCGGCGCAGCTCTTCGAGTAAATCAATCGCGTCGTTCCAATCTTGACGCGTCAGCGCGTCTTGCGCGCCTTCCAACAATTGTTTCGCAATCGCCACGTCTTGCGGCTCGACTTGGCTCTTGACCTGACTGGCGGCTTGGAGTTCTTGGAGTTTTTTGCGCGCGGGTTCGTAATTTGGCTGATACTGGAGCGCGAGTTTCAATTCCGCAATCGCCAATTCGTTGTAGGTTTCCGATTCGTACGCGAGCGCGCGCTGATAATGTTCAATCGTTTGCTGCGCGAGAAATTGCTGGCGGTCTTGATTGCCAAAATAGACGCCGAGCGTAAAGGGAATGGTGAACGCCAACGCCATGCCGGCGATGGCAAACATAGCCAACCACGCCCACAAATGATTACGCACCAATGGCGGCGCGGGCGGCAGGTGGAACGCGGGCGCGGGCGCTGTTGCCGCGCTGTCTTGAAATTCGTACGGCGCGGCGGCGACTGTGGGCGCGGGCGGCGGCGCGGGCAGCGGCGGTAGTTGTCCGTTCGCTTTGCCCGGCGCGCTCAAGGCGCGGTCACGGCCGCGCGGCGGCTGCGGTTTGCGCGGCGCAATCGGTTCGGGTAGGTCAGGGGGGACAAAAGACATACGGTTGGAAATGGGAAGGGATGCCCCAACCCATTATAGCGGCGTACCCACGCGCGGCAAAACGAAACTTGGTTTGGGGTTCA
>JAJVIA010000014.1:105920-112381 GCA_022072245.1 Anaerolineae bacterium
CGCGGCGCAATCGGTTCGGGTAGGTCAGGGGGGACAAAAGACATACGGTTGGAAATGGGAAGGGATGCCCCAACCCATTATAGCGGCGTACCCACGCGCGGCAAAACGAAACTTGGTTTGGGGTTCAAGCGATTGGAAATCGCGTCAACGAGAGCGCGAAACGTGCCTACGCACGTTAATACGAAACATTGCTTTGTAGGTTGGGTCAATTCAAAATGTGGGGTTCAGGCGATTGGAAATCGCGGCAACGAGAACGCGAAACGTGCCTACGCACGTTGAGGATATCCAGTCTGCGAAGGCAGACTTGGCGTCGTGGTTGCGGCGATTTCTAATCGCCCGAATTTTAATCGCCCGAATTTTATCCGCGCCAAGATGAAACTTGGATTGAGGTTCAGGCGATTGGAAATCGCGGCAACGAGAGCGCGAAACGTGCCTACGCACGTTGAGGATATCCAGTCTGCGAAGGCAGACTTGGCGTAGTGGTTGCGGCGATTTTTAATCGCTCGATTTCTAATCGGCAACGAGAACGCGAAACGTGCCTACGCACGTTGAGGATATCTAGTCTGCGGAGGCAGACTTGGCGTCGTGGTTGCGGCGATTTTTAATCGCTCGATTTCTAATCGGCAACGAGAGCGCGAAACGTGCCTACGCACGTTAATACGAAACATTGCTTTGTAGGTTGGGTTAATTCAAAATGTGAGGTTCAGGCGATTGGAAATCGCGGCAACGAGAGCGCGAAACGTGCCTACGCACGTTGAGGATATCCAGTCTGCGAAGGCAGACTTGGCGTAGTGGTTGCGGCGATTTCTAATCGCCCGAATTTTAATCGCCCGAATTTTATCGTGCCAAGTTTTTTGGGATAACGCTTGTGATATACTAGAGCGAATTCCGCTTTGATTCAGAGAGCCGACCGAAAGATTTTTGTCCGGCGCGTGGTTGTTGGCGCGTTACGTCTCTTTCGGGGCTCTGCATCAGAAAATCGTTTCACCGGGCGAGGAAAAAATAATGTCCAGAAAATTTACTTTGTTATGCGCGCTCGCGCTGGGCTTGTGGTTTATCGGCTGCACGTCGAACGCGACGCCCACCCCGCCGCCGACGCCGCTTTTGCCCGTGCCGACCGCGACGCCGCCGAACAATGACCCGACTTGGGACCGTATTCAAGCGTCCAAAATTTGGCGCATTGGCACATCGGGCAATTACGCGCCGTTCGCCTTTTATAATGCAAAGAACGAATTGGACGGCTTTGATGTCCAATTGGGCAAGGCGCTGGCGGAGCAAATGGGTCTCACCGCCGAGTACACCGATTTCGCATTCGAAGGTTTGGGCGGCGCGATGCGCAATGGGCAGATTGACGGCGCCATCGCCGCGATTTCAGTGACGCCCGAACGGCAGCAGGAATTTGATTTTAGCAATGTATATTTTTCGGGCGAAGACGGCGTACTGGCGAGCAAGGACGCGAATGTCCGCATCAACAGTCTCGACGATTTCGCGCGCTATCGCGTCGGCGTGCAAAGCGGCGCCGTGTACCAAACGTATCTCGAACAATCGCTGGTTGCAACGGGACAAATGCTGGAATCGAATGTGTTTGTGTACAGCGACCTCAACGCCGCAATCAACGATGTGATATTAAAGCGCATTGATGTCGTGTGGATGGATTTGAAACCCGCCCAAGATTTTGCCGACCAGCGCGGTTTGCGCGTGGTGGATCGCAGCTTGTATCCGCAGTTCTTTGCGATTGCGATGCCGAAAAACAGTCCGGTGTTGGTTCAAAATGTCAATCAGGCGTTGAACGCGCTGCAAAGTAACGGCACGCTCACGCGGCTCGCGCGCGAATATCTCCAATCGCCCATCACGCCGCCCGTGCCGCTGCCGACGCCGCAACCCACGCCCACTCTCGCGCCCAACATTCCAACGCCGACGCCGCCGCCACCGCCGCCGTGTACAGATGGTATGGCGTGGGTGCAAGATTTGAGTTTTGACGACAACAATATGAAGAACCCGCCGACGCTCAATCCGGGACAACCTTTCACAAAAAGCTGGCGCGTGCGTAACAGCGGCACGTGTCCGTGGACGCCCGGTTACATGTTGACGTACATGCGCGGCAACAATCCGCTCGCGCAAATGGGCGGTCAACCGGCGCCGGTGGTCGGACAGGTGAATCCGGGGCAGACGTATGATTTCAGTGTGAATCTCGTCGCGCCCGTGCCGCCCGGCATTTATCAGGGATTCTGGCAAATGCGCAACGCGAGCGGCGTGCCGTTCGGACAAACGATTTGGGTCGGCATCCAAGTGCCTGCGCCGCCGACTCTGCCGCCGCCCGCGACCCAAACGCCTTCGCCGTTTATTCAATTCAACGCGAATCCGACGACGGTGAATCAGGGCCAGCCCGTCAACTTTAGCTGGAACGCGCAGAATGTGCGCGAAGTGTATTTTTATCACGACGGCCAAAATTGGCAGAATCACGGCGTGCCCGGCGTAGGTTCGACGGTAGAATATCCGCCGCAAAGCATGAACTATTATTTGCGCGTGGTGCAAACCAATAACGAGGTGCAGACGCGTCAGATTTTCATCACGGTCATTCCGACGCCGAACGCGCCCGAAATCCGCGAATTCTATGTCCAACCGGCGCAGCTTTTGGAAGGGCAGTGCGTGGCGATTTATTGGGACGTGCGCGGAGAGGTCAATAAAATTACCATCAGCAAAGATAATCAGCCGTTGTGGGACGGCGCGCCGTTGAGCGGCAAGTTGGACGATTGCCCGAAACCGGCGGGGCAGTACAATTACACCATCAACGCGAACGGACCGGGCGGCGCGAATTCGCGCGCGCAAACAGTGACGGTGATGGCGCCGCCGCCGCAAGAACCCGTCATCAAGAATTTTTCGGCGGCGCCCGAATGGATGTATGTGGGTGAATGTACGGTCGTGCAGTGGACGACCGACACCAAAGCCACAAACATTACGCTCAAGCGGCAAGGTCCGGACGGCGAAGTGATTTTGAAACAGGACGCGCTGCCGATGGACGGCAAGCAAGATTGTATCGCCAAGATTGGTGATTACACGTACATTTTGGAAGCGACGCCGCCGAACGGCGGCGCGCCCGAAAGCGCGAAAACACTCGTACACGTCGAGCCGATACAGCCCGCGCCCAAGTAAAAAAAATCGCGCGGCGGAAAAATTTTCCGCCGCGCGATTTTTTTGTTCACGTTTTGCGTGTACTCTGCAGTTTGAAAACTGCTGGCAAGCGATGTCGCATCACTGCGTTAAAATTCCCTTGCCATGACGGTTTCAACCTCAGGACGCGAAATTCACACGACGTTCGGTCAATCACTGGTCGAGGCGATGAACCGCATCACGCGTTACGATTACGCTGCCTTGAAATTGCGGGAGCGCCTGCCAAGACCTTTCGGGTTTTCCGAAAACCCGAAAGGTCTCGAACCCCGCAACTTTAAGAACGATGGGCGCGCAACGCGCGTTATGCAAAGCGTTCGCGCAAAAATTGCAAAACCACCTTGTCAATAAAGGGTCCCTGTTGCAAACGCTCTTCGAGATTTTCGACGCCGCCGAATTCGTCAAACGCGCGCTGCGTTCTCGCGTCCCATACGCCGTTCACCGCGACGTCATAGCCGCGCCGCGCCAAAATCGTTTGGATTTCGCGCGCGAGGGATTCGTCGAGCGCAATCACGTCTTCGGGGTTCGATTTGTTCAAATACAGGCGATGCAAATCGAGCAGGCGTTCCAATTCATTGATCGGTGTCGCATGGTCGTCCACGCGCAAATCAATGTAACGGTCGTTGAATCCGCCGTACCCGCCGTGCGCGCGCACGACAAGCAGCGCCGCGCTCTCTTGCCCGCGCTTGTCGCCGCCCGCCGCTTGGCCCGCCGCCAATGCTTGCAATAGTCGTTCCGCCAAAGCGCCGCGCGCGTTTTGAAATGTCGCCGCGAGCGCGTCCACCACTTGGGCGCCCGCCAAGATGTTGCCCTGCGCGGCGAAATTTTCGCCGACGATGCCGCCCGCCCAACTGAAACACTGCGCGCCGGTAAAGGTGAAACCGCGCCCGCGCGCGTCCACGATGCCGAATTGTCGTTGCGCGGCGTTTTCGTCGCTTGTCGTCAATGCCGCGCCGACCTGTTCGGGCGTCAAACCTTGCTTGAGCATTTCGAGCGCGAGCGGCGGATAGCGCGTATTTGCCCAACTCTGCGTCGCAATGGCGCCGACGCCGGCTTGCGCCCACGGCACGACGGAACCGACGGCGAGAAATTTCGACGCCACCGCAATGCCGAGGTCGCCGTTCGCGGGGTCGTACGCGACGATGGAAAAGGTGGATGGTTTCATGGGATTTCAGATTGCAGATTTCAGATTGCAGATTTTTGTCGGTGCGATTTGCGATACGCGCTCAGATGGGCAGGCGGCGCACGCGGATGCTCTTTTCGCCAACGCTGAGTATTACACCCTGTGCGAGATCGTTCACATGTTCTGACAAGATGGTTATCATTTTTGCATTGACTTTGGCTGCCGTCATCGGTGGGTCAAGTCGAAAAATAATGACGCTTGGCAATTCGGCTCCACTGGCAGCAAGCAAATCACCGAAATCCAAATCGCTGGTCAGCACCACCGCATTCTCGGTGCGTGCCATTTCAAGAATATCGTGATCGGGCAAACGATCCAGTCCTTGCTCGTGCAGATGCACGGCTTGATGTCCCTGTTCGCGGAGAAACGCAACGGTGAGTGGTGAGATGCCCATGTTGGCGAGAAATTTCATGCGGCTGCTTTTTCCATCGGTAAAACCATCTCTTGTGCCAGCCATGAAGCATACAACAGAGATTGTCGAATATCCTCAGGTTCAAGATAGGGATATTGCTCGATAATTTGTTGTGTGGTTTGCCCGCCCGCCAACAAATTCAACACCAGCGCAACGGTGATGCGCATGCCGCGAATGCACGCGCGCCCGCCCATGATGTTCGGGTCAAATGTAATACGGTCCAGAGCTTGCATCTTTTTCCTCTTTCTACTTTCATCAAAACTATATCATACTTTTTCAAAAATGTTTCACGCTTTTCTTGTTGCATTCTGCATTTCGCATTCACACCAACTCTATTCCACTGCCGTCGGGCGTGTTGGCAAAGCGCCGCGTCCGAAGCGGTTTTTCGCCAAAATTCACCAACAGCGCCAATTTTTCATTCCCTTTGCTCACATACAACAAACTTTGTTCCACATCTTCGGGGCGAATCGCGGACGCCGCTTTCGTTTCCAACAATCCTCTATCCGTCTCATCCCAATACACAAAATCCACGCGCCGCCGCGTCACGACCACACCATCGTACGTAATCGGATTTTCCACCTCGCGCTGAAACTGCACGCCAAATTTCGGCAGCGCAATTTCGAGCGCGCGTTGATAATCCACTTCCATTCGCGTTCCAAACACCCCTACTCCTCCAACCATCCTCTCAGCCGTTTCGCATTGGGGTCTTCAATCGCCTCATAAATCTCCAATGCCGCGCGCCACAATGTTTTTGCCTTGTTCGCGTCGCCCAATTCTTTGTATGCCCATCCCATATTCGCGAGGGAATTTCCTTCGCCGCGTCGGTCGCCAATCTCGCGTTTGATAGCCAAAGATTTTTCATAAAACGCAATCGCCTGGCGCGCGTCGCCCAAATCCGCATACGCATTACCAAGGTTGCCGAGGGCATTTCCTTCGCCGCGTCGGTCGCCAATCTCGCGCGCAATGACCAAATGTTGTTCATAAAATGCAATCGCCTGGCGCGCGTCGCCCAAACTGTAATATGCACTGCCGAGGTTGCCGAGGTCTGTCCCTTCGCCGCGTCGGTCGCCAATCTCGCGGTCAATCGCCAGCGCTTGTTCGTAAAACGCAATCGCCTGGCGCGCCTCGCCCAAATCCGCATACGCATTGCCGAGGTTGCCGAGGGCATTTCCTTCGCCGCGTCGGTTACCAATCTCGCGTTTGATAGCCAAAGATTTTTCATAAAACGCAATCGCCTGGCGCGCGTCGCCCAAATCCGCATACGCATTACCAAGGTTGCCGAGGGCATTTCCTTCGCCGCGTCGGTCGCCAATCTCGCGCGCAATGACCAAATGTTGTTCATAAAATGCAATCGCCTGGCGCGCGTCGCCCAAACTGTAATATGCACTGCCGAGGTTGCCGAGGTCTGTCCCTTCGCCGCGTCGGTCGCCAATCTCGCGGTCAATCGCCAGCGCTTGTTCGTAAAACGCAATCGCCTGGCGCGCCTCGCCCAAATCCGCATACGCATTGCCGAGGTTGCCGAGGGCATTTCCTTCGCCGCGTCGGTCGCCAATCTCGCGCGTAATGACCAACTGTTGTTCGTAAAACGCAATCGCCTGGCGCGCCTCGCCCAAATCCGCATACGCCAAGCCGAGATTGCCGAGATGAACGCCTTCGCTTGATCTATTTCCCAATTTGCGCGCCGCATTTAACGCTTGCTCC
>JAJVIA010000018.1:0-52754 GCA_022072245.1 Anaerolineae bacterium
CCGGGGACAATATCAAGATGAGCGTGGAATTGATTACGCCGGTGGCATTGGAGAATGGGTCGCGGTTTGCGATTCGGGAAGGCGGACGCACCGTCGGCGCAGGCGTGATTACTCAGGTGATTGCATAGAGCGGCATTGGCTATTCGTTATGCGTTGGTTATATGACAAACGACCATAACGGATAGCTAACGACTATTGACAAACGATAATGGCGCGACAAAAAATTCGCATTCGGCTTAAAGGTTACGACCACCGCGTGCTTGACCAATCGGTAAAACAAATTGTGGAAACGGCAGAACGTACCGGCGCCGCCGTCATTGGCCCCGTACCGCTGCCGACTAAAATCGAAAAATTCACGGTCATTCGCGGCGCATTCATTGACAAAGATTCGCGCGAACAATTTGAAATTCGCACGCACAAACGGCTCATTGATGTGCTGGAACCGAGCAGCAAAACGATTGACACGCTCATGCGCTTGAATTTGCCGGCGGGCGTGGACATTGAAATCAAATTGTAGTTTCCAGAGCGGCAATGTGCCGATTTGATTTTTGATTTGACCCGAGTGACGCAAGCAGAAATCAAAAATCATAAATCATAAATGCAAACGCCTACTGTCGCGCGCGCGCAGGCGCGAACGCGATGAAGGGGAGCTTAAAATGGCAGAGGGATTATTGGGCCGCAAGCGCGGCATGACGCAAATTTTTTCCGACAAGGGGCATGTGATTCCCGTGTCCGTTCTCGAAGTCGGACCGTGCTATGTCACGCAAATTCGTACGGGCGCCAAAGAAGGTTATACCGCCATTCAAATTGGCTTTGAGGAAACGCGTCGTTTGAATAAACCCGCGCGCGGTCATTTGAAAAATTTACCGCCGCTCAAGTTTTTGCGCGAGGTCCGCACCAGCCAAGTGGATCAGTACAAAGTCGGTCAAAAATTGAACGCCGCATTATTTGCCGTAGGCGAACGGGTGGACGTGACCGGCACGAGCAAGGGCAAAGGCACCGCCGGCGGCGTGAAACGCTATCATTTCCGCGGCGGCCCCAAAACGCACGGGCAATCCGACCGCTTGCGCCGCCCCGGTTCTTCTTCGGCGACGACGACGCCGGGCCGTGTGTTAAAAGGCACGCGCCGCGCGGGCCGCATGGGCGCGGAACGCGTGACCGCGCCGAATCTGGAAGTGATTCAGGTGGACACCGAGCGCAATTTGGTCGTAGTCCGCGGCGCCGTACCCGGCGCCAAGAACGGATTGATTTTTGTAAAAAAGGCGCGCAAGCAGCCGAAGGGGAAAAAGTAAGCACTAATCAGAATACAGGATGCAGGCAATAGTCTGTCTGCCTACTGTTTACTGACTACTGACTACTGATTTTGCGATGCAAGTTCCATTGTTTAATCAAGCAGGCCAAGAAATCAGCCAAATCGAGCTGCGCGACGATATTTTCGGCATCGAGCCGAACAAAGCGGTGATGCATCAGGCCTATCTGCGCCAGATGGCAAATGCCCGCCAAGGCAATCACCAGACCAAAACGCGCGGCATGGTGCGCGGCGGCGGCAAAAAGCCGTGGAAACAAAAAGGCACCGGTCGCGCGCGGCAAGGTTCGACGCGCGCCCCGCATTGGAAGGGCGGCGGCGTGGTGTTTGGACCGCATCCGCGTTCGTACGAACAAAAGATGCCCAAAAAGATGCGCCACCTCGCGTTAAAATCGGCGCTCGCCGCCAAAGCGCAAGAAAAACAAATTGTCGTCGTGGATGAAATCAAATTGGACGATGCCAAGACCGTCGCCATGCGCCGCGTGTTGACCAGTCTCAACGCGCAGCCCACCGCGCTCGTCCTCTTGCCCGAAGCGAATCAAGCGCTCGCGCGCGCCGCGCACAATTTGGAAAACGTCAAAACCTTGCGCGCCAGTTATTTGAACGTGCGCGATTTGCTCGGTTACGAAAAATTGGTCATGAGCAAAGCGGCATTGAACGCGGTCGAAACCTTTTTCGACGCCGGAAACGGAGACAAATAAGATGCACGTGTACGAAGTGTTGCGCCGCCCGCTCACGACCGAAAAGAGCAATTACCTGCGCGATGCGTATCGCAAATATGCGTTCGAGGTGGATTCGCGCGCAAACAAACAACAAATCAAAGAAGCGGTGGAAACCGCTTTCCCCAAAATCACCGTGATTGATGTGCATGTCATGACCATGCCGCGCAAGGCGCGCCGTTCTTTGCGCCGCCGCCAAACGCGCTGGACTTCAATGTGGAAAAAAGCCATCGTCACCATTCCGGCGAATCAGCGGATTGACTTGTTTGAAGGTGTGTAAAAATGCCAACAAAAGCATATAAACCCACGTCGCCCGGTCGCCGCTGGCAAACCGTTTCGACGTTTGAAGAATTAACCAAAGGCAAGGCGCCGGAAAAACGGCTCTTGCGCCACAAAAAGAAATGGGCGGGGCGCAATAATCGCGGCGAATTGAGCGTGCGCCATCGCGGCGGCGGCAACAATCCCAAATATCGGCTCATTGATTTCCGCCGTAACAAGCCGGGCATTCCCGCCAAAGTGGCGGCGATTGAATATGACCCGAATCGCACCGCGCGCATCGCGCTGCTGCATTACGCCGACGGCGAAAAGCGTTACATTCTCGCGCCGCTCGACGTGCGCGTCGGCGATGTCTTGATGTCGGGACCCGATGCCGAAATTAAATCCGGCAACGCGCTGCCTATCAAAAATATCCCGCTCGGCACGCTCATTCACAACATCGAACTCGTCAAGGGCAAGGGCGGCCAAATCGCGCGCAGCGCGGGCGTGGGCGCGCAATTGCTCGCCAAAGAGGGCAAGTACGCCCAAGTGCGGATGCCGTCCGGCGAAGTGCGTTACATTTCAATGGAGTGCAGCGCGACGATTGGTCAAATCGGCAACATCGAACAAAGCACCATCAAGCTGGGCAAAGCGGGCCGTCGGCGGCACATGGGTTGGCGTCCGAGCGTGCGCGGTGTGGCAATGACGCCGCGCGACCATCCGCATGGCGGCGGCGAAGGCAAAACGGGCATCGGGATGCCCGGACCGAAAACGCGTTGGGGCAAGCCCGCGCTCGGTTATCGCACGCGCAATAATGCGCGCACCGACAAATTTATCGTGCGCCGTCGCGGAAAGAAATGAGATTATTTTTGGTTTAAGATTTTTGATTTTGCCGGACGCAACGTCTGAAATCGGAAATCATAAATCGGAAATCGTAAATTCCATGAGCCGTTCTCTAAAAAAAGGGCCTTTTGTCGAACCCAAGCTGCTCAAACGCATCGAGCAGATGAATCGCAACAATGAAAAGCGCGTCGTAAAAACTTGGTCGCGCGCATCGGTTATCTTTCCGCAGATGGTGGGGCATACCATCGCTATACACGATGGACGCCGACACGTGCCGATTTATATTACCGAAAACATGGTCGGGCATCGCCTCGGCGAATTTGCGCCGACGCGCCATTTCCGCGGTCATTCGTCCAAAGAAAAGGCCACTGAAGCGAAATAAGGTGGAGTGATGGAGCGATAGAGCGGCGCGAGGTTGACTCTTGCGCGCTCGATCCCGCTATCAATTACGAACATGGCAGATTTTGAAGTCAAAGCGGTAGAAAAATACTTGCGGATGTCGCCCCGCAAAGCGCGGTTGGTGCTGGACTTGGTGCGCGGCAAACAGGTGGACCAGGCGCTGGGCGTATTGAAATTGACGTCCAAGGGCAGCGCCGAGTCCATTGCCAAAGCCATCAATTCGGCTGCCGCGAACGCGGAAAATAATTTTGGCCTTTCGCGCGATGATTTATTTATCACCACCGCCGTCGCGGACAAGGCGCCGTCGCGGCGCTGGCGCAAAATCGGCGCGCGCTCGCGCGTGAAACCGATTGAACATCGCTATACCCACATCACCGTGGGCGTTTCCGAAAAGGAGAGCAAATAAGTGGGTCGCAAAGTACATCCTTTTGGTTTCCGTCTGGGCGTCATCAAAGACAGCCGCTCGCGCTGGTATGCTGCCGACAAGAAAACCTATCAACAGCTCTTGCTGGAAGACCGCGCCATTCGCAAATTGGTCGCGGACAAGGTGTCGAACGCGGGGATTGCGGATGTGGAAATTGAACGCTATCCCGGCAACGTCACGGTAAATGTGTGGACCGCCAAGCCCGGGCTCGTCATCGGGCGCAAAGGCGCCACCGTCAACGAACTCCGCAAAAAATTGGACGAGTTGACCAAGAAAAAGACGAAACTCGAAGTTTTAGAAGTGTCCAAGCCGGAAACCAACGCCGCGTTGATTGCCGAAAGCATCGCGCAGCAAGTGGAAAAGCGCATTTCGCATAAACGCGCCATGAAGCAATCGGTCCAGCGCGCCATGCGCGCGGGCGCCAAAGGCGTCAAAGTCGAAATGGCGGGCCGGCTCGCCGGTTCCGAAATGAAACGCCGTGAAACCGTCAAAGATGGTCGCGTGCCGTTGGGCACCCTGCGCGCCGATATTGATTACGCGCGCAAAGAAGCCAAGACCACTTATGGCAAAATCGGAATCAAGGTGTGGGTCTATCACGGCGAAATTTTACCCGAAGACCGCAAACGAAAATTAGAAGAACGCATTGCGCGGGTGGTCGAAGCCAGCGCGACAAATTAGCGAATGGCATGGCGCGAGCCGGCGGGCGTCGTCCTTTGCGCCGCGCCCCAAGCCATATCCTACACACGAGTATTTACTATGTTGATGCCAAAACGTACCAAATTCAGAAAGCAGCATCGCGGGCGCATGAAAGGCAAAGAATTGCGCGGCGTTGAAGTCTCGTTCGGCGAGTTCGGGCTGCAAGCATTAGAACCGGCGTGGATTACCAGCCGTCAGATTGAAGCCGCGCGCCGCGCGATTGTTCGCTTTGTGAAACGCGGCGGCAAAATTTGGATTCGCATTTTTCCGGATCACGTCGTCACAATCAAGGGCGCCGAAACGCGCATGGGCGGCGGCAAAGGCGCGCCCGACCATTGGGTCGCCGTCGTCAAACCGGGCCGCGTATTGATTGAAATCGGCGGCATTAAAGAAGACGTGGCGGAAGAAGCGATGCGTCTGGCGTCGCACAAATTTCCCATCAAGACGCAATTTGTTCGCAAGCAAGAGGTGGGACAATGAAATCGAATGTCGGCGAACTGCGCCGCTTGAATGACGCCGAATTGGCAAAACAGCTCGACGATTTGTACCAAGAGCAATTTAACTTGCGCTTTCAAAACGCGTCGGGTCAGGTCAAGAACATGAACCGTTTCAAACAAGTGCGCCGCCAAATTGCGCGCATTAAAACGCTGCAACGCGAACGGCAGCTGGCGGGAGTCGTGGTCAAGAAGGGAGCCGCGTAATGAGCGAGCGCAAATACAAAGGCAAGGTGATGGTCGGCAAGGTCGTTTCCGACAAGATGCAGAAAACGGTTGTCGTGGTCGTGGAAACGCGCCGCCGTCATCCGTTGTATGGCAAAATCATCACCGTGCGCCGCCGTTTCAAGGCGCATAACGAGAATCCGCAAGCCAAAGCCGGCGACGTGGTGAAAATCGTCGAATCGCGTCCGCTCTCGCGCACCAAACATTGGCGCGTCGCCGAAATCGTCCACGCGGGCCAAGTGGTCGAAATGATCCGCGAAACTGAACTCGAAGCGTTGCTCGAAAAAGAACGCGTCGAAAAGCAAGCGCGCAAAGAAGAAGAACGCAAGCGCGCGGCGGAACGCTTGGCGCGTCTGGGCGGTTTTGAATCGGTGGACGAAATGTCGGACGCCGCAGACGAAGCGAGCGAGTTTGAACAGGAATATGTCGGAGATGACGCGCAAGGAGACCAAGAATGATTCAGGAAACCACGCGCCTCAAAGTCGCCGACAATTCGGGCGCGCGTGAAATCATGTGCATTCGCGTTATCGGCGGTTCAAATCGGCGCTATGCCGCCGTCGGCGATATTATCATCGCTTCGGTCAAAGTGGCGGCGCCCAACGCCGCGATTAAAAAAGGCGAAGTGGTGCGCGCGGTGGTCGTGCGTACCGCCAAAGGATATGGGCGCAGCGACGGCTCGTACATCAAATTTGATGAAAACGCCGCCGTGATTTTGGAAAAAGAGACAACGAACCCGCGCGGCACGCGTATTTTCGGTCCCGTCGGCCGCGAACTGCGCGAAAAAGGTTTCATGAAAATCGTGTCGCTGTCGCCGGAAGTGCTGTGAGCTTGAACCATGAACAAGATTCGTAAAGGCGATACCGTCCAGGTCCTGAGCGGCGAAGACAAGGGCAAGACGGGCGTGATTCAATACGTTTATCCGAAACAAGAGCGCGTCATTGTGCAGGGCGTCAACATGCAGAAAAAAGCCCAACGCCGCACGGGCATGCAAGTCCGCACGCAAACGGGGATTATCGAACGCGAGGGCCCGCTGCATTGGTCCAAAGTGGCGCTGCTCTGCCCGAGCTGCGGCAAAGCGACGCGCATCGGGTTTGAATTTAATTCAGAAGGCAAGAAATTCCGCGTCTGCCGCAAATGCGGTAACGCGATTGACAAGTAAAGGCAAGCAAAAAGCGCAAAGTATAAAGCGACCGAAAAAGCCCGCGCGCTATTTTTGAACCTTTTAGCTTTGAGCTTGTAACGACTATGGCTGACGAAAAGAAAGCAAAGCAAAGCGGTCAAGACACCGCCAAAAAGAGCGCCGCGCCCAAGGGCGAAGCCAAAGCCAAAGGCGCCGCCAAAGAGAGCGCGCCCGCGCAGCGCATCCCGCCGCGTTTGCTCGAACGCTATCGCCAGGAAATCGCGCCGACGTTGATGAAAGAATTCAGCTATGCGAACACGATGCAGCTGCCGCGC
Source organism: Anaerolineae bacterium (assembly GCA_022072245.1). Classification (GTDB taxonomy): domain Bacteria; phylum Chloroflexota; class Anaerolineae; order UBA4142; family SHND01; genus SHND01. The sequence goes on from JAJVIA010000018.1 coordinate 6,817, forward strand.
GTCCAAAAAGTGATTGTCAATATCGGGCTCGGCGAAGCGCTGAGCAACGCCAAAGCGCTCGACGCGGCGGTCAAAGATTTGACGACCATCACCGGGCAAAAACCGCTCGTGCGGAAAGCCAAGAAATCCATCGCGACGTTCAAATTGCGCGAAGGCAACGCGATTGGCGTCAAAGTGACCTTGCGCGGGGAACGCATGTATTGGTTCCTCGACCGGCTGATGAATGCGGCGCTGCCGCGCGTGCGCGATTTTCGCGGCATTTCGCGTGACGCCTTTGACGGTCGCGGCAATTATACGCTCGGCTTGCGCGAACAATTGATTTTCCCGGAAATTGATTACGATGCGATTGATAAATTGCGCGGGATGGAAATTACGATTGTGACTAGCGCCAAGAATGACGCAGAGGCGCGCCGCCTATTGCAATTGATGGGCATGCCGTTCCGACAGAAATGAGGATAGAGTGGCCAAGAAATCCATGATTAACCGCGAGCTGCATCGCAAATATCCGAATCGCGTGCGTAATCGCTGCAAATTGTGCGGCCGTCCGCGCGGCTATATTCGGCGTTTTCAGCTCTGCCGCATCTGCTTTCGTAAAGAAGCGCTCGAAGGGCGGCTGCCCGGCGTGACCAAGTCGAGTTGGTAAATTGTATTGCGCCGCGCGCGATCCATTTGAAATTGGCAAGCTCTTTTTCTCAAGGACGCGTTTGGCGTACAAGTTCTTCCGCTATTGAACCGGATATTTTGAGCGACGTAATGCCATGGGCAATGGTTTGTCATTGCCACAGGTCCGGCTAATGCGTCGCTCCCAGGAGTTCGACCGATGACGAATGATCCGATTGCTGATATGTTGGCGCGTTTACACAACGCGGCGATGGTGCGCCACCCGATGGTGAATATGCCGGCGTCCAAGATGCGCGTAGCAATCGCAAAAATCTTGAAAGACGAAGGGTTCGTGGATAAAATCGAAGTGACCCGCGAGCGCCCGCACGCGACGCTCAAGGTGTGGTTAAAATACGACCCTACCAAGCAGCCCGTGTTATCTGGCACGCGCCGCGTTTCCAAACCCGGCCGCCGCATTTATGCCGGCAAGCGCGATATTCCGTGGGTGCGTAACGGTTTAGGCGTCGCCATTGTTTCGACCACCAAAGGCGTTATGACCGGCGCCCGCGCGAAAAAAGAGGGCTTGGGCGGCGAGATTCTGTGTGAGGTGTGGTAATTATGTCACGGATTGGCAAGATGCCCGTGGCGTTGCCCAAGGGCGTTAACATTAGTATTGATGGCTCTACCGTCAAGGTCAAGGGCCCCAAAGGGGAATTGTCCCAAACCTTTCATCCCGACATGTCTATCCAACAAAAGGATGGCAAAATTGTCGTGGAAACGCCAGAGGACCCGGCATACAACGCGATGCACGGTTTGACGCGCGCTTTGCTCAATAACATGGTCAAAGGCGTTTCCGACGGTTTTTCCAAGACGCTGGAAATCGAAGGCGTCGGTTATCGCGGCGAATTACAAGGCAAAAATTTGGTGCTGGCGCTCGGCTTTTCGCATCCGGTGCCGGTCGAAGCGCCGGCGGGAATCACTTTTACGGTGGACAAGACCCAACGCATCATTACGGTCGAAGGACCTGACAAGCAAATGGTCGGACAGGTTGCCTCCAACATTCGTTCGCTGCGCCCGCCGGAACCGTACAAAGGCAAAGGGATTCATTATCAGGGCGAAAAAGTGCGCCGCAAAGCCGGTAAAGCCGGCAAGGCGGGAGGCAAGTAATGGCTGCTACAACCAAGAATAAACCCGCGCTCTTGCGCCAGCGCCGTCACTGGCGCGCGCGCGAGCGCCATAATCTCAAAGGCACGCCCGAACGGCCGCGCTTGAACGTGTTTCGCAGTTCCAAACATATTTTCGCGCAGGTCATTGACGACAGTCGCGGTCATACTCTGGCGGCGGCTTCGACGCTGGACGCGGACATTCGCGCCCAAGCCAAAGAATTGAACAAAGTGGAAGAAGCCAAGCGCGTCGGCAAGTTGGTCGCGGAACGCGCGCAAGCTGCCGGCATTAAAAAAGTCGTTTTCGACCGCGGCGGTTTTCGGTATCATGGACGCGTCAAAGCGCTCGCCGACGCGTCACGCGAAGCAGGATTGGAGTTTTAAGCAATGGCAGACGAAAAAGAAAAGCGTCCGCGCGGGCGGCGTTCGACTCCGGACCGTGAACGCGAACGTGAACCGGAATCTACATTTGATGAACGCGTCGTAGATATTGGACGCACCGCCAAAGTGGTCAAAGGCGGGCGACATTTCGGATTCCGCGCGGTGGTCGTCGTGGGCGATAACAAAGGGACCGTCGGCGTCGGCGTCGGCAAAGCGCGTGAAGTGCCGGACGCGGTTCGCAAAGGCACCGAAAAGGCGCGCAAAGCCATGAAAGCGGTCGCGCTTTCGGGCAATACCATTCCGCATCCGGTGACGGCGAAATTTGGCGCGTCGCAGGTGATGCTCAAACCGGCGACGCCGGGGACGGGCGTTATCGCGGGCGGCGGCGTGCGCGCGGTTTTGGAATGTGCCGGGGTGAACGATGTCTTGACCAAATCGCTCGGCAGCTCCAATAAATTGAATGTCGTGCGGGCGACGCTTTTGGCTTTGAGCGCAATGAAGAACGTCGAAGCGGAAGCGAAAAAGCGCGGCAAAACGGCGGACGAATTGTTGCCGCCCTGGAGAAAAAGCAATGGCAGCGCAAACTAACGACGCGTCCAAGACGCTGCGCGTTACGTACAAAAAAAGCGCCATCGGTTACAAAAAAGACCAAAAGGCGACGATTGCGGCGCTCGGTTTTCGTAAACTGGGTCAGACCGTCGAACATCCCGATACGCCGGTGGTGCGCGGCATGATTCGTAAAGTGATGCACTTGGTGACGGTTGAAGAAAAGGCGTAATTCGAAATTTGAAATTGGAAATTAGCGCGGCGCGCGCGTCGTCTAATTTTGGATTTTCAATTTTGGATTTCTCATCGAGAATGAAATTATCCGATTTGCGTCCGGCAAAGGGCGCCACGAAAAATAAAAAGCGCAAGGGGCGCGGCATTGCGGCGGGGCAGGGCAAAACCGCCGGACGCGGCACCAAAGGGCAGGGCGCGCGCGCTGGCGGCGTCAAGGGCCCGTACTTTGAAGGCGGTCAATTGCCGTTAGTGCGTCGTTTGCCGCACGTGCGCGGTTTCACCAACATTTATCGCATCCCGTATGCGGTGGTCAATCTGGAAGCGCTAGAAAAAGCATTTGAGGCGCAAGCGCAGGTCACGCCCGAAGTTTTGCTTCAAAAGGGCTTGATTGATAATTCCCAACGCGTCAAAGTGTTGGGGCGCGGCGAGTTGACCAAAGCGCTGCAAGTGAGCGCGCACGCGTTTTCGGACAGCGCCAAAGAAAAAATCGCGGCTGCCGGCGGCAGCGTGAGCGAATTGGCGTGGCAGCGTCCGCCGCGTCGCGTGCGCTAAAATCTGATGCTCGCGTTTTCTGTTTCTCCATGCCGACGCCCGGCGCGTTGGTTCGAGAGATAGAGAATGCAAAGTAGAAACCTGACGATGCTGGAAGCCATTCAAAATGCAATGCGGTTGCCGGATTTACGGCGTAAAATTTTGTTCACGCTCTTTATCCTGGTGATTTATCGCCTTGCCGCACATATTCCCGTTCCGGGCGTAAATCTGGATGCGCTGGAACAAGTATTCAATCCCCAAAATCAGAGCGCGACGAGCGGTCTGTTGAGTGTACTGGATATTTTTTCCGGCGGCGCGCTGTCCAACTTTTCCGTTGTGGCGATGGGCGTGTATCCGTACATTACGGCTTCTATCATTATCCAATTGTTGACGCCGTTGATTCCGCAACTCACCGCGCTGCAAAAAGAGGGCGACCAGGGCCGCCGCCAATTGAACCGCTATACGCATTGGCTGACGATTCCGCTGGCGCTGCTGCAAGGCATCGGCCAAGCGTCTATTATGGCGAATACGTCGCCGCCGGTTTTGCCGGGCTTTAACGCGTTGAATTTGCTCAATCCGTTGTCGCCGCTCTTTATTTCGTCGTGGGCTATCCTGATTACCATGACCGCCGGGACGATGTTTGCGCTGTGGCTGGGCGAATTGATTTCCGAGCAAGGCATTGGCAGCGGCGTGTCCATCATTATCTTTGGCGGGATCGTCGCCGCCATTCCGTCACGGGTGCTGCAATTGGCGACGACAAACGTTCCGGCGCTGATTCTCTTTTTCATCATCACGGCGATTACGGTGGTGGGCGTGGTTTATTTGCAAGAAGGGCAGCGCCGTATTCCGGTCCAATACGGCAAGCGGGTGCGCGGGATGCGCGTCTATGGCGGCGGCAGCACGTATATTCCGCTGCGCGTCAATGCCGCGGGCATGATTCCGTTGATTTTCGCCATCTCGATTTTGATTTTTCCGGCGCTCATCGCTTCGTTCTTTCAGAATTCGAGCATTGAATGGCTGCGAAATCTGGCGACGGCCGTTGTGAATCTGTTTGACACGCGCGGTTGGTTGTACGCAGTGATTTATTTTGTGATGGTCATTGCGTTCACTTTCTTTTACACGTATATCGTCTTTCAGCAGCAAAACCTGTCCGAGACGTTACAGAATCAGGGCGGCTTTATTCCGGGCATTCGTCCCGGGCCGCAAACCACCAAGTATCTGAACGGCGTGGTGATGCGGATTACCATTATCGGCGCGTTGGGCTTGGGCATCATTGCGATTCTGCCGTTTTTTGAACGGTTCATTTCAGGCACGGACACCCAAACCTTTATTGTGTCCAGCACAGGGCTGCTGATTGTGGTCGGGGTAGTTTTGGATACGATGAAGCAGCTCGAAGCGCAGTTGATGATGCGTCATTACGAGGGCTTTATCAAGTAACGACGGCGAACGATGAGCGCACGCCGACGCGTTGCAAGAGCCGACGCGCGGTCGGGCAGACATCAGCGACGATGGCTACAATAAAACGCTCGTTTAACAATCGCACTTGTGAAGCGCCGTATCTGATTTTTTTGGGACCGCCGGGTTCGGGCAAGGGAACGCAAGCGGAAAAATTGCAGCACAGTTTTCGGCTGGTGCAGCTCTCGACGGGCAATCTCTTTCGCGAACATATCAAGAATGAGACGCCGCTCGGACTCAAAGTCAAAAGTATTTTGGCGAACGGCGAACTGGTGCCGGACGACTTGACGGTGCAAATGGTGGTAGACCGGCTCGACCGACCGGATACCATTATGGGCGTGGTGTTTGACGGCTTTCCGCGCACGCGCGACCAAGCGCTAGCTTTACAAGACCGGTTGGACGCCAAAGGCAAGTGCATTACGGCGGCGGTCCTGTTTCGGATTACGGATGATGAAATCGTCGGGCGTTTGAGCGCGCGGCGCACGTGTCCCAAAGACAATAGCGTCTTTAATCTCAAAAGCAATCCGCCGCGCCAAGATGAAATTTGCGATTTGTGCGGGGGCGCGCTCATCATGCGCGAGGACGATAAACCGGAAGTGATTCGCCATCGCTTGCAGGTCTATCGTCAACAAACGGAACCATTGATTGAATTTTATCGTGAACAGGATATGTTGATTGAGGTAGACGCGACGCGTTCGATTCAAGAAATCGAAGCGCAGTTGGACGAGTGGATGCCCATGTTCATCTATAACGCCAATTCGTAACGCGCGCGGCGGTTGGAATCATGTACAAGGAACAGCATCAACGATTGCCGATTGAAATTAAATCAAAAAAAGAATTGGATTTGATGCGCGCCGCCGGTAAAATCGTCGCCGAAGTTTTGGCGGATATGCAGCAAAACGCCAAAGCGGGCGTTAGCACGGGCGACTTGGAACGACGGGCGCGCGCGATTTTGGAAAAGTACGGCGCGCAATCGCCCTTTTTGGGATATCCAAATGTGGACGACAAGGGACCCGCTTTTCCGGGCTGGATTTGCGCGTCGTTGAATGAAGAAATCGTCCACGGCATCCCGCGCAACAAACGCATCTTGAAAGAGGGCGACCTCTTGAAAATTGACGTGGGCGCATATTATGGCGGTTTTATCGGCGATTCGGCGTGGACGTTTGCGATTGGCCAAGTTAGCGCCAAGGCGCAGCATTTGATGCAAGTGACGGAAGCGTCGTTGTACGAAGGAATCGCCCAAGTGCAATCGAACAAACGATTGTGGGATGTCATTGCGGCGGTTCAACAAAAGGTCGAATCAAACGGCTTGACCGTGATTCGTGAATATCAAGGACACGGCGTCGGCCGCCAAATGCACGAAGAGCCGAGCATCCCGAATTTTTTGGATAAAGAATTTGACAAGCGTCCCATGAATATCGCCCTGAAACCGGGCATGACGATTGCGCTAGAGCCAATGGTTGTCACCGGCAAATGGGATACCAAAGTGTTGGGCGACAAATGGACGGTCATTACCAAAGATCGCGGCTTGGCGGCGCATTACGAACACACCGTCGCGGTCACCGAAAATGGGCCCGAAATCCTTACTCTGTGGAAATAGCCAAGTTGTAATGGGAACATGGCGCCGCGGTCGGCGCAGGGAGTAAAAAATGAAAGTCAAACCATCGGTCAAAAAACGCTGTGAAAAGTGTAAAATTATTCGTCGCAAGGGTATCGTACGGATCGTCTGTCAGAATCCCAAGCACAATCAGCGACAAGGATAATTACTAGTCCTTGGTCCTTAGGCATCAGTCATTTGCACGATGCGCTAACGACCAAGCGCTAACAACGGACAACTGCCAAATGGCTCGTATTTCAGGGGTTGACCTGCCTCGCCAAAAACGGATAGACATTGCGCTGCGTTATATTTATGGCATCGGCGCGACGCGCGCGAACGAGATTGTGGAAAAGGCGCAAGTGGCGCCCGAGATTCGCGTCAAAGATTTGAGCGAAGCCGAAGTCGGACGCATTCGCGCGGTCATTGACCGCGATTATAAAGTGGAAGGCGATTTGCGCCGTGAAGTGGCGCTCAATATCAAGCGTCTGCAAGAAATCGGCTCGTATCGCGGTTTGCGCCATCGCCGCAATTTGCCGGTGCGCGGTCAACGCACTCGCACCAACGCGCGCACAAAACGCGGCACCAAAAAGACGGTTGCCGGACGCAAAAAGTCCAAGGCAAAGAAATAATAGCGGTCGCCGGCTCCAAGACGCAAACGCCATATTTTGGCTTTGTGGCTTGGCGCCTGTAACCTGTGATTAGGGAAAATGGCTGACGAAAAACAAGCCCCGCGCCGTCCGCGCTCCGGGCGACGTAAAGAAAAGAAAAATATCCCGTTGGGCATTGCGACGGTCAACGCGTCTTTTAACAACACGCTCATCACCATCGCCGACCCGCAGGGTAACATTTTGGCGCAAGGCAGCGCCGGCGCCAGCGGTTTTCGCGGTTCGCGCAAAAGCACGCCCTTTGCCGCCGGGATTGCCGCGCAAAATGCCGCGCGCCAAGCGATGGAGCAAGGGATGCGCGAAGTGGATGTGCGCGTCATTGGTCCCGGCCCCGGACGCGAGTCCGCCGTGCGTTCGATGCAAAACGCGGGCCTCAAGGTGCGTTCCATTACGGACATGACGCCCATTCCGCATAACGGCTGCCGTCCGCCCAAGAAACGAAGAGTGTAATCTAGTTAATCTGTAGTCAAGGATACAGGCGACGCGCGGGAAGGGTTCTACCTGTTTTCCTGTTTCCCTGACTACCCAATCCAAACAATGGCTCGATATATCGGTCCTGTCTGCAAATTGTGCCGCCGCGAAGGCGAGAAATTATATTTAAAGGGCGAACGCTGTTTTACGCCCAAGTGCGCGATTGAAAAACGCAATCAACCGCCCGGGCAGCACGGCGCGTCGCGCACCTTTCGCAAAAAGGTAAGCGATTACGGCATCCAGCTGCGCGAAAAGCAAAAAGCGCGTCGCATTTACGGCGTCCTCGAACGCCAATTCCGCCGCTATTACGCGGACTCGACGCGCCGCAGCGGCGTCACCGGCGCGGTATTGTTGCAATATCTCGAATCACGGCTCGACAATGTCGTGTTTCGGCTCGGCTTTGCCAGCTCGCGCAAACAAGCGCGTCAATTGATTGACCATGGGCATTTCAGCGTGAACGGTCGCAAAGTGACCGTGCCCTCGTATCTGGTCAAACCCGGCGACAAGATTGCCGTCGCCGAGGGCAGCCGCAAAAGCGTCTTTTTTGCCGGCATGGACAAAGAGCTCAAGAGCGCGCGCACGCCGGGCTGGTTGACGGTGGATGCCCAGCAGCTCAGCGGCAGCGTGTTGAATCTGCCCTCGCGCGAACAAATTGACACGCCGCTCAAAGAGCAACTCATTATCGAATTTTACAGCCGCTAATCAAAGGTTAAAGGATAAAGGATGAAGGAGGAAGCGGATGGTAGAATCGCTGTTTCTTTCTTCCGCCTTTCGCCTTCGTTTCACGGAGGTTGTGTTGTTAGATATTTTTCCAAAAATCGAAGCCGAAGCGAACAGCAAAAATTACGGCAAGTTCGTCATTGGGCCGCTGGAAAGCGGTTATGGCGTCACGCTCGGTAATGCCTTGCGCCGTGTGCTGTTGTCCTCGCTGCCGGGCGCGGCTGTGACTTCGATAAAAGTTGACGGCGTGCATCATGAATTCACGCCGATTCCGAACGCCAAAGAAGACACCACGCAGTTGATTTTGAACGTCAAACAACTGCGAATGAAAATGCACGGCGAAGAGGGGCCCGTGCGCCTTTTGTTGGAAGCCCGCGGCAAGGGCAATGTCACCGCCGCCGATATTCAAGCGCCCGCGCAAATCGAAATCATCAATTCCGATTTGCATTTGCTCACGTTGGATTCCGACGATGCCGCGTTCGTGATGGATTTGACCGTCAATCGCGGCAAGGGCTATCAACCGGCGGAAAGCGGCGGCAAGCTCGCCATTGACGAAATTCCGGTGGACGCGATTTTCAGCCCCGTCCGCAAAGCGAATTTTCGCGTCGAACGCGCGCGCGTACAGCAAATGACCAACTTTGATTCGTTGGTCATGGAAATTTGGACGGACGGCTCGATTTCGCCGCGTGAAGCGTTGACCGATTCCGCGAAATTGTTGGTGAAATTGTTGGGCATGGTCGCGGGCTTTGCCGGCGAAGAATCGGTCGAAGCGACCAGCGATTCGGAAATTCCGAGCCGCATTTATGAAACGCCGATTGAAGAATTGGAACTCTCGGTGCGCGCGTACAACTGTTTGAAACGCGCCAGCATTACCAAAGTCGGCGAAATTCTGGAAAAACTGCAAAAGGGCCGCGAAGAACTGTTGAACATTCGCAATTTCGGGCAAAAGTCGCTCGACGAATTGATGGAACGGCTTGAGGAAAAGGGCTATCTGGAAGTCATTCAGCCGCCGCCGGACCTCGTCGCGCCAAGCGATGGCGCCGGTTTTTCCGACGGAAACGAAGAGTAAGGACTGCCCGACCGGGCAGCGTGGAGACGATTAGAAATGCCGCATCAAATTGCCGGGCGTCATTTGGGACGCAACAGCGCGCAGCGTAAAGCGCTCTTTCGCGGACTCGTGACGCAAGTGATTCAACACGAACGCATCGAAACGACCGAAGCCAAAGCCAAAGCCGTGCGCAGCGATGTCGAAAAAGTAATCGGTTACGCCAAGCGCGGCGATGTACACTCGCGCCGTTTGGCGCTGCGTATCATCCAAGATAAAAAGACGGTCGAAAAATTATTTGATAAAATCGGGCCGCGCTTCAAGGACCGCAATGGCGGTTACACGCGCATCGTCAAACTCGGACCGCGCAAAGGCGACGCCGCCGCGATGGCGCTGCTCGAATTGGTCGAACGCGAAGCCGCCGAATAATGAATGGATAACGCACAATGTCCGATGCAAAACGCATCGCGGCGCATTGTGCCTTGAACCGTATGCGTCGTGCATTTACTTGCCATTCTCGAATATGACGGGACCGATTTTCAAGGGTTCCAAATCCAAAAGAATGGGCGAACGGTTCAAGCGGAATTGGAACGCGCGCTGGTCGAATTTTTGCCGCAGGCGGAACGCAAGACCGGACGCGTCAAGACTGTGGGCGGCGGACGCACCGACGCAGGCGTCCATGCTCAGGGCCAAGCCATTTCCTTTCAATTGACATGGCCGCACGCTTTGGAAACTTTGCGGCGTGCGTTGAATGCAAAATTACCAAACGATATTTTTGTACGCCGAATCATCGAGACGCCGGAAAATTTTTCGGCGCGCTATACGGCGCGCGGACGCGTGTACGAGTATCGCGTCTGGAATCAGCCCGAACGCTCGGTCTTGCGGACGCGGTACGCGTACTGGATTCCTGAAGCGTTGGATGTGACGGCGATGGCGCAAGCCGCGCAGCGGCTTGTCGGCGTACACGATTTTAGCGCGTTCGGTACGCCGCCGCGCGATGCGGGCGCGCGCGAACGCCGCAGCCCGGTGCGTCATTTGCGCCGCGCCGAGGTCGCACGCGTCGGCCCCGAAATTATTTTTACGTTCGAGGCAAACGCCTTTTTGTATCGGATGGCGCGCCGCATGGTTGGCACGTTATTGTTGGTCGGACGCGGCGTCATGGCGCCCGCGGAAATTACGAGCGTCATGCAGCGCCAACGGCGCGCGGGGTTCGCCGCGCCGCCCCAAGGTTTAACCTTGATTGAAATACAGTACGCATTGGAGAATGGAGCATAGCCCTTTGGGGCGTCGCACGGTGCGGCGCATTGCCGCCCCTTGATGGAGATTCAGCACGCATGAAAACGTTTCAAGCGAAACCGGCAGAGGTCAAACGCGAGTGGTATGTGGTGGATGCCGAAGGCAAAACGCTGGGCCGCCTCGCCACGCAAATCGCGCGCATCCTGACCGGTAAACACAAACGCATTTATACGCCGGGCGTGGACACGGGCGATTTTGTCATCGTGGTCAATGCCGCCAAGTTCGCGGTGACCGGCAACAAGATGGACGAAAAATTTTACACGCGGCACTCGCAGTATCCGGGCGGTTTCCGCAAAGTCTATTTGCGCGAGCAATTGGTCGTGCATCCCGAAATTGTGATTCAACGCGCGGTCTGGGGCATGCTCCCGCACAATCGGTTGGGTCGGCAGCAACTCAAAAAGTTGAAAATTTATACGCAAGCCACGCATCCGCACGCGGCGCAGCAGCCCAAAATTTTGGAGGTAAAGGCGTAATGGCAGCAACAGGTAAATATTACGAAGGCATTGGCCGCCGCAAAAGCGCGACCGCGCGCGTACGCATTTATGCCGGTCAGGGCAGTTTTCTAGTGAACGAGCGCGCCGTCGAAGAATACTTTCCGCGCCCGTTATGGATGCAAATGATGCGCGAACCGCTGCGCGCGACGCAGAACGAGGGCCGCTTTACGATTTCCGCCAAAGTGATTGGCGGCGGACCTTCGGGCCAGGCCGCGGCGGTGCAGCTCGGGCTTGCCCGCGCGCTCGTCGCCGCCGACGAAAATTTTAAAAAGCAGCTCCGCGCGACCAATCTCTTGACGCGCGACCCGCGTGAAAAGGAACGCAAGAAACCCGGTTTGAAAAAGGCGCGCAAAGCCAAGCAATACACCAAGCGTTAAAAGTTTTCTTTTTTTATCGCGGCGCGCCGACGCGCCGCGATAATTTTTCAAGGAGGCAAAATATGGCCGAGCCAAAAGACCAAGAGAAAATCTATATTCCCAGCGCGAGCGAACAACGCGATGCCGTGAACGCCATGAACATGGCGGAACAACAGCTCAAGCGCGCGGAAAAAATGTACGCCGATGCGACGGATGCGACAATGCGCGCGGCGGGTTTGAAAGCCGTCCAAGTCGCGCATGAAGAAATCGAACGCGTCAAAGCGAAATATGGGCGCGTACTCGATTGGCAAAAAAGCCAAGCTGCCGCCGACAAAAACCAAGTGGACGATAAATTGCAAGACGCGCTCGCCGCAATGGGCGGCGCGAAATCCACCACCGCCACCCATGAGGCAGCCGCAGGCGCCGCCGCCGCGCCGGCAGCCCCCGCGCCGGCGCAAGTGAAAAAGCACATTGTGCAAAAGGGCGAATCGCTTTCCTTGATTGCCAAACACTATTACGGCGATATTCACAAATGGAAGCAGTTGTACGAAGCCAACAAAGCCGTCATTGGCGATAATCCCGACCGCATCCAAATTGGCCAAGAGTTGGTCATCCCGGATTGAACGTAAAAAAATATGCGCCGACCTTTTTAGGTTCGGCGCATTTTTCTATTCACGCTGGCGTAACGCTGGGTCATACAGGGCGAGGATATTTTCGATTGGCGTATCCGATTGAATGTGATGCGAACTCGCCATCACATAGCCGCCGTGCGCGCCCAAAATCTGTACGCGGTCGCGCACTTCGGCGCGCACCTCGTCCGGCGTGCCGCGCGGCAGCGTTTTGATAATGTCAATGCCGCCGTGAAAACAGAGACGCGCGCCAAAATCGCGTTTCAAGCGCTCACATTCCATCCCCGGCGAATCGGGTTGAATTGGGTTTAACAAATCAATGCCCATCTCGATCAATTCGGGAATGAGCGGCGCAATCGCGCCGTCGCAGTGATACATGACGCGTTTGTCGTATTTTTTTGCGACCGCGATAATTTTTTCGTGACACGGTTTTACCATCGCGCGCCACATTTGCGGCGAAATCATTAGTGAGCGCGCCGTCGCCACATCGTCATAAAAATATACCATGTCCAATTGGTCGGCTGCGACCTTGAGCGCGCGCTCTAGATTTTCGACATGCACTTCGGTCAAGCGTTCCATGATATAGATCGGCAGTTCCGGCTGCGACGCGAGGTCCATCAAAAATTCTTGCATCCCGCGCAGCTGCCACGCCTGTTCAAAAATGGAACCGATGCGAAACCGCAGATATAATTTTCGTTCGGGGTCGAGCGCCTGAATCGCGCGCGGCAGCGGCGTCCAATCCCACCAATCGGGTTCCGCCCATTGAAACGCTTGCAAATCTTGAATGGACGCGGCGTCCTGAAGGGGCCACGAACCAAATTCCTCGTATGCGCCCGTCGGATTTTCGACAATGCGATAATGATGCCCCCAAATGTCCAGCGAATCGCCGTCGGCGAGCCACTGCCGCCACATGCGATTGGGTGTCGAACGCGTGAGCGCGTCCCACCATTCGACGCGCGCGCCCGGACGCAAAATAGATTCGGGCGGATTGCAAAATTGGTCGTACGAGAGGAGGCGCATATCGCTCTCCAAGCGCGCGGCGATTTGCTCCCATACGGGGTCGAAAAATTCATTATCGGCGGGCTTGCGCCAAGCCAAGCCAAAATGTCGAGCCAGTTTATGCCACACTTCGGGCGTCATCAAAAGGTCCACCGGCACGCGGTCCGGTTCAATATGTTGCAGCGCGGCTTGAATGCGCGCGCGCGCGGTGAGGGAATGGGTTTGCATTTGCATTGCGTTCTATTTTACCAGCTCATGTTACGCGCTTGGTTCTAATCAAGCGTGAAATGAGCGCGGCATAGTAACGAATTCATTCGTCCGCGATGCGAATTTAGCGCGTCAAACAATCAAGACGCTGCGCTGCATCGCGCCTTATTACGGCTGCGTAACGTGAGACGCCAATTTCAAGCGGCGCGTCGGAAAATTACTTGGATACGCTTCATTATTACATTTTTGGCGTCGTGCTTCTCGCGGCGCTGACTCAAACGTTGAGCGGTTTTGGTTCGTCTCTTGTGGCGATGGCGCTCTTGCCGATTTGGCTCGAACTGCGCCAAGCCGTTCCGTTGGTCGCGCTCGTGAGTTTGACGCTGGAAATTATTTTGCTGATCTATTATCGCGACGCCATCAATTTGCGCGCGATGCGGCGCGTGATTTTCGGTTCGCTATTTGGGATTCCGCTCGGCATTTTATTTTTACGCAATGTGGACGCCGCAATCGTGCTGCGCTTGCTCGGCTTTATTTTGCTCGGTTATGCCGCGTACGCGCTGCTGCGCCTGCGCGTACCCAACTTGACGAAACCGCTGTGGGGCTGGGTCTTTGGTTTTGTCGCGGGGATTTTGGGCGGCGCGTACAATACCTCGGGCCCCCCGGTCGTGATTTATGGACAGAGCCAAAATTGGCCGCCCAATGCATTCAAAGCGAATCTGCAAAGTTTTTTTCTGGTCAACAGCGCGATTGTTTTGAGCGGTCACGGCTTGAGCGGCAACGTTACGGCGCAAACGCTGAATTATTTTTTGTTCGCGCTGCCCGCGGCGGCGCTCGGCGTTTTCGTCGGGCTGAAACTCAATCGTTACATTGACCCGCTGCGCTTTCGCCAAATCGTTCAACTGCTTTTAATGGTCTTGGGCGCGCGTTTGATTTTGGCTTGAACGCTTTGCGTAGGACAAATTTCCAATTTGCGCTGCCCCCGCGCAAGTTGAGTGGGCGACCGTTTTTATTGCGGCGTCGTAAAACCTTCGACCAGATCCAAAACGAGCTCGTGCAAATCGCCGCGATTCGGCAATGTGCCAATCATGCCATACAGCGCGGCGGAACGTCCGCCGCCGCCGGCGCCGCCGCCGAGCGCGGTGGACGCGCGCTGCGTCAATTCGCTCACCCACGCGGCGGGCAAGACGCGCGCCGCGCGATTCGCCACATTCACCAAAACATTGTCCATCAATTTGCGCGCGGACATTTTTTTCGCGGCGTTCACGGCGTCTTGCAGCGCGTATAAAAATTGTTCCGCGCTCTGCGCGTGCGCGTAATTTACCGTGAGATGCAGACTCGGCGGAAATTGTTGGCGGTCGAGATGCCAACCGCGCGCGGTCAACTCGTCGCCCACTTGATAAATGTCGAGCGTATCGCTCGCCAGCGCCATGACGCTCATGTCGGGATTGCCCAAAATTTTTACGTCGTCAATTTGCGCGATGCCCGCGCGCAATAGTTCGACGGTTTTCATCACCACGTTGGCGATATGTAAATAGCCGTCCGCGCCCAGATAATTCAAGACCGCCCACGCCGCCGCAATCGCGCCGCCGGGCCGCGTACCCAACATGGTCGGCGACGCGTAAATTCCGCCGGGCCATTCGGTCGTCGCGTACATCATCGCGCGGCGCAGTGCGCGCGGGCGATACAAAATTACCGACGCGCCTTTGGCGGCGTAACCGTACTTGTGCAAGTCCACCGAAAGCGATGTAACCCCCGGCACGGCGAAATCAAAATCGGGAATCGCATAGCCGAGTTGTCGCACGAACGGCAGCATCATGCCGCCCACGCACGCATCCACGTGCATCAAGATATTTTTTTCGCGCGCGATGCGCGCGAGTTCGCGCAGCGGATCCACGACGCCGTGCGCGTATTGCGGCGCCGAGCCGACGAGCAGAATGGTGTTGGGCGTAAGCGCGGCGCGCGTCGCCTCCGGGTCTGCGCGGAAATCCGCCGTGACGGGCGTTTTCACGAGTTTTACGTCAAAATAATGCGCCGCTTTGTCGAACGCGGGATGCGCGGTGACGGGCGCAATCATTTCGGGCGTCTTGATTTCGGGATGCAATTTCCGAAAATAATCGCGCGCGGCTTTGACCGCGACCAAAATACTTTCGGTGCCGCCCGACGTCATGTTGCCCACAATCGCGCCGTCGCCGCCGAGCAGCGATGCGACCATCGCGACGACATCCGTTTCAAATTTTCGCAGACTCGGAAACGCGGTGGGATTCAAACCGTTCTCGGCGAAAAATAAATCGTACGCGCGCTGCGCGATTTCGCGCGTCTCAGCGCCCGCGTGAAACACGAGCGAAAAAACGCGCCCGTCGCGCCATTTGACATCGTGAGCGCGCAGCGTTTGCATCGCGTCAAAAATGGATTCGCGCGTCGCGCCGCGCGCGGGAAAGGAACGCGGATGTATCGCGGACACGCTTTATCCTTTCAAGACCAGCTGCGTTTGCGTCACCAACGCAATCGCTTTGCCGTTTTCGCCGACGATTTGCGTTTGCCAAACCGACGTCGTGCGTCCCAAATGAAGGGGCGTGGCGCTGCCCAAGACCAGCGCGTCGCGCGGCGCGGCGCCGAGAAAATTTGTTTTGGATTCAATGGTGACGGTGCGCGCGCCGTCCGGCAAATGGAGGACCGCGCCGAACGCGCCCAGCGTATCGGCGAACGCCATGATGGCGCCGCCGTGCAAAATGCCGTCGAGCGTACACAATTCGGGCCGCACGCGCAGCGACGCGGTCACGCGTTCGGGCGAAACGTGTAAAAATTCCATGCCCAGCATTTCGGGGAAATGCCCTTTGATGCCGTCTTGCATTGCGTTGATGAGCTGGGCTTTTTTTCCGGTCGTCGCGCGCAAGCGTTGAACAAGTTTTTCGCTGTCTGTTTTTTTTCTTGTCATGGTCTGGTCATAATATGCCTTGGCGTCCGTATGCCGCATCTTTGGACGCGCGTGAAATAATTCGAGCGATTGCGGTGAAACTAAATTTTAGCATGGAACCTTGGCCGCGTTTACGTCCACTCGCGCCCGCCCGTCACCGCGAACGCTTGACCCGTAATAAAATTCGCATTGTCCGAAGCAAGCCACGCGACCATGTGCGCCACGTCTTGCGGCTGCGCGAAACGTCCGAGCGGAATGCGCGCGATTTGTCCCACATACACCTCGTCGTACGTCAAACCTTTTGCGTCCGCTTCCAATTGCACGCCCCACTGTTTGAGCGCAGTCTCTACGTCGCCCGGCAAAAGCGCGTTCACTGTAATATTGAACATGGCGACTTCTTGCGCGAGCGAACGCGTGAGCGCGACGACCGCCGCTTTGCTTGCGGCGTACGCCGCCATGTTCGGTTTGGGACGTTCGGACGCGATGGACGCGATATTGATGACGCGTCCGCCGCGTTCGCCGTCCAGCATCAACGGCAGCGCGTATTTACAGCACAAAAAAGTTCCCGTCGCGTTCACGTCCAATGTCTTGCGCCACGCTTCATCGGGCATAAAGACGACGGGCCCCGGACTGATGGCGATGCCCGCGTTATTGACCAAAATGTCGAGGCGTCCAAATTCCGCGCGCACGCGTTCCACCATCGCTTGCACCGAATCCGCGTCCGTCACATCCGCGCGCAGCGCCAGCGCGCGCCCGCCGCAGGTTTCGATTTCGCGCGCGACATTTTGCAATTCTTCCCACGCGGGATTGTTCACCGCCAACAGTTCGGTTTGCGTCGCGCAAATATCGCTTATGACAATGTGCGCGCCGCGCTGCGCCAACGTCAACGCAATCGCCGCGCCAATCCCGCCGCGTCGTCCCGCGCCGGTGATGAGGGCAACTCGATTATTCAATGCCTTTACCTCGATTGTTTGGAAAAAACCTTTGGACACAGATGAGCGCAGATTTCACAGATAAAAACGAATAAAAAAATCTGTGGCATCCGTGAAATCTGTGTCCCAAAAATCTCTTGCCTTTTCTAGTTTTCCGCGCGATAGACGAGACCCGTGAACGTCAACATTCCCGGCGGCATCATGTTGGCGGTAATGTCTGCCGTCACTTGGATGAGCGCGGGTTTGTTGGACGCGACTGCGCGCTCCAGCGCGGGACGCAATTCGGCGAGCGTATTGACGAGTTCGCCGTGACAGCCGAACGCTTTCGCCACTTGGTCATAGCGCGTATCGGGCGACAAATCGCACTCGATAAAATCGGGAATGTTGAAAAATGCTTGCGACGAACGTTCCATGCCCCAACCGTTATCGCACGAAACAATGACAATGACGTTCAAATTGTAGCGGCGCGCGGTTTCCAATTCTTGAATGTTGAAACCCATCGCGCCGTCGCCCGAAATCAAATAGACGGGCCGTTCGGGCGCGGCAAGTTTGGCGCCGAGCGCGTACGGCAAGCCCGTGCCGAGATGTCCAAACTTGGTCGTGTACAAATAACTGTGCGGCGCAAGGATCGGATTGTAACTCGCCGTCCACAAACTCGTGTTGCCGCCGTCCTGCACCGTAATCGCGTCGCGCGGGAAAAATTCGCGCACGGTTTTTACCAATGCGCCGGGGTTCACGCCCTCTGCGCCCGCTTCCATTTGCGACGACAACATGGCTTGCCAATCCTGCGAATACTCGCGATAGATTTTGAATCCGTCATGTTCCGCGCGGGACGGAGTGAGTTGTTTCACTTGCGCGCATAATGCTTGCAGCGCAGGTTTGGCGTCCGCGAGAATGCCTACGTCAACGGGACGATTCAACCCAAGCGAAAGCGGGTCCAGGTCAATGTGAATAATTTTTTGCGCGCCGACCTCACCCCACGAATCGCCCTTGCCCCACGCGTCCAGTTCGCCGACGCGGCTGCCGACGACCAAAACGACATCCGCTTCCGAACGCGCGGCTTCGAGCGCGTTGCGATTGAGCGCGTGAAAATAACGCGGATGGTCTTCGGGAACGATGCCGCGCGCGGCGAGCGAGGTTGTCATTGGCGCGGCAAGATAATCCGCGAGCGCGACAAATTCATCCCACGCGCCCGCCCACGAAACGCCCGACCCCGCGTGCAAAAGCGGGCGTTTGGAATTTGCCAAAAGTTCTGCCGCGTGTTGAATCAACGCCGCATCGCCCGCGCCCGCTTTGCCCGCGCGATATTGCGACGGCGAAAAAATTTGCAGCGCCTCGTCGTCAATTTCGCCGCGCATGAGGTCTTCGGGAATTTCAAGATATACGGGGCCCGGTCGTCCGTTCATGGCGTGGCGAAACGCGTGTCGCACCAATTCGGGCAAACGATTCAAATCGCGCACGCCCGCGCTAAATTTGGTCACAGGTTTGAACAGTCCGACCAAATCCACATTTTGGAACGAGCCGCCGCGGTCGGGATAAATGATATTGCGCCGCCGCTGTCCGCTAATCGCAATCAACGGTACGCCTTCGGCATACGCGGTAATGACGCCCGAAATCATATTCGCCGCGCCGGGGCCGATTCCGCCCAACACGACGGCGGGTTCGCCGCGCACGCGCGCGTACGCTTCCGCCATGTGAACCGCCGCCGCTTCGTGACGCGGATTGACGAACCGCATGCCATACGCGTCCAGTTTTTCCAAAAACGCGTTAAAGCTGCCGTCGAGAATTCCAAACAGCGTGGTGATATTTTCTTGCTGCAAACATTTGAGTAAAACTTCGCCGCCTTTGATGTCCATTTGTGTATTTGGAAAATAGGGAAACAGATTGCCGTCGAATTCTATGCGCTGGCGCTTGCCTGTTCTCTCTCTGTTCTCCTATTTAATGTCCTCCCAGGATAATTGCTTCGCCCGCATTTTCCGCGCTCAATTTTTCAGCCATGGCGCGCGCTTTCTTTTCGTTGACCCACAACAGCAAGAGCAAACCCGCAAACAAGAACGCGATGATGGAAAGAATCGCGACGCGCTGCCCGCTCTGTTCCGCGAGAGCCGTATTCTGCCCCTGCGCTTGAAAATACAACGCCGCTTCCGCCGCGAGAAAACCGTACACGCCGGGTCCGATAAAGGACGACGTGCGTCCCGCCATCGCAAAAAAGCCGTAAAACTCGCCGCTCGCGCCGCGCGGCGCAAAGAGCCCGACCATCGTGCGGCTTACGGATTGAATGCCCGCCATGGCGAAACCCGCGAGCGCGCCAATCACGTAAAACATGGTCGCGGATTGATTGAGATACAAGCCGAACACAATCGCAATCATTAACGCGAGCGCGAGGATGAGCGAAGTTTTGCCGCCGATGCGGTCCACCAATTGCCCAAACAGATACGCGCCCGCCACATTCGTCGCCTGCACGAGAATCACAAAAATAATCAATTCGGTTTGCTTCATGCCGTACAAGACCGCGCCGATGATGGCGGCAAAGTCGAGCGCCATAATTACGCCGTCATTGAAAATCAAATACGCCAGCATGAATTTTAAAAATTCTCCAAAGCCCCCGGCGGTGCGAAATGTTTTGCCGAGGCGTTCGAACGCGACGTTCAAATAATTTTTGCCCGGCGGCAATTTTTGCGGCTGCGCGCGTTCCTTGAGCCAAAAGAGAATCGGCAGCGAAAAGGCGAGATAAAAAACGGCTGTGACGACGAGCGAGAGCCGAATGAAAAAATCGGCGTTTGGCGTTTTGTCCGTCAGCAGAATCATCGGCAGGACGAGGAGCAAAATTACAATGCCGCCCGCCGAACCGATTGCCCAGCCCAAACCGGCGACGCGTCCCATCTCGGCGGGCGCGGCGATTTCGGGCAGCAGCGCGTCATAAAAGACTTGGGCGCTGCGATAGCCGATTTCGGCGAGGATGAAAAACAGCATCGCCATGACGATTTGGCCCTGCGTCGCAAAAAACAAGCCCGCCGTGAAAACGCACGCCAGCGCGGTGTACACAAATAGAAATTTTTTCTTGGACCCGGAAAAATCCGCAATCGTTCCGAGAATGGGCGCGGTGACGGCGACGACGAGCATTGCCACTACAATCGCAATGCCCCACAAGCGCGTGCCTTCGGCGCCGCCGACAATCTGTTTTTGAAAATACGCGGAAAATACCGCGAGCAAGACGACGGACGCGTACGCCGAATTGCCAAAATCGTACAGATACCACGCGATGCGCTCGCGGCGGGTGGATAGGGATGTGGACATGCAACCTCCTCGTTGAGAATAATGTCGAACCTGAAATGGTTTGGGCTGAACCGGTGAGGATGAAACGTCAATCCATTTGAAATGCAACTTTGATCGAACGCGCGTTTTTCTTGTCGAGCGCGACGCGAAACGCTTCCCGATATTCTTCCAGCGGAAAACGATGCGTCACCAATTTTTCGGTCTTGAGCTTTCCATCTTGCAGCCAGCGCATCGCCAAGGCGAACGTGGAGATTTGTTCGCCGCGCCATCTTAACACATCATGCCCGACGGCGCCGATGAGATTCACTTCTTGATACCACACCGGCGTCACATCCAATTTGAGGCGATGTAAATTTACGCCGACCAACACGACGGTTCCGTTCGCGCGCGTCCAGCGCAAGGCATTGTTCAAAGTCGTTTGATTGCCTACGACATCAAAAATTATATCAAAGCCGCCGAGCAGCATTTTATTTTGCGCGCGCGGCGCGTACAGTTTTACCCCGGTCAATGCCGCGACGCGTGAATAGGCGTCCTCGCGCGTGAGAATCGTATGCGTCGCGCCGAATGCGCGCGCCAATTCCGCTTGCCATTCAAATTCGGCGAGCGCGGTGATTTCGCAGTGCGGTTCCATCACGCGCAAAACTTGAATGATTACAAGACCGATGACGCCGCAGCCAATGACCAGGACCCGCTCGCGAGACCCTAAGGGTTTTCGAAAACCTTTAGGGTCTTGCAAGCGCGAGACCGCATGAATCGCCACTGCCGTCGGTTCAATCAATATCGCTTGCTCGTCGCTCAGCGCGTCAGGCACGCGCAGTAAAACGCTGGCGGGCGTGATGTACGAATCGCCAAAGCCGCCGCCGCAGAGCGGGTGTTCGCGCGCGTCGGACGCATTTTCGCACAAGACGCGATGCCCGCGCGCGCACGCGGGGCATAAATTTTCCAAACCGCGCGCCAGACAATCGTCTCCGCGCCCCCAACGCACCACGCGGTCGCCGACGCGAAAATCTTTGACCGCCGCGCCCGTTTCCGTAATGACGCCGACCATTTCATGCCCAAGATAAATGCGTTGATGCGAAGGCAGCGCGACGGGCGCAACGTCCAAATCGGCATCCACGAGCAATTGATGTAAATCGCTGCCGCAAATGCCGCACAATGAATTTTTTACGCGCGCCCAATCGGGCGCGGGCAGGGGCGGGTCGGGAAACTGCGCGAGATGGAGACACGCGGTCGGCGCAAAATACGCGCCGCGCCAAACGCGTGCGAGCGCGCGCGTGACAAGAATGCGCGGGACGGATAGATCCAGATATAGAGTTTTCATCTCGATTCGCGCAATGCCGCGCGCGCTGGCTAAATTTCAAATCCTGCAAGCCAAGCCCGTTAAAACGGTCGAATCAAATAGCGGTGAATATAAAAAAACTGCGTCAGAGCGGTTTCTCTGAACGCAGCGCGCGTTGTGCCGACGAGAGCTTGATTATGAATTGGTGATGCCCCTAACGGGATTCGAACCCGTGTCTTGGCCTTGAAAGGGCCACGTCCTAGTCCACTAGACGATAGGGACATGCGCGGCGATGATTATACGCGGAACGGGGGTTACGTCAAAAAAAGGGCAACGCGCTTTTGGATTTGCGGTTCCGCGTATCTTTTCATACGGGCGGCCAGGGAATGTGGGGCCACCCTTCGGAGGGAGCGGGATAGACGCGCGCGCGCAGCAGTTCATTCAAACGCGTCGCCAGCGCGCGCAATTCCGCGCGCGTGAGCAGCTCTGTCAAGGGCGCGAGCGCCGGTTCGTTCGCCTTGAGCGCGGCGCGCAATTTTTCCAATTGTTTGTACAGCGCATCGGGAATCGGGTCGTCAATGAAATCCCAAATCACGGTACGCAGTTTCGGTTCTTGGTGAAACGTCACGCCGTGGTCAATCGCCCACACCGCGCCTTGATGATCCATCAAAATATGTCCGCCTTTGCGGTCGGTGTTGTTAATCAGCGCGTCAAAGATGGCGATGCTTTGCATGTCCGCATGATATTTGTCGCGCAGGGTGAAAAAATTTTCGCGGCGCTTGTGGTCAATAAATTCCTGCACCATTCCAAGCCCTTGCGGCGCGTCCGCGCGCAGGACCGTGACGGGGATATTGGGAAAACCGAGAAAGGCGCTCAATTCGTACGCCGCGACTTCACGTTTGCACAACGTGCCATCTTCAAAATCCCACAACGGGCGTTCGCCGCACTGCGGTTTGTAAATGGCGTGCATTGCGCGCCCGTCGTATGCAATCGAAACCAAGTACGTATAGTTGGAACTCCACGGCACGATGCCTTGCATTTCGATTTTGCCGCGCGTCAACGCTTCGCGCACTTGGGCGCGCTCTGTCGCCGCGCGCGCGGCTGGCGGTGAAAATTTATTATCGTCCGTCGCGCTGTTCATACGTTTGCATTACATCATTTGCACATACGTGCCATGTCCGTTGCGGCGCGGACAAAAATGTCCGCCCGGGTCAATCGGGCGGCCGCACAACACGCAGGTCGGGCGTCCCGCCGCCGCAACTTCGCCGATATAGCGCGCCAGCGCGCGCATCTGGTCGCGCGTCGCCCAAATGCGTACCACGTCAATCGTTTCCGCTTCTTCGGTAGCTTGAAGTTCATACGCTACAATGACGAGTAAATCGCTCTCTTGGTCGAATCCCAAACCCAATTGCCCGATGCGAAAGAGCGGTTCGACCGGCAGCTCGAGTACGAGGTCAAACGCTTTGACGGTCGTGGGCGCGTCCGCCGCGTCGCCGAGACGCGCGAGCAAATCGGTGATGCCTTGCGCCAGCGATTGCATCTGTTCTTTTTCGGTGACCAGACTGACCAACGTGCGCGCTTGGCGCGCCTGAAGAAAAAAGGTGCGTTGTCCGGGTTCGCCCAATGCGCCGACGGTGACGCGAGAGACCGGATTGAGGTCGTGCAAGATATTTGCTTCTGGCATGGTTCGTTCTTTCTGTGATTTCGAATCTGGCGCGTTCGCCGCATTGTTTTCCAATGGCGGTTTGGGTTTTTCGATTTTAGGCAGCGCGCCCGTATCGTTCAAGCGGATGAGCGTCGCGCGTTGGTCGTTCAATTGCAAGATGGTGACGGAGGCGGGATGAATGGCGATGCGTTGAAATTGATTCAAGTCCCAATTCAGGTAATGCGCGATGACGCTTTTTAACGGGTCCGAGTGCGACACGAGCGCAATCAAACCGTCGGGATGTTTTTGACGCAATTTTTCGATGCCCGCGACCATGCGTGTTTGCACTTGATCAATGCTTTCGCCGCCGGGCAATTGGACGCCGACCGGTTGACTTTGCAGCGCTTGCCAAATCGCGGTGTCTTTTAATTCGTCAAGCTTGCGGCCCGTCCATTCGCCCGTCGCGGTTTCCAATAAATCCGTCACGATTTCGACCGGCAACTTGTGACATTCCGCCACCGCGTTCGCGGTATCGAGCGCGCGTTCGAGCGGGCTGGAATAAATCGCTTCGATTGGCAAATGCGCGGTGCGGCGCGCCAAATCGGTGGCTTGGCGCTGTCCTTCGGCGTTAATGTGTACGCCCGGCGTACGGCCCGCCAAACGACCGCTTTGAACGTAATCGTTCGTCGCGTGTCGAATCAATAATAAAGTCGTCATGGGCAAAAAGGCAAAAGCAAGGATGCGCGTTACAAGCTTGCGGCGCGTCGCTTGGTTTTACCCGGCGCCTTTCTAAATTTTTTTCAACGCGTATAGTGTATCATATTGCGCCGATTTGCGCTGCGCGAAGCAGCGCCGCAAATTCGCTCAACAACATTGCGGTCGCGCCCCACACCGGATAGCCGTGTAAATCAAAAAACGGCACGCGCACCGGCGCTCCGCGCAGTTCCCATTCTTGTTCGCGAATATGCGCGTCATCCAAAATGTCCGCGAGCCGCGTCGGCAAAATTTCCAAAACTTCGCCGGCGGAGGCGCGCGTATGCGGTTCGGCGCAGCAATAATTTCCCACAAAAGCCGTGACCCAATAGCGGCTCACCGGAATATACAACGGCGTCAACGGCGCGCCCAAAATTTCAATCTGCGTCGGGTCAATGCCCAATTCTTCGCGCGCTTCGCGCAGCGCGGTTTCCTGCAAACTTTCGCCTCGATCCTGTTGACCGCCGGGCAATGAAATTTGTCCCTTGTGCGACGCGACGCTTTCGGTGCGCCGCGTGAGATAAAAATACAATTCGGCGTCGCGGGCGAACAATAAAATCAACACGGCGGCTTGTTTGC
This sequence comes from Anaerolineae bacterium, assembly GCA_022072245.1. GTDB lineage: Bacteria > Chloroflexota > Anaerolineae > UBA4142 > SHND01 > SHND01. The sequence continues at coordinate 31,584 of JAJVIA010000018.1, forward strand.
CCGATGGATTTGCGGGCATGGGAAAAATATCGCCGGGGCGCGGGCGCGGCGACATGCGTTCTTGCGCGGGGCGTCCGATGCGGGGCGCGGCGAGCGCGCGGCGGACATCCGCAACGCCCAAAGAATGGCTCATACAAAATGATTGTACAAAAAAGCAAGGGACGGTCAAACAAGCGGCGCGGCGCGATTTTCCAAATGAATCAAAAACTCGACGTTGCCTTCGGTTCCCTGAATGGGCGATTGTATCAGGCCGCGGCGCTGCAAACCGATGCGCTCTGCCGCGCGCGTAATTTTTTCAATCGTCTGCGCGTGTACTTGCGGGTCGCGCACAATGCCGCCGCGCCCCACCTGTTCGCGTCCCGCTTCGAATTGCGGTTTGATGAGCGCAATGATTTGTCCGTCGGGTTTGAGAAAACTTTTTGCCGTCGGTAGAATCAATTCCAACGAGATAAAGGAAACGTCAATCACGACCAAATCGAGTCGTTCCGGCAGCGGTTCCGCATAGCGCGCATTGACGCGGTCCAGCGCGACCACGCGCGCGTCTTGGCGCAATTTCCACGCGAGTTGACCATAGCCCACATCCATTGCATACACTTTTGCCGCGCCGCGCTGCAACAGTACGTCGGTGAAACCGCCGGTGGACGCGCCAATGTCGGCGCAAAGCATACCCTGCGGATTGACGGCGAACGCGTCGAGCGCGCCCGCGAGTTTATAGCCGCCGCGGCTGACATAGGGCAGGGGTTCGCGGATGACGATTTCCGCCGCGCCGTTCACTTGCGCGCTCGCCTTGTCCATCACGCGCCCGTGAATCGTCACCGCGCCCGCGCGAATCAATTCCTGCGCGCGCTCGCGCGATTCCGCCAGCCCGCGCTCGACCATCAAAACGTCCAAACGTTTCTTCATCGTTCAAAAAAATCTCCGAACCGTCATGGCGATTCGGAGGTCTCGGCGGCGCCCGTCGGAAATTCTACTTTGGCGTACAAGTCCGCAATCGGAATTTCAAGCTCTAACGATTCCAGCGTCAGCGTATCTTTCGCATCGTTCCACATATCAATCGTCCATTTGCCGCTGCCGACCTCACGCCGCAAGATGGAAACGACTATGCGCTCGGAATCCACCAAAACATATTCGTGCAATGAGGCGATTTGTTTATAGAGTTTGAATTTTTCGATGCGGTCATGTTCGCGCATGGACGGTGAAAGTATCTCAAAGAGGACAACGGGATTGGCGACAACGTCCGTGCGTCCGGCTTGAAATTCCGTTTTGCCGCAAATGACCATGGCGTCGGGATACGTAATGGTTCTGCGACGCTCAATCAGCAAGCGCATGTCACTCGTGTAAACGCGGCACGACTTTTTCCAAAGCGCGATATTGAGCTGCGTGATCACATTTCCTTGGATCACACTGTGGTTTTCGGACCCGCCCGCCATCATGCGAATTTCGCCGTCATAGTATTCGCTTTTGTATTCCGCCTGCTCCTCGCGCGCCAGATATTCTTCCGGCGTGTATTTGGTTTTGGAATAAATCATGTGTGCGTTCCTGCTGCCGACAAACCAAGTTTTGCGGACAATAAATTATATCACGCGCGCTTTGACTTGGATAGAGTTTCGGTTAAGATGCCATGCGGTATGTTAAAACTCATTCTCAAAGAGATGCGCCCGCGTCAGTGGCCCAAGAATTTTTTTGTTTTTTTGCCGCTGATTTTTACGGTCAGTCAATACTGGCGTCCGTTCACCCCGACCATGTGGGTATTTTTAGGACTGACCCTCGGCGCGTTTTTCGTCTTTTGTCTGGCGTCGGGCTTTGTGTATTTTGTGAACGATTTGGTGGACGTGGATAAAGACCGCGCCCATCCGCGCAAACGCACGCGACCCATTGCGTCCGGCGCGCTGCCCGAAAACATCGCGCGCGTCACCGCCGTTGTTCTGCTGCTGCTGACGTTGGCGAGCGCCATCGCGCTGGATGCGTTTTCGCAGACGTTCCCCTATCCGGCGGGCGAACCGATTTTCGCGCTGCCGTATGCGTTCACCGTCGTGACCGTCGTCTATTTGCTTTTGCAAATCGCGTATTCGTTTTATCTCAAACACATTGTCATCATTGACGTCTTTTGCATTGCGGGCGGTTTCGTGCTGCGCGCGGTGGCGGGCGCGGCGATTATTCAGGTGCCGGTTTCGCCGTGGCTGTACGTCTTGACGACGCTGCTTTCGCTCTTTATCGGTTTTGCGAAACGCCGCAACGAAATCGTCATTTTAGAAGATAACGCCAAAAATCATCGCGCGATTTTGGAAGAATACAGTCCGCAGCTGCTCGACCAGATGATTACGATTACGATGGCGTGTACGGCGATTGCGTATTTTTTGTACACCTTTACGGCGGAGAATTTACCGAAAAATCACGCGATGATGTTGACCATTCCCTTTGCGTTGTACGGAATTTTTCGGTACATGTATCTGATTTATATCAAGAACGAAGGGGGCAGTCCCGAAGAGGCGTTGCTGCGCGACCGCCCTTTGTTGATTGACGCGCTTTTGTGGGGGGCGACGGTCGTCATTATTCTTTATGTCTTTGGCGGCGCAAATTGAAAACGCGTCGGGCAAAGCCCGACGCGTTTTTTTATGGCTGGGCGCGCTAGTCGCCAATCCAATCAATCATAGTGGCGCTGGCGAATCGTTTCCAGAAATTCCGCGATTGGCTCAAAGCCGTACAGCAAATCGTGAAAGTAATCGTTCAAGAGTTCCATCACATCCTCGCGCGGCGTTTCAAATGTCTTGTCGAGCGATTCTAGCGTTGGCTGTAACCCTAACGCTTCGTCGCGCGCGCGCATCAACGCGTGAACGATACGCAGTTCGCGTTCGCCTTCGGTCGAAACAATCACCTGCTCGATGAGCTTGTCGTACTGTTTCAACAAGACGACGCGGTCCAGGCGCGAATCGGGCGCGGACGCGCCGCTGAGCGTATCAAACAACGCCCAGACGCGATAGAGCGCCGTCGTCGGTTCGTCAAACAATTCGCGCATGTAGGCGGCTTCGGCGTGGCGGCCAGTCAAACGAAAAATATTGTACGAACGTTTGGCGACTTTGCCATAATTCAGATGTTTGACCAGATATTTATACACCTCGTATTCGAGGTCGGCTACATATTTTTGTAACGCGTCTTCGCTGACCTCGCGGACGATTTTGCTAAATACCGGCACCGACGTCGGGTCGAGATAAATTTCCTGAAAGTATGGATCTACCGCGCTGTCGAGCGGCGTAATTTTTCCGTCGGGCGCTTCCCACGTCACATCGAGCAGATTGCTTGCGTTTGCCAACGCGCCGCGCGCGGTATCCGCCACAATCCAATCGAATTTGGTCCAGCCCGGCTCGACCATGCCATCCGCCCATTGAATGGTTTGTTTGCCGCCGTCCGCCAATTCGATTTCGAACGCGCCCGCTTCCAGGTCTGGCGGATACCACGTCATGGACGAACCCTTTTTGAGCGCTTTGCCGTTGCGCGTCGCGTTTTGCGTATGCGTGCCGAATTTGACGGCGAGCAAATGATAATTGGGCCCGTTGCGCGTGTCCAAACCTTTGGCGCGCATGAGGTCTGCGAGAATTTTAATGGCGTCTTGACGCGTCGCGGCATGAATATTGACGCGTTGAAAATAATCCGCGTCGCCGGGATTTTTTTGAATCTTGCTTTGCGCCGCGCTGCCGCTCAACGCGAGCGCGGTTTCGACGACGCCGGGCTGGTCCGGCACGGCAACAATTTTTCCGATGGCGCGAAAATATCCAAGGTCTTGCGGCGAAAAATCTAGAATCGCCACTTTGGCGCCATAGATGGAATGTTTGGTATCAACCGTAACTTCATTCGCGTCCTGCACCGCCATTTGGGTCAGCCATTGGAGGGCTTCGTCTTGGTCGAGTTCGATGCCCAACCGTTCGGCGGACGCGCGGATTTTTTCGACCTCTGCTTCCGGTGAAATGCGCTGTTTGGAAGAGGGCGCCGTCGCTTGCGCGCGCGTCGTTTTACGCGCATTAGGAGACGCTTGCGCGCGTTTTGGGGGTTTCGAGGTTTTGGCTTTTTTCGCCGACGCCGCGCGCGCTGGAGGCGCTTTTTTCACAGACTTGGATTTTTTCGTCTCGGCGCGAGCTGTAGTTGACTTGGGCGCAGGTTTGGATTTGGGCGCGGCGGCTTTAGGTTTGCGCGCTGCGGTTTTAGGCGTTTTGTTTTTGTTTGAAGCGGTTGCCATATTTGCCCTTGAAGCGGAATCTCGCGCGTTATTTTATCATGGCGCATCGCGTAAAACAAGCTCTTTTTCGTGTTTTTTCCTTGCTTTGCGTTAGTTTTGTCACAAAAATCAAATTCTTTCATTTTGATTACAAATCCCGCGCGCGGCGCGCCAAACCTCTTGTCAAGCATAAATCTTTGTGATAGAGTAGGCATAGGAAATAGGTACTATTGCGCTTTAACAATTCTCGTCTGTTTTAGATTGTTTAACGGATGCGATGAACTCGGGTCTTGTTGCGAAGGATGCAGCGAGATGGACGCCCGGACCCGAGGGAGCAAGTGGCGTAACCGGCCGTATCAAGTCGCTTCAAGCGCTTGAAGCGGTCTTTTTTTTTGAAACGGCGAGACGTTTTTTTGACGGGGGCTGTGAAACCCTGCTTTGTCGCGGTATTGTTTTGCCGACAAGATGGACGCTCATTGCATAGGATGCAAAGAGCAGGGTGGAGCCGGTAGCGTAACCGACCGTTCGCGAATTATTCGTGAACGGTTTTTTTTATGGGTTTTTATCCAAGGAGGATAAAGAAATGAAATGGTTCAGAAAAATTTCGGTCAACGCGCTGCGCGTCGGTTTGATGCTCATTGCCGTTGCGGCGTTGGGAAGCGTGTTAGTTTCTACCGCATCGGCTGATTTGGCGCCATGCGCTTCGGCAACCGGCGGGATTTCGGGAACGGGCCCAGGCCAATCCATCAATGGGACGATTGGCGCGACAAACTATAGCTTGTGGGCGGGCGTTATTTATTTGGACTTGACCGGGACGCCGAACGATATTCAGGCATTCTGTATTGACATGACGCATCACGCCGGCGTCGGCGATTGCTTTAACACGGGCGCGGCTTTGACGGGCAGTCTAGCCAAGGCGATTTATTATTATCCGCCCGATAAAACTTTGTCGAATGATGAAAACGCGGCGCGGCAAGCTGCCGTGTGGCATTACTCGGACGGCTTTGCGCCGACGAGTCCGCAGGCCGTAGTGGATCGTTACAATGCCATTGTGTCGGACATTGATGCGAAACCTGCGCCGCCGTCCGCGCATCCGCCCGTTATGACAGTGAACCCCTTGACTGCGGAACACAAGCCCGGCGAATCGCAGACCTTTACTTTGACGGTTAAGAAAGATAGCTTGCCTGTCGTCGGGCAGGTCATCAATTTGAGCTTGACGGGCGTTGGTTCGCTCAGCGCGCCGAGCGTCACAACCGATGCGAATGGTCAAGCAACGTTTAGCGTCACGAGCAGCGTTGAGGGCGCTTCGGTTGTAAACGCGAATTTTTCCTACAGCTTGCCTATCGGCACGCAGTTTGACCCGGTGACAGCCGGTAAACAGAAATTGGTTTTGGGCGAGACCGCTACCGGCAATGTAAATGTTGACCCAATGGTTACTTGGCGCACGCCAAACGCCGTTACGCTAGCTGCGTTCCATCTTCGGGCAAAAGGCAAACGGGTCGAATTGCAATGGGAGACCGGAACCGAATTGCAGATGCTGGGTTTCAACGTTTGGCGCAAGACCGGCAAAAACGCGTGGAAAAAAATCAACGCGGATTTGATTACGGCGACGAACGCGGGTATGGCTGCGGGCGCCCAATACAAGTTTAGCGACAAAGCGGTCAAGACGGGCAAAAAATATTCTTATAAAATCGAAATGGTCGGCGTGAATCAAGTATCGGAATGGTCGGCGGTGCAATCCATCAAACTGCCGGCTAAATAGTTGAGCGCAGCGGACAAATTATAAATTTGTCCTACATTTCGAATTTGTTTGTGGAATGAACGGAGGTATGGCAGAGCCATACAGGCATCCTTTCCACCGCAAGTTTTGAAGGGGGGGAATACGCGCAAGGCGCAAGCTTTGCGCGTATTTTTTTTCGACCTGAATCCCGCGCGCCGCAATTGACGCGCGCGCACGATTGGATGTATTCTATGTTGGCGACGATGGAGGTTCAAATGACAGAGACAGAACAATTACAAGCGTTTGAAGCGCGCATTGCGCGCGGAGAAAAAATTGAACCGGGCGATTGGATGCCCGATGCGTATCGCCAGCAATTGATTCGGATGATTTCGCAGCACGCGCACAGCGAGATTATCGGGATGCTGCCCGAAGGCGTGTGGCTCCAGCGCGCGCCGACGCTGCGCCGTAAATTGGTTCTGCTTGCCAAAGTGCAGGACGAAGGCGGACACGGCCAATACTTGTATCACGCGGCGGAAACGCTCGGCGTGACGCGCGCGGAAATGATCGACGCGCTCTTGGCGGGCCGCGCCAAATACTCGTCCGTGTTTAATTATCCGACGCTGACCTGGGCGGATATTGGCATGATTGGCTGGCTCGTGGACGGCGCGGCGATTCAAAATCAAACCATGCTCGCGCACTGTTCGTACGGCCCGTATGCGCGCGCGATGGTGCGGATTTGCGCCGAAGAAACGTTTCATAAAAAGCAGGGCATGGAGCAAATCATTCGCTATACGCGCGGCACGCCGCGCCAAAAACAGATGGCGCAAGACGCGTTGAATCGCTGGTGGTGGCCCTCGCTGATGATGTTTGGGCCTCACGACGCCACTTCGCCCAACAGCGCGCAATTGATTCGCTGGGGCATCAAAACCAAAACCAATGACGAACTGCGCCAAGATTTTGTCAATAAAATGGTTTCCGATTTTCACGCCGTCGGTTTGACGATTCCCGACCCGGATTTGTATTACGACGCGTCGAGCGGAAACTGGATTTCCGGCGAAATCAATTGGGATGAATTCTGGCGCGTCGTCAAGGGCGACGGACCCTGCAACGCGGAACGCTTGCAAGCGCGGCGTGAGGCGCAGGAAAATGGCGCGTGGGTGCGCGAGGCATTGGCGGCATACGCTGCGGCAAGGGGCGAAGGTTGAACGATGAACGATTCACAATGGGCGCGGTACGAAGTGTTTGAGCAAGAACGCGCGGGCGCGCCGCATCGCAACGCCGGTTCGGTGCACGCGTCCGATGCGGAAATGGCGCTGGGTAACGCGCGCGACGTGTTTGTGCGGCGGCCCAATTGTTTCAGTTTGTGGGTGGTCCCGGAAGCGGCTGTTTTCGCCAAGACGGCGCAAGAGGTGGCGCGCGACGATTGGTACGCGGCGCCAGCCGCCGACGCGCCGCGCGAAACGTATCTGGTCTTTAGCAAAAAGGGCCAGCCCGCGCGCGAAACGTTTGTCGAATATGTGGGCGAGGTGCAAGCGGCGACGCCCGCGCACGCGCTGCGCGTAGCGTTGGAAACGTTTCCCCCTCAAGATGTCTTTGTATGGTGGGTTGCGCCGGAACGGCGCGTGTTGAAAAGCGAACAGGCGGACGCCGCGAGCATGTTTGCGCCGGCGCGCGCTAAAAAATATCGCATGCACACCTTTTATCCGGTCGAACCGATTATGCGCGAATTGAAATCCGCGCAAGGCATGTTGGATAATTCAGAAAAAACGACGGACAATGATTAAGCCAGCCGCCGCGTTCTTGGCGGTTATAGATAACGCAATATGAATGACACACTTTTGGCGCGAAACGTTCTGGCGCTCGCGGACGATTCCCTGCTGCTCGGTCATCGCAATTCCGAATGGGCGGGCCACGCGCCGATTCTCGAAGAAGACATTGCTTTTGCCAATCTCGCGCTCGACGAATTGGGCCACGCGCAATTGTGGTACGAGCTGCATCAAGAACTGACCGGCCGCGAACCGGACGAAACGATTTTCTTTCGCGACGCGGCGGATTACTTGAATGTCCAGTTGGTCGAATTGCCCAAAGGCGATTGGGCGTTTTCGATGCTGCGACAGTATTTGTTTGACGCGTATGAAAACGTTTTGCTCGCGCATTTGGTCAATAGTTCCAACGCGCGCGTCGCGGAAATTGCCGCCAAGCAGCGCCCCGAAGAGATGTATCATTTGCGTCATACGTCGAATTGGGTGAAACGATTGGGTTTGGGCGCCGCCGAAAGTCATCGCCGCATGACGGCTGCGCTGAATGAATTATGGGCGTACGCGCTGCAATTGTTTGCGCCGTTGGAAAACGCGCAAGCGCTGACGGACGCCAACATTTTGCCGGACCCGCGCGCGCTGCAAACGGAATGGGAAAATCAAGTGGGCGCGCATTTGACGGCATCCGCTTTAGCCGTTCCCGCCGCGCGCGCGCCGCGCGCAAAATCGCGTTCAGAGCATACCGCGCATTTGCGCGAACTATTGACCGAGATGCAAGAGGTGGCGCGCAGCGAAGTATATGGAGTGGAATGGTAATTACGTTAGCTGAAGTTTGGCGCGCGCTCGACGAAATTACGGACCCCGAAATTCCGGTGGTCTCGCTCGTCGAAATGGGCATTGTGCGCGACGCGCAAATCGAGGGCGATACCGTTATCGTCACGATGACGCCGACGTTCGCGGGCTGTCCCGCGCTCCGCGTCATGCGCGACTCGATTGTGGAAAAATTGACCGCGCGCGGCGCCGCGCATGTCGAGGTCAAAACGGTCTTGACGCCGCGCTGGTCGAGCGATTGGCTTACGGATGCGGCGCGGGAAAAATTAAAAGCGTTCGGTCTCGCGCCGCCGCCGAAACATGGCGGCAACGCGCAATTGTTTTTCCCGGACCAAGTTGCCTGTCCGTACTGCAATTCCACCGATACGCGCGTCGCCAATCATTTTGGGTCCACGCTGTGCCGCGCCATTTATTTTTGCCGCGCGTGTCAGCAGCCGTTTGAACAATTCAAAGCTTTGTAAGGAATCCGCGAACTCGCAAGCTCTGCCAAGCGGCAAGCGTTTCCGAATGGAAGCAAACGCCGCGTCTGCGCGCGGCTTGCGCTTTCGCGTTTTTGATTGAATGATGATGCAGGTCGAAACGCTCGCGCGCCAAACGCTTGAAAATTTTGATTTGCGCGGTCTCGTCGCGTTGGCGGCGCGCGACGAGACCAAGCCGGTCGCGTTGTATCTTGGCGCGGATGCGACGGGCGCGCCGCTTGGCGCGGACAGTTTTTTTATCGTCGCCTCGCTTACCAAACTCGCCACGGCGTTGTGCGTTTTGCGTTTGGTGGACGCGGGCGGGTTGGCGCTGGATGACCCGCTTGCAAAATATCTGCCCGAAGCGGCGAGCGCGCGGGCGGGCGTGACGCTGCGCGCGCTGTTGTGTCACACGGCGGGGCTGCCGTCGGATTTGCCCAACGGCGATGCGTTGTACGGCAAGCCGTTGACGTGGCGAGACATTGCGCGCGAATGTTTGCGCGTGGAATTGGAACGCGCGCCGCGCACGCGCGTCGTGTATGGCAATCTCGGTTTCGGTTTGCTGGCGATGGCGGTAGAACGCGTTACCCAAGAAGATTTTGCGGTAGCGCTGCGGCGTCTGGTTTTGAATCCATTGGGCATCGAAGGGTATTTGGGCGACGAGCCGCCGCGCGCGCCCGTGCAAATTTCCGATGTACGCAGCCGCTACGCCAATACGCCGTACGCGCCGTTCAACTCGCGCTATTATCGTTCGCTCGCGCTGCCGTGGTCGCAATTGGTGACGACGCCGGCGGGCGCGCTGCGCCTCGTGCGCGCGTATGCCGGCAAAGCGCGCGATTTTCTTTCTGACGCGCTGCGTCATGAAGCGGTGCAGAATCAAACGGACGATTTGCCCGGCGGCTATGGCGGAATTTTTGAATATGAAAAATGTCCGTGGGGTTTGGGCGTGGACCTCAAGGGCGCAAAAAAACCGCATTGGACGCCGCCAAGCGCCAGCCCGCGCACGTTTGGTCACGCGGGCGCGTCGGGGTGCGTCGTCTGGCACGACCCCGCCGCCAATGTATCATGGACGATTCTGGGTACGCGCACGGCGGATAACGGATGGCTCGTGCGCGCGGGACCCGAAATTGGCGCGGCGCTTTTGGATGCCGCAGCGCGCGAACAATGATTTTGGAAATTGGCGGACTGAAATTGAAACGCGCGCCATTTCCCGGAGCAAAAGTGAATCAAGAGCCGAATCGTTATACGCACGCGCTCGTACGGCCGCCGGGCGCGTCCTATGTCAATGCCATTGCGGAACAACCTCAACCAATTGACGTGAGCTTGGCGCAAAGACAGCACGCGGAATACGTTGCCGCGCTGCGCGCGACGGGTTTGCAAGTGGAGCTATTAGAGCCGAGCCAAGATTTTCCCGACGCGTGTTTTATCCAAGACCCCGCCATGGTGATTCAAAACTGCGCCATCTTGAATCGGATGGGCGCGCCGAGTCGGGTGGGGGAAACCGCGTTGGTGGCGGACATTTTGCGCGCGCGGTTTGAAACGGTTGCGTTGCGCGCGCCCGCGACGTTAGAAGGCGGCGATGTGTTGAATGTGGGCGACGCGCTTTTTGTCGGCAGAACCGCGCGCACGAACGACGCGGGCATTGAACAATTGCGCGCCGTGTGCGCGCCGCGCGGGATTGCGGTCACGGCAGCGCCCGTCGGCGCGTTTTTGCATTTGCTGACGGCGGTCACATATATCGGGCAGGGGATTGTGGTGGCGCATCAAGATTTTGCGGAACAGGCATGGCTGCGCGAGTTTGAAAAAATAGTTGTGCCGCGCGCCGAAGCGTATTGCGCCAACGTCTTGGGCATTGGCAAATATGTAATTGTGCCGTCCGGTTTTCCGCTAACGACCGCGCAAATTCGCGCCAGAGGGTTTGAAGTTTTGCCGACGCCCATGAGCGAATTTTATAAAGCGGACGGCGGAGTGAGCTGTTTGAGTTTGCTGTGGTAAGTTGAAAAGAATCGAGCGCCGCCGTTATAGATCGAATAGTTTATCTATCGCTTCCGCCAATTGCGCGAGATTGGAAACCTCATGTACGGCGTCAAAGAGCGGCGCGTATTGCAGCATATCGCTGTCGCCGCTGCCCCACAAGCGCGGGTCTTCGTTATTGAACCACAACATTTTGCGCGCGCGTTTTTTAATCTCGTCCACCCGGTCGAGGCGCGGATTCAAATAATTGTTGCGTCCGTCGCCGAGAATGATTACGGTGGTGCGATGATCCACCGTATCCAGAAATTCTTGCGTAAAGTGCGCGAGCGCGTAACCGAGATTGGTGTTGTAATAGCCGGGCGGATTGGCGGCGAGCGCCAGCTCGACCGCGGTTTCGGGGCGATGCGCCGCGAAAATCGCGCTAATGTCCGTGATGTCGTCAATGAAAAGAAAAGAGCGCGCTTTGGCGATTTGGTCTTGCAGTTCGTACACGAGCCGCAGCATAAATTCCGCGACGGGACGCACCGAAGTCGAAACGTCGCAAATGATGACGAGCTTTGGTTTTTGACGATGGATTTTATGTTTGAGTTCGAGCGGCACGCCGCCGTGTCGCAAGTTTTCGCGCAGGGTCTTTTTCGCGTCGAGCGCGCCGCGCTTGCCCTTTTTCATTCGCAGGGCGGCGCGCGAACGCAAGCGCGCGGCGAGCCGACGAATTTGATGGCGCAGCTCTTGAATATCCGCTTCGGTCAGGTTTTGAAATTTACGGCGCATCAGGTCGGGCGCCTCGAACGCTTGACGCGGATTTTGTTCGGCTTGCTGGCGCGCGAGCTGCATCCCGACATAATTTTCGATTTGCTCTTGCAAGATGCCTTCGTTCGCGCGCAGACGCGCCGCGAGCTCTTGGAGCGCCCGGTCGCTCATGCCCAGCTCGCGCAAACGCTCCAATAATTCTTGCATCAGCGCTTGAAATTCTTGATCCATGCCGAGTTGGCGCATCATGCGGCGCGCGAGCCATTGGCGTTGATAATCTTGGCGCGAAAGCGGCACGCCCGCGCGGCGACCCATTTCATCCAATTCTTCGGGCGACGGGTTGCGGCCTTCCATGATATATTTGAGCAACTGCTGCAAGCGTTCGTTGTCGCCGAGCAGCGCGCGCAGCGCGTCTTTGAGCATCTCGGCTTCTGCGGGCGACAAATCTTCTTGCGGATTCAATAGAGAGGGCCCGCCGCTGTTGAAATAGTATGGAAATAATTTTTCAAAAACTTCTTGGTCGGGTTCTTGTTTGACGAGCGTGGCGCTCAAGGCGGATTTGAATAGCGCGCGCTCTTGGACGCCAATCGTTTCGGTGGCGCGAAACGCGTCCGCGCTTTCGGCGAGCGAAACGCGCACGCCCGCCGCGCGCAGCGCGGCAATAAATTCGACAATTCGCTGATCCATCTGGTTCTCCAACTCTGCGATGCAATGCGTGTACAATAACGACGAGGTGAGGCCATGCAACGATGGGGTGTAACGCTGGGTCTGTGTATTTTAATTTTGAGCGCCGCGTGCGGAGGCAATCCGACGGCGCCGCCCAATTTGCCGCCTGCGACGGCGGCGCTGCCGACCGCGCTGCCGGTCGAGGCGACGCGCGCGCCGACGCTAATTCCAACAACGCCAATCACGGCGCAAACTGCGACGTCCACCGCCGCCGCGGCGACATTGCCGCCTCCAACGGTAACGTCCGTTCCAAATTTGCCGAGCGCGACGACTGCGTCAAACGAACCGACCCGCGCGCCAAGCGCAACCTTTACCTCCGCGCCAACCGATACGCCCACCTTGCCCGCGCCGACGCAATTTCATGGCGATGTCGCCAAAGGCGCGGCGCTGTTTGAAAAAATGGGCTGCAAGGGGTGTCACATGCCGCCGCCCCAAGCGAGACGCATCGCGCCGGATTTGAAACATATTTTGGCGGACGCGGATGAATTTATTCGGCTCCCGGAGTATAAAGGCACGGCGACCGATGCGCCCAGCTATATCCGCGAGTCCATTGTCTTGCCCAATATCTTTGTGGTGCCGGCTTGGCGTTATCTGACGATGGACGGGTCCTCGATTATGCCGCTTGATTTTGGTCAGCGGCTGAGCGCGGAGGAAATTGACGACCTCACCGCCTACATCTTGACGCTGCCGCAAGCGAAATAAAATCAAACGCTGCGCTAACGGTTCTTGCGCGGATTATAACGCGTCACATTGCGCGGCAAATCGTCGTCGTCGCCCAGGTCGCCCTTGAATTCGCTTAGCACGCGTTTGGCGCGCTGTACGTCTTGTTCGTATTTCAAAAGAACCGTCAGCGTATTGTCCAACACCTGGTCGTCAATCGAGGTCGCGTTGAGCGTCACCAATACGCGCGCCCAATCCAACGTCTCGCTAACGCTCGGATATTTTTTGAGTTCCATGCCGCGCAGCCGTTGGACAAGTTCCACCGCTTGTTTTGCCAATTGCGGATTCAAATCGGGTACCTTCAAGCGGACGATATTCAATTCCGCTTGGACCGTCGGATAATCAATGTGCAAATACAGACAGCGGCGTTTCAACGCCTCGGAAAGTTCGCGCGTGTTGTTGGAGGTGAGCAAGACAAAGGGCAGCTGTTTCGCTTTGATGGTGCCCAATTCCGGTACGGTCACTTGAAAATCGCTCAACACTTCTAAAAGGAACGCTTCAAATTCCGCGTCGGCGCGGTCAATTTCGTCAATCAGCAGCAAGGTCGGTTCGTCCGATGCAATCGCGCGCAGCAGCGGACGCGGCAGTAAAAAGCGCCGCGAAAAGAAAACGTCCTCTTCGCGCGCCACGCGGTCGGCGGCGTCGGCGAGCGAATGTGCGTCCTTGAGCAAGTCCGATAATTTATCGCGCAGCAATTGCGTGTACAACATTTGCTTGGCGTATTCCCATTCGTACAGCGCTTTGGTTTCGTCCAATCCTTCGTAACATTGCAGGCGAATCATTTCGCGCTGGACGGCGCCCGCCCACGCTTTGGCGAGTTCGGTTTTGCCGACGCCCGCGGGCCCCTCGACCAGAATCGGTTTTTGTAATTTAGCGGCGAGAAAAATCACGGTCGCGATTTCGTCGGTGGCAATGTACTGCTGCGTCGCGAGCGCGTCGCGGACTTGCGAGATGGATTCAAACATAAAACTCCTTGTCGTCAACTCGTATGCTATCGTAGCGGCAAAACGATTGTGGGTGAAAACGCGCGCGCGGTCGAGACCGCGGGCGCATGGGGACGGCGCAAAGGCAAGAATAATTCTATACGAATTGCGCGGGGCGTCAATCGCCTACTTTTTCAGCCCCTTGCGCCCGAAATTGTGTGTGATACAAACGCGCGTACAAACCATCGCGCGCCAACAATTCGAGATGCGAACCGCGTTCGACGATTTGCCCATTGTCCACAACCAAAATGAAATCGGCGGCGAGAATGGTCGAGAGCCGGTGGGCAATGACAACGCTGGTGCGCTGCCGCATCAAGGGTTTGAGCGCGTCCTGAATCAACGCTTCGGATTCCGAATCGAGCGAAGAGGTGGCTTCGTCCAAAACGAGAATGCGCGGATTTTTCAAGATGACGCGCGCGATGGCGACGCGCTGTTTTTCGCCGCCGCTCAAACGATAGCCGCGTTCGCCCACCACCGTTTCGTACTGTTTGGGCATGTTCATGATGAACGCGTGAATGTGCGCGGCGCGCGCGGCATTTTCGATTTCGGCGGCGGTGGCGTCGGGTTTGCCGTACAATAAATTCGCGCGCACCGTATCGTGAAACAGATACGTTTCCTGTGTGACCATGCCGATTTGCTGCGCGAGCGATTCTTGCGTCACGTCGCGCAAATCGTGTCCGTCGAGCAAAATGCGTCCGCCCGTCGGGTCGTACAAACGCGGAATGAGATAGGTGATGGTGGTCTTGCCCGCGCCGCTGGGGCCCACGAGCGCGACGAGCTGCCCCGGTTCGATTTCAAACGAAATGTTTTGCAGCGCCAGGCGGCGCGTTGGCACAATCTGCGGCGCGTCGAGCGTCTGCGCGTTGGCGTTGCCGTTTGCGCCGTTGCCGTGCGCGCCGTTGCCGTTTGATGGGTTGACGCGGATTGGGGGCGGTTTGGGCGCGTACGGATTTTGCGCGTCGTCCTCATTTTCGCCGAGATACGAAAACGTTACGTTCTCGAACGCGATGCGGCCGCGCACATTTTTTAATGTCGCCGCGTCGGGTTTGTCTTGAATTTCAATCGGCAGGTTGAGCGTTTCAAAAACGCGCTCGAACGAAACGAGCGAAGTAGCCAGGTCCACGCGCGAATTGATGAGCGTGGAAATCGGGCCGTACAACTGCGCCAGATACGCGCCGAACGCAATAATCGTGCCGACGGTAAAAATGCCTTGCATGGTGAGGATGCCGCCGCCCAAATACACAATCGCCGTGCCGAACGCGGCGACGAGTCCCAGCATCAAAACCAAACCGCGCCCCACCAGCGCTTGTTCGACGCCGATTTTTGCCAATTGTTCCGAACTCGCCGCGAGTTTGTCGCCTTCCATTTTTTGCCGCGCAAACAATTTGGTCAAGAGCGCGCCGCTCACGTTCAGCGTTTCCGACAACTGCGCGTCCAATTCGGCGTTGTGTTTGTACTGTTCTTTGACCAAGCGGCGCAGAATCAAACCGACGCGGCGCGCGGGCAGCACAAACAAGGGTACGACCAGCAAGCCCAATAACGTCAAGCGCCAATCCAACGCGAGCATTACGCCCAAAATTAAAACGACGTTGACGGCGTTGGTGACGATGCTGATGAATGTGCCGGTCACGGCGCGCTGCGCGCCAATCACGTCATTGTCGAGGCGCGAAATCAATTCGCCCGTTTTTGCGTTGGTGAAAAAACGGAGCGACATTTTTTGCATGTGTTCGTACAACGCGACGCGCAAATCCGCAATCAAATTTTCGCCGACGCGCGCCGAGAGATACCGCTGCCCCATGCCGATAAGCCCGTCGAGCAGGGGAATCGCAATCAAGCCGAGCGAAAGCAATATGAGCAGCTGCAAATCGTTGTGCGGGAGCGCCGTGTCAATGATGGCGCGATAAATCAAGGGCGGAATCAAACCGATGAGCGAAGAGATAAAAATCGCCACCAGCAAGAGCGCAAGCGCGCCGCGATAGGGCCGCGCGTACTGCGCGACGCGTTTCAATAAACTCAACGAAATCGTCGGTTGTTCCTGTTCGTCGTACTGAATGTAACGCCACCAACCGCCAGTGTGCATAAAAAAATCCCTTCTGTGTCTGCAAACTACCATTATATCCGGCGCGCGCAAAGGATAAAACGCTCAAAAGGATAGGTTTGGTTTTATGTTTCTTTGA
This sequence comes from Anaerolineae bacterium, assembly GCA_022072245.1. Taxonomy (GTDB): domain Bacteria; phylum Chloroflexota; class Anaerolineae; order UBA4142; family SHND01; genus SHND01. Next base: position 47,890 of record JAJVIA010000018.1, read on the forward strand.
TGGATAATATGAACCCCATGACATCCCAATGGCTGCGCCGCGCGTTTCTGCCGGCGCCCGAAGTTTTTTTGTTCGTTCTGATTTTCTTCTTGTCGCTCGCCTTTATGCCCGACATGCTTAATTCAGATGGCGATTTGGGGCGACATCTTACCGTCGGCAATTATATTTTGGATACGCGCGCGGTTCCGCTGCGCGACGTGTTTTCGCATACGCGTTTCGACGCGCCGCTCGTCTTGCACGAATGGTTGAGCGAAGTAGCGTACGCGCTGGCGTTTCGCGCGGCGGGTTTGAACGGCGCGGCATGGTTGACGGCGTTTTTGTTGGCGGCGCTTTATTTCGTGTTGGCGGCGGGCTTGCGCGCGGTGGGCGTGAGCGCGCCGCTCGCGTTTCTCGCCGCGCTCGCCGCGTATTTTACGGCGATGCTGCATCATTTGCCGCGCCCGCACCTTTTTTCGCTGTTGTGTTTTACGACGCTGTTGGTCCTGTGCGAACTGTATCGCAAGACGGACAAGAAATTTTGGCTCGCGCTCTTTGTGCCGGTGATGGTCTTGTGGGCGAATTTCAATGGCGCGTTCGTGCTAGCTTTTTTCGTTTTGGGAATTTATGCGGTGGGCGCGGCGTTCGAGCGCTTGCCGCAGCGCGCGCTGATTTTTCTTGGCTTGCTGGGCGTCTCTTTTCTCGCCGCGCTCGTCAATCCCTTTGGCATCGCGCTGCCGCAGCATGTTTTCGGTTTCATGGGCAACCGTTTTTTGGTGGACAATACGGTGGAATACCTGTCGCCAAATTTTCACGGCGCGAATACGTGGCTCTTTGCCGCGTGGATTTTGTTTTCGATTTTGTTGTTGGGGCGCAACACAACGCGCGTTGCGTGGACCGGAATTTTTCTCTTGGGCGCGTGGACGGCGTTCGGCTTGTATTCCGCGCGCAACATTCCGCTATACGCGCAGGTCGCCGCGCTGACGTTGTTTCCCATCGCGGAACGTTTGCTCGTAACGCGTTTGCCCGCGCTGCGCGCGCGGTTAGAGAATATGAACGCGGTGGCGCCCATCGCGTCGGGCTGGACGTGGCTCGTGATTTTGCCCGCGCTGTTGATTTTTTTCCAAGCGCAGGGCGCGCGATTCGACGTGCGCGGCAGCGGCAATGTTTTTAATAACGCGACGTTTCCGGCGCGCGCGGTGGATTTTTTGCAGCGTCAGCCGCCGCAGGGCAATATGTTTAACGAATACACGTGGGGCGGTTATTTGGAATATCGTTTGTTTCCGTCGCAGCGCGTATTCATTGACGGCGATAACGATTTTTTTGGCGAAGCGTTGGTGCGCGAATATCTGGATGCGATCAATGCGCGTCAAGATTGGCAAGGTATTTTGCAAAAATACAAAGTGCAGTGGGTGATTGTGCCGCCGACGCGTCCGTTGGCGCAAGCGCTGGCGCAGTCGGACGCCTGGCGCGAAATTTTCCGCGACGAGACGGCGGTGGTATTTGTGTCCAAATAAAAACTGCGGCGCGAATTTGCGCGCGGCAAAAAAAATCCGTTCGCGTGTAATGCGCGAACGGATTTTTGATTTTTGATGTCGCTATCTTGATGTTACGCCGCCGACGGACGATAACGCAGAATTGGCTCGCGCGCCGCTTTTACGTCGTCCATGCGCGTCACGGGCGTATCGTGCGGCGCGTCGTGTAACAGTCGCGGATTCGTGCGCGCTTCCTCTGCAATTTTCAACAGCGCGTCGGCGAATTCGTCGAGCGACGCTTTGGACTGCGTTTCCGTCGGTTCAATCATCAAACATTCGGGAACGATGAGCGGAAAATAAATCGTCGGCGGATAGTAGCCGTAATCAATGATGCGTTTCGCCACGTCGAGCGTGCTGACGCCAAAATCTTTTTTGAACCGCGTGCCGTTCAACACAAATTCGTGTTTGCACAAGCGTTCGGGAATTTGCAGGTCGTATGTCTCACGAATCAGCGCGAGCAGGTAATTGGCATTGAGGACGGACACCTCTGCGATTTCTTTAAGATATTCTTTGCCGTAGCTGCGAATATAGGCGTATGCGCGCACGAGCGCGAGGAAATTGCCCCAAAACGATTTGATGCGCCCGATGCTGCGTTCGGGGGTGACGAAAACATAGGCGTCGTTTTCTTGGGCGACAAGCGGACACGGCAAAAATTGCGCGAGGTCGGCGCGCACCATGACGGGCCCGCTGCCGGGGCCGCCGCCGCCGTGCGGGATGCTGAACGTTTTGTGCAGATTGGTGTGCATGACGTCAAATCCCAAATCGCCGGGTCGCGCAATGCCGATGATGGCGTTCAAGTTGGCGCCGTCGCCGTACACCAAACCGCCTGCGTCGTGAATGATTTGATTCACTTGGCGCACATGCTCTTCGAACAAGCCGAGCGTGTTGGGATTGGTGAACATGATGGCGGCGGTTTTGTCCGAAACTTTGGCGCGCAAATCGTCCAAATCCATATTGCCGCGCGCGTCCGATTTGACTTGGACTACCTTGTATCCCGCCATGGCGCTGGTCGCGGGATTGGTGCCGTGCGCGGAATCGGGAATCAACACCTCGTTGCGCGCGCTGTCGCCGCGCGCGAGATGATACGCGCGAATGACGAGGATGCCGACGAGTTCGCCTTGCGCGCCGGCGGCGGGTTGCAGCGTGACGCCGGGCAAGCCGCTGATTTCGCCGAGATAATTTTGCAACTCGTACATCAATTGCAGCGCGCCCTGCGCGGTTTCGGGCGTTTGCATCGGATGAACTTGGGACATGCCAAAAAGTCGAATCGCCTCTTCGTTGATTTTCGGATTGTACTTCATCGTACACGAGCCGAGCGGATAAATTCCCAAATCCACGCAATAATTTTTTTGCGAGAGCCGCGTGAAATGACGCACGACATCCACTTCGGCGACTTCGGGCAAAGGCAATTCGTCCCGCAAAAGGTGATTGGGCAGCGCGGTGGTTGGCACATCGCAATCGGGCAACGAATAGCCGACGGCGCCGGGGTTGGACATTTCGTACAACAGAGGTTCGGGTTTGTTTGCAACAATTGACATTGAAAGTTAAAAGTACAAAGCTAAAAGCTAAAAGTAAAATCAAGTCGTACTTGGCGCTTTTGGCTTTTTACTTGTCAATACTGTTTTGGCTAGAATCAATTTGATTTCTAGCGCTTTTTGGATGAGTGAGTCAATTCGATTCGCGGCTACGAGTTCCGCGTCCTTGATGAGGCGCAGCCAATAATGTGTCTCGCGCGCTTCTTTGAGCGCAATGCTCATTTTTTGCGAAAATTCACGCGAGCTTACTGCGGCATACGCTTCTTTAACATTTGCGCCGATTGATGTGCCGGAGCAAAGAACTTGTTTGCCAAGCACATCTGCCGCTGGCGTGTGCGGCAAAGACGAAACGAGTTTGATGACGCGTAACGCGAATTTATACGTGCGCTCATCAATACGCTCCATAGGTGAAAATGAAAAGTTCAAAGCTAAAAGCTAAAGTCAAAATGGGCTTTGCCTTTACTTGGCTTTTAGCTTGATACTTTCAGCTTTTTACTTTTAATGCGTTCACCAACGTATCAATCTGTTCTCGCGTATTCATCTCCGTTACCGCAAGCAACATGCCGTTTTTGAAATGCGGATAATCGTTGGACAAATCGTACCCGCCGATGATGCCTTTTTCGTACAGCATGTGATTGATTTCGGCGACGGGACGCGGACATTCGACGACAAATTCGTTAAAGAATTCGTTTGTCGCAACGCGATAGCCGTCGAGTTTGGCGATTTCTTGCGCGGCGTAATGCGCTTTGTGATAACACAATTCCGCGACTTGGCGCAAACCCTGTTTGCCGAGCGTCGCCATGTACACGCACGCGGCGAGCGCGTTCAACGCTTCGTTGGTGCAGATATTGGACGTGGCTTTTTCGCGGCGAATGTGCTGCTCGCGCGCTTGCAGGGTCAAGACGAAACCGCGCCGTCCTTGCGTATCGGTCGTTTGACCGATGAGACGGCCCGCCATACGGCGCAGATATTTTTCTTTGCACGCAAAGATGCCGAGATACGGACCGCCAAAACCGAGCGCGTTGCCGAGCGCTTGGCCTTCGCCAAACACAATGTCGGCGTCATAAGCGGAGGGCGGTTGATACATGCCGAGCGCAATCGGATACGCGCTGACGATGAGCAGCGCGCCCGCCGCGTGGACGCGTTCAGCAATCGGTTTCAAATCGCGCACATTGCCGAGAAAATCGGGATTGGCGACGAGAACGCCCGCCGTTTGATTGTCGAGATGTTTATCAAGAACGGCGTCGAGCGACATCGAAACATTTTCATCGCCGACGATGGGAATTTTTTGACCTTCCAAATACGTTCGCATCGTCGCGCGATAGTGCGGATGTAGCGTGGGTGAAACGATAATTTTGTTGCCGTTGCGAACGGAATTGATTGCCATGACGGCGGCTTCGGCGGCGGCGGTGGCGGCGTCGTAATGCGAGGCGTTCGCCGCGTCCATGCCCGTCAAATCGCACAACATGGATTGATATTCAAAAATAGTTTGCAGCGTGCCTTGTGAAATTTCGGGTTGGTACGGCGTATAGGCGGTGTAAAATTCCGTGCGGAAAATGAGATGCGGCACGGTGGCGGGGACGAAATGATTGTACGCGCCCGCGCCGAGAAAATATGCGTACGCGCCCGCGTGCGCGTTTTGATTTGCCAAACCGCGCAGCGTATGCATCAATTCCATTTCGGACAGCGCGGGCGGCAAATTGATTTGCGGATACTGCGCGTCCTCGGGAACGTCGTTAAACAAATCGTCAACCGAATTAACGCCAATCGTTTTGAGCATCGCGGCGCGGTCGGCGTCGGTGATGGGGATAAATCTATG
>JAJVIA010000018.1:52854-56916 GCA_022072245.1 Anaerolineae bacterium
GCGCGCGATTCGCATAAAACGGCGTTTTTACTATGCGCGCTTTGGTCGCTTTGCCGCGAATGATTACGTCGAATTCCGTTCCAATTTTAGCCAAGGTGGGCGGCACGTAACCGAGTCCGATATTTTTTTCGAGCGTCGGCGCGTACATGCCGCTGGTGACGACGCCGACGACTTGGTTGTTTGACGCGATTTCATAGCCGCCGCGCGCAATGCCGCGCTCGAGCATTTCAAATCCGACAAGTTTCTTTTTGGGCCCTTCTAATTTTTGTTTCAATAAAACATCGCGGCCGATAAAATTTTTATTCAGGTCGCACGCCCAACCGAGCGCGGCTTCAATCGGCGTAGTGTTGGCGTCCAGCTCGTGGCCGTACAAACCGAACTTGGCTTCAAAGCGCAGCGAATCGCGCGCGCCGAGTCCAATCGGTTGCGCGCCCGCGTCCTTGCCGGCGGCGAGAATGGCGTCCCACATTGGTTTGCCGTACGCGTTGGGGATGAACAATTCAAAACCGTCCTCGCCGGTATAGCCCGTGCGCGCAATGATGCCGCGTTCGCCGTCGAGCGTAAATTCGCGCGCGGTGTGATATTTCAAATCCGCGACCGGGAACGTTTCAATCTTTTGCAAAATCGCTTCCGCTTGCGGACCCTGAAACGCGAGCATGTAAAATTGGTCGCTCACATCTTGCAAGGCAACGTCGAAACCGGCGGCTTGGGCTTGCATCCACGCGTTATCCTTGTCGCGGTTGCCGGCGTTGACGACGACCATCCATTCCTTTTCAAAACGATACACGAACGTATCATCCACGCACGTTCCATCGGCATAACACATCACCGCGTATTTTGCCGTATTGATGTCCATGGCGGAAAAATTCGCGGTGAGCAGGCGATTGAGAAATTTCAGCGCGTCGGCGCCCGTGACGCGCACCTGACCCATGTGGTCAATATCAAAGAGTCCGGCGACGGAGCGCACAGCGCGATGTTCTTCGATGATGCCTTGATATTGCACGGGCATTTCCCAGCCGCCGAATTCCACCATTTTCGCGCCGAGCGCGCGATGCGTTTCGTACAGCGGGGTCCGTTTCAATTCCATACGTTTGAATCCTGTGAGAAATTTGCGCGAAGAACCGGCGCAGCGGGTTGAGCGTGAGCTGTCGGCGTTGACATTACGGGCGATTGTAACGCAAACTATATTCGCGCGCAAGAGTCAGGTGTCATCTAATCGGCGGGGCAAACAGCGGCGGCGCGTCTGCGCGATATACACGCGCCATTCATCTGTTTTTCATTTGCGCGTTGTATGCTGCCTGGCAAAAGAGTTTGGCCAAAGGTTGCCAGCGCGTTTTGAATCCGTTATAATTGACGCGCGCTGGCAGAATGAAAAAACCTGTCAGGCTGTTAGAAGGAGTTTTAATTTGGAACCCGCCAATCGTTACGAGTTTGAGCCGACCTCGCCGGTCAATTCCTATCCGCTTGCGGACGGCGCGCCGATGCCCGAAGTGAGCGCCGTACCCGCCAAAAGCAATTGGGGCAATGCCACGCGCGAATTGGTCGAAACGGTTTTACTTACGCTCGTCATTTTTTTCATGATTCGTTTCGCCGTCGAAAATTATCGCATCGAAGGATATTCGATGGAGCCGAATTTTCACGACGGTCAATTTTTACTGGTGAGCCGCCTCAATTATTTACTTGGCCCGCCCGAGCGCGGCGATGTGGTGATTTTTCAATATCCGTTGAATCCCAAAAAGAATTTTATCAAACGCGTCATTGGCAAGCCTGGCGAAACGGTGCAAATCAAAGCGGGTAAAATTTTTGTCAATGGCGTGCGCGTCCCCGAACCGTATCCATATAATTTCGCCAACTATGATTGGGGTCCCGTGACGATTGGACCCGACGAGTATTTTGTGCTGGGCGACAATCGGCCCGAATCGTCCGACTCGCACGCTTGGGGCATGTTGCCCGCGAAAAATATCATCGGCAAAGCGTGGGTCAGTTATTGGCCCCCCGACGAGTGGGGCATTATCAAAGATTACACGTACGCGGCGAAATGAGACACGCAGAGAGAGAACGGCGGACTGTATAACGTCTTGGCGTTGCAGACTCTGCTTTCTCGTGTTCGATTGTTATGGATGATGCCCTCCGCGCACGCGTGCGCGAAATTGTGGAACGCGTTTTGCGCGAACAGAACGCAGTCCCTGCCGCGCCGCGCGTCGTCGCGATTGGCGCGGACCACGGCGGTTTTGAACTCAAGCAAGTTTTGATTTCCGCGCTCGGCGCGCGCGCAGATCGCGTTTTGGATTGCGGCGCGTTTTCGCCCGAACCGGTGGATTATCCCGATATTGCGTATGCGGTTGCAAAATTGGTGAGCGATGGCGCGGCGTGGCGCGGCATTATTTTGGACGGCGCGGGCATCGGTTCGAGCATGGTCGCCAACAAAACGCCGGGCGTGCGCGCGGCAAATTGCAACGACGTGAAAATGGCGCGCAATGCGCGCGAACATAACGACGCGAATGTGTTGACGCTCGGCGCGAAAATGGTGGATCCCAAGACCGCGCTCGAAATTGTGGACCTTTTTCTGACGACGGATTGCGTCGAACCGCGCCACCAAAAACGCGTGGCGAAAATTATGGACGTCGAAAAAAGATATTTACGAAAATAGGCGAATGAGCAGACCGATGGGGCGCGTTGATTTTTCGGTCTGCCTGTTTTCCCGTCTCCTTGTGTCCAATCTCTCTTTGCTCGTCAATGACTTGACCGACGTCATCGTGCGCGCGCTGCAAGCGCAATCGCGCCAAGCGTGCGACGCTACGGTGGATGGTTTGTGCGTAGATTGCGATGTGTGCGCGACGCTGTGCGCGGGGCGCGCGCGCCATATTCTCGACGCGGGCGCGGCGCGGCTCACGGCGCGCGGCGTGAACGCGTCCGACGTGCCGCGCGACATTGCGGGTTTCATTGACCACACTTTGTTGAAACCGGAAGCGACATCCGCCGAAATCGAAAAATTGTGTCAAGAGGCGCGCGCGTATCATTTCGCGGCGGTGTGCGTCAATCCGCCCTTTGTGAAACAGTGCGCGGATTTGCTGCGCGGCAGCGGCGTTGGCGTTGCTACGGTGGTCGGTTTTCCGCTCGGCGCGCATACGACCGCGACCAAAGTGTTCGAGACGGAACAGGCGTGCGTGGATGGCGCGACCGAAATTGATATGGTCATTAACGTCGGCGCGCTCAAGGCGCGGCGCGATGATTTGGTGCGCGACGATATTCGCGGCGTCGTGCAAGCGGCGCATCGCGCGGGCGCGTTGGTCAAAGTCATTATCGAAACGGCTCTCTTGACCGACGAAGAAAAGGCGCGCGCCTCGCGCTTGGCTCAACAAGCCGGCGCGGATTTTGTAAAAACGTCCACCGGTTTTGGCCCCGGCGGCGCGACGGCGCACGATGTGGCGTTGATGCGCGAAACGGTGGGCCCAAACGTTGGCGTCAAGGCGGCGGGCGGCGTGCGCGATTTCAAGCAAGCGCAAGAATTGATTCAAGCGGGCGCGACGCGCATCGGCGCCAGCGCAGGCGTAAAAATCGTTCAAGCGGCGCGCGGGGAAAGGTGGAAGCGGGGACGGACAAGTATTGAGGAGGAGGGAGTGAGGGAATGAACGGGTGACGGGTGATTTTTTGGAGTGATGGCGATGGATGGAACGAACGAAACGACGGAACGCAAGCGCGTGTATTTCTTTTGGGACTATGACCTCACGGAAGAGGATGTGCGGGAGATTTTGCGCGGGGCGAATGAGACAGAGAAAATTTGGGTGATGAGCCGAATTCTTCAATCCGCGTATTGGAATGATATTTGGAAATTCCTGACCTTGAAGGATGTGCGCGAGCATTTTGATAAAATTCAATGGCGCACCGCATATCTTGAAGAGTTGTGGGGACATGCGCTCGAGGTGTGGAGTCATGGCTAGCCAATCCATTCTTACGTCGTTTCAAATTGAATTTCTTGAAACGTTTTTTCAAAATGAAATCGGACAAAAATTTTTTCTCACCGGCGGTACCGCGCTGGCGGCATATTATTTGCAGCATCGC
>JAJVIA010000018.1:57016-61037 GCA_022072245.1 Anaerolineae bacterium
GATTTGATTATCGCGTCCTCCGCCAAACAAACCTTTACGGTGAACGCGGACGCGTGCGACCCCGCCGAAATCTGGTACAAAATGAAAAAGGTGATTGCGGCGTGCTTTGACATCGGACGCACGCAGCCGCGCGAACTTGCCGCGTGCGCGATTGTGGGCGACGATAAAACGTGGTGCGTGTGGCAAGACCGCGCGGGCGACGTGGACGCGGTCGGTTACGTTGGGGCTGATGCAAGTTTGCGGCGCAACGCGTTGGCGCTTTCGCCGCGTTTCCGCGAACATGCCGCGCCGTTGTACGGCGGCAGCGCGCGCGCATGGCTATTGTGGAATCTGTCGGGCGCGTACGTTGTGTCGGCGGCGGAATGGACTGCATGGCGCGCGCGCGCGGCAGAATGTGACGCGCCTTTGACGGAACCGCGCATCTGCGCGGCGGAGGATGAAAATTGTTTGGGCGTGATTCGCGCGCGCAGTCCCTTCGCGGAACCGCTGCCTGTTGCGGCGTCATTTTCACTCGCCGCGCTGCAAGTGGACGGCGCGACGCCCGAAGAAATTATGGCGCGCGCCGCCGCGCGCGCGGCTAAAAAATTTTTTCCCGCGCCCGGTTAACGTAATTTTTTTATTTTGCAAATTTGTTGCGCGCGGAATTTTTTTAGCGACAAAAAGAGATTCAAAGGGTTTTGAAAAAGGAGACGAAATCATGCCGCAAGAGGCCGTAAAAGCAAAAAAAGGTTTGACGCCGCAGTATTGGCTGTCGGCGCTCTATACGATGCCGAAATTTAACGCGGACGCGCCGCCCGACGCGCTGACGCGCTGGTTGGTGGCGAGCCGCGCGGCGGTCGTCATCATGTCGGTCATTTCGGGTTTGCTCGGCGGGTTGTTGGTCTTGGTCGGCGCGCCCGAAAAATTTTCGTTGGGGCTGACCGTCTTGACCGCGCTCGGTTTGGCGTTGGCGCACGCGGGCAGCAATCTGGTTAACGATTATTGGGACGCGCGTCACGGCATTGATTCGCCCGATTCGCCGCGCGTCAATTATGGCCCGCAAGCGTTCGTGAACGGCGAATTTACGAAAAAGCAATTGCTGCTTGGCACGGGCATCTTGTTAGCCGCCGCCGCCGCCATCGGTTTGTATCTCGCGTACGTCGCCGGTCCGATTGTGTTGGCGTTCATGGCGGGCGGCGCCGCGATTTTGCTATTTTATTCGGGCGACCCGTTCCCGTTGAAATATCGCGGCTTGGGCGAATTGGCGGTGCTGCTCGTGTGGGGACCCTTGATGGTCGGCGGCGCCTATTACATTCAAACGCAAACGCTGCCGTGGTGGGTTCTGGTCGCGTCGCTGCCGTATGCGCTGGGCGTGACGACGGTATTGTTTGGCAAACATCTCGACAAGGTGGATTTTGACGCGAAAAATAAAACCAACACGCTGGTCGTTTTGCTCGGCGAAAAAAATGCGCGCGCCGTGACGCGCGCGCTCGTCGTCTTGATGTATATTTTGCCGGCGGCGTTGGTGGCGGCGGGAATCTTTTTGCCGACCGCGCTGTTGACGCTCTTGAGCGCGCCGCTCGCCGTCTCGCTGTGGAAAATTTTTAGCGCGCCGAAACCCAAGACGCCGCCGCCATGGGCAATCGGTTGTCCCTGTATTTTGTCGGCGTCGCGTTTATTCACAATCGCCGTTTTGGCATGTTGTATCTGCTTGGCATCCTTTTGGATATTGCGGCGCACGCGCTATGGCCCGGTTTACAACTGCCGAAATTGTTTTGAACTTGACTGGGGCGCGCGAAAAAAAAGGGCGGAGCGAGTTTTATTCTCGCTCCGCTTTTTTGTCATTACGCGCCGTCAAATCCAAAGAACTAGAATTGGAATTGTCCTTTGTACGGCGTCATGCGCTTGTTGTAATTTTTTACAAAGCGCAGTAATTTTTTTTCGAGCCGTTGAAAACGTTCGCTGGCGAGCGCCTCTTGGCAGGTCGCGGCGTCGGCGGCGACAAAGACAATCAGCCGCCGCGGATAATTGCCGTACACCGTTTCCCACACTTCGGCGAGTTCGAGACCGAGGCGATTGACCTGCGGCACAAATTCGCCGGTCACGAAACGATAATACGTTTCTTGCAGCGCGTCGGGAATGTCGTATTCGAGTAAAAGTTTAACGGGTTGCGCGCTCACGTTGTTTGATCCGTCAAAGGCAAATCCGCCGACGCGTCGAGCGTCCGCAGATATTTCCAATCGTAAATGCCGGACGTATGGCCGTCCGCCCAATTGAAATGCAGCGCGTAACTGCCGACGGGTTGAATGTCTTGGAGCGACGCCAAATTGCCGACGGCTTGGCGCGTCGCGGCGGAAATTTCGTGCGGCGATTGCGTCAAGAGGTCGTGCAGCCAGGGCCGACATTCCGCGCAAGGACAGGCGCGGCGCAAGGTATCGAAATCGTACACGCGCACCGCGTCGTCGCGCCAGGTGATTTGAATGAGGCGTTGGGGCAAATCCACAAGGATGCCGGTCGGTTTTTCGGACGCAGGTTCGGTCATTTGGAATACAATTGCAGTTCGAGCTCGTCCACGCGCTGTTCCAAAAGTTCGATTTGTTCGTTGAGGCGCCGATGCTGTTCGATTTGTTCCGGCGAATAATCGCGCGGGAAACGGTCGGGCGTGCCGAGCGGGTCCGGGTTGGGCGGAAAGAGCCGCGCTTTTTCGGCTTTGACGGCGGCAAGCTGCTGCCGCGCGGCGTCGAGTTTTTGTTGAATGACGGGATTAGGTGTGGGCATAGGCGTCTTATCTCGTGACAAATTAAAAATTTGTCGTTTAGTATGGCAAATTTGTAATTTGCCTAAATCAGCGCGCGCCATTCTAGGACGTGTCGGCGAAATCGTCAATCTGTATCGGTTTGGCGATTTTCCAAATCAAGACCAAGTGTTTTGTGGCAAGCATAACTATCGTGTCGCGCGACGCGGTGAAAACACTTGAGGTCTTGCGGACAATCTGTCAGTCCTATATGCTTGCCGATTCCAGCGCGCAAAAAGTTGGATTTGGGTATAATAACGGCGCCGCGCGTTGTTGGCGTGTGCGCGGCAACGCAAGGCAACCGCAAAAAATCCCCGCGCCAAACTCTGCGCTTGGCGCATATTTCACTCAACGAGGAGTATGTTACGTGTCCACCTTTTATCCGGCGCCGCGGCGCGCTCAATTGGTCGTCGAACGCTTGAAAAATGAGATTTTGATTTATGACTTGGAACGCGACCAGGCGAATTGTTTGAATGAAACGGCGGCGCTCGTTTGGCAAGCGGCTGACGGTAAAACAAGCGTCGCCGAAATTGCGAATCAATTGTCGCAACAACTCGGGACGACGATTGATGAACGTATGGTGTGGTACGCGCTGGCGCAATTGGACAAAAAACATTTGCTTCAAAACGCCGCGCCGCTTCCGCCGCCCGCCAAACGATTGACGCGCCGCGACTTTTTGGTCAAAGCGGGCATCGTCGGCGGGGCGGTCGTGATTCCGGCGGTGATTGCCTTGACGGCGCCGAGCGCGGCGATGGCGGGCCTCTCTTGTGGGCAGCCCTGCGGCGATGGCGGCAGCGGCGGATGTCCGCGCGAATGTCCGCATTGTCGCAATCTTCCGCAGGGCAGGGTTTGCACCGCAGTCTGACGGGATGTTTGAGAACCCAAGACCCCGAGCGTTTTGTGGCAAGCATAGCTATTGCATCGCGCGACGCGATGGAAACGCTTGGGGTCTTGCGGACAATGTGACAGACCTAGACTCTGGTACTAGAGGTATTGTCAACGAAAAAAAAACCTGATATAATCGCCTACATTGAGTTAACAATTTGTAATGTGGCTGATTGATTAGACAGTTTGTTTGCTAAAAGATTTTTGGGTGGGCGACAAGAAATCATCCCGCGTTCCGTACCCGGGAAAATCTAACACATCTATAACGGAGGCTCAAATGGAGAACTCGTTTACTACCCGTCATATCCGTTCGCTTCTTTTCCTCGTCGGAGCAACCCTGCTTCTCTGGGGCGGTTTGGCGGG
>JAJVIA010000018.1:61137-97035 GCA_022072245.1 Anaerolineae bacterium
TTTTGCGTCAAATACACTTATACCGGCACCACTGCGGAAGAATTGAGCTCGTTTAGCGGCAAAGCCAAAGCCAAACAGATCAATCTCAAGTGGACAAGCGCGAACGAATTCAATACAAGCGGTTTCAACGTCTGGCGCAAATTCGGCAAAGCGGGTTGGAAACAAGTGAACGCCGATTTCATTAACGCGCAGACGCCGGGACAGCAAAACAGCCATCAGTACAGTTATACCGATACGGTCAAAAAGCTTGGCAAGACGTATAGATACAAGCTCGAGGTCGTGCGTACGGATGGTTCAAGCAGCTGGAGCGACGTCGTTCGCGTCAAAACATCCAAATAATCTAGGGCCCAAGACCCCAAGTGTTTTGTGGCAAGCACAGCTATCGAGCCGCGCGACGCGACGAAAACACTTGGGGTCTTGACAATGTGTCAGACCTATCGGGTTCCCTGCCAGCTGTTGACAAAGAAAAAAATTGCAGCATAATTCAAAATATCCGATTGAGCAATGCGTTCCGGCAGAATATTTCCCCTTGCCAGAGGCGCACCCATTCAAAGAGGAGGACTCTTTATGTCAGATTTATACCCCACCGCGCGCCGCGATAAATTGGTCGTCGAAAACTTGAAAAATGAGGTTTTGATTTACGACCTGGAGCGCGACCAGGCAAATTGTTTGAACGAAACGGCGGCGCTGGTTTGGCAATACGCCGACGGCAAAACGAGCGTCAGCGGAATCGCGGACAAGCTGTCGCAAAAATTCGGCATGCTCGTGGATGTGCGCGTGGTCTGGTACGCGCTCGACCAACTGGGCAAAAAGAATTTGTTGCAAGAACGCGTAGCGATTCCGTACCAATACAATCGCATGACGCGCCGCGACTTTTTGGTCAAGGCGGGGATTGTGGGCGCGGCGGTTGCGATTCCGGTGGTGATTGCCATGACCGCGCCGACTCCGGCAATGGCAAGCACGTGCGTAGGCACTTGCGCTGTTGACACCGATTGCGCTGTCGGTTGCAGGTGTGTTAGTCTCAACTGCGCCGTGTAGCAAACGCTGCGCCATGCAAGAACTTGCGTCGCGTTTTTAGATTGAATAACGTCTCGCGCGCGGCATGGCGCGTCCACGGATCAACTTGCAAGCGAGTCAAGCGTCGGCTGGACTCGCTTTTTTTGAATTTCGATGAATCGGGATGCGCGCGCCTTGACGTTTTCAGGTTTCGAGACGCGAGTGGTTTCAAACGGTACGGCAAATTCTTAATTTGCTCCGGTATTTTGTGTGAGGCAAGCAAATGAGATATGGGTTAGGATTTGGAGTAATCGTATTATTATTGCTCGGTTTGGGTTCGGGCATCTCGGCGCCTTTGCAAGCGGCGCAAACCCCGCCGCCGGGGCAGGTCACGCTGATCGAATCCAACGCCCAGCGCGTGGTTTTCGAGATTGCGGCGCCCGTATTGCAGCCGCAAGCGCGCACGGTTGACGGCGTTACGTTTACCGACCTCGTTGCGCCGAATTGGGGCATGACCGACGCGCCGGGCAAACCGCGTTTGCCGGTGTATGGCGCGCTCGTCGCGATTCCACAAACCGCGCAGGTTACGATGCGGCTGGACGTTGACCGCACAAAAACTCAAATCTTGTCCGACCCTGTTTTGCCTGCGCCGCGCGGTCGCATCCGCGTCGACGCGCCGGACCAATTGCCGCAATTTGAAGGGCTCGATTATGCGCCGGATGCGGAAACCTACGCGCAAGCCGCGCTGTATCCCGCCGCGCCCGTTACGGTGGACGAACCCGCCATGTGGCGCAGTCAGCGCTATGTCCGCGTTCAAGTTATGCCGTTTCAATACAATCCGCGTACGGGCGAATTGACGACGCATCGGCGGATGCGCGTGACGCTTGATTTTGGTCTCGCGCCCAACGCGCCGGAAGCCATGACCGGCAGCGCGGTGGACGAAGGCGCTTTTGAAGCGATTCTCAAACAAGGGCTGTTCAATTACGATAGCGCGCGTGGTTGGCGTGCGCCACAGCGCGTCGCGCCCAATTTGCCGCGCGCCGAAGCGGCTGCGTCCGCGACCGACGCTTTTCGCATCGCGGTGAGCGCCGACGGCATGTACCGGGTGACGTGCGACGCGCTCCAAGCCGCCGGTTTCGATGTCAACAATGTGAATCTGGATAACGTGCATGTAACGTTCGCGGGCGGCGAGATTGCCATTGACGTGTTAGAGGATGGCGACAAAAAATGCGAGACCGGCGAAGCCCTCGTGTTCTGGGGCAAGGCGGCAACGGACACGAACGTGCCTTTTAACGTCTATTGGCTTGGCGCGGATAATACGCCCGGTTTGCGGATGAGCGCGCGCAGCGTTACGGGCAATACGACGCCGCCGACCTATCCCAAGACGCTCCACCTTGAAGAAAATAATACGTACTCTACATATATGCCGTGGGCAGAGAATGTGGATCATTGGTTTTGGAAAATAATCAATCATCCCAGCATTTCGCCTGAAGTTACGGCGGACTTGGGCGATTTGGCGCCGGGCGTGACGGATGGCGCGCTGCGCGTCCAATTGTATTCGGGCGGTTATGCCAATCCGTATGCGGCGTTGAATTCAACCGTCTATGTCAACGGCGTCCAAGTCAGTCAACAGAACTGGCTTTCGGGTCAGATTTTGGACCACAATGTGGCGGTCAATAATCTTGTCGCGGGCGTCAACACGTTTCGTATCCAAGATATACAATGGGGGACGACGCCGTCGTTTGTGGCGTTAAATTATTTGGAGGTGGATTATCCGGCAGTTTTCCGGGCGGTGACGGATACGCTCCAATTCAAATTCGGCGACGCGGGCAGTTGGCAATATCAGATTCCCGGATTCACCAATGCCGATGTAGCGGCGTATGACATTACAAACCCGGCGAATGTCGCCAAACTTGATGTGACGACGGCGCCGAACGGCAATACGTTCACCGCGAGTTTTGGCGACGACGTGAACGCGCTGCATCAATATCTTGTTCTCACGGGCGCGCAATTCAAGACGCCGCTCAGTATTACGCTCGATACGCCCTCTGCTTTACGCAATCCGTCGAATGGCGCGGATTACATTCTGATCACATACGGCGCGTGGAAAAATAAATTGCAGCCGCTGGTGAATCAACGCGCCACCATGGGCCGCGTAATGGTCGTGGATGTACAGGATATTTATGACGAGTTTAGCGCTGGGATGCAGACGGCGCAAGCCATTCGTGATTTTCTCGCCTATGCGTACGCCAATTGGCAGACGCCCAAACCATCGTATGTTTTATTGGTCGGCAGCGGCAATTTTGACAAAGGCGGCGGCGAACCGAGTTATATTCCCGTTTATATGAAATTGGCGGACCCGTGGATTGGCATGGTGGCGAGCGATAACGCGTTCGTGACATTGGACCAAAACAGTCCGCTGCCGAGCATCGCCATCGGGCGTTTGCCCGCGCTGTCCGCCGCCGATGTGACAAACATGGTCAACAAACTTGTGGGCTATGAAACGTCCGCTCCCGGCGGCGCGTGGCGCAAAAATGTGATGTTTGTCGCGGACAATGCGTATGAAGCGAACGGCGCGCTGGACGCGGCGGGAAACTTTTTTGCCTATTCGGAAGAGGTCGCGGGAAGCAGCTATTATCTGCCCACGCCGATGGTCGCCAATCGCATTTACTATAATCCTTGCGTCAATGTCGCCCAGTATCCCTGGTGCGATATTTCCGCGTACGCCGCGCCCTATCCGACTCTGAATAGCGTTCGGACCGCAATCTTGAACGGTATGAATAGCGGACAGTTGATTGTCAATTATGTCGGTCACGGTTCCATTTCGATTTGGACGGGCAGCATTCTCAAAAGCGCCGACGCGTCTTTAATCGCTCCCGCCAATAATAAATATCCGTTTATGATGCCCATGACGTGCCTGGAAGGATATTTTCAAGGCGGCAATCAGGATGGGCTCAGCGAAGCGTTGGTCAAACAAAAGGACGGCGGCGCGATTGGCAGTTTTGCGCCCTCTGGTTTGGGCGTTTCGTCCGGGCACGATTATCTCGACCGCGGTTTCTTTGAAGCGCTGATGCAAGGCGGCAAACCGCGCGCCGGACAGGCGACGGTTGCGGCAAAAGTAAAATTGTATGCCGAAAGCGGCGGCAATCATTTTGATTTGCTCGACACGTACAATTTGCTTGGCGACCCCGGCATGTTGTTTGCCTTGCCGGACAGTATCATGCCTCCGCCGACGAACACGCCCACATTCACGCCGACAAATACGCCGACGAACACACCCACATTCACGCCGACGAATACGCCGACGAATACGCCGACCAGCGCTCCCTCTTTCACGCCGACCATTACGCCGGAGGCATCCGAGACGCCGACCAGTACGCCGACGTCTGGCGCGTGCAGCGTCAAGCCGGCTAAACCGGAATTGATTGCGCCTCCAAACCAAGCGCGCGGATTAAGGCAGCGCGTGCAATTGCAGTGGACTGCCGGCGCGTGCGTGACCAAATATAAAGTTGTGGTCAGACAGGGCAGCCAGACCGGACAATTGGCGGACCGCAAGGTTATACGTGACGGCGCAACCTCCTATCTAACCGACCCGTTAGCGCGCAATCAAACCTATGCGTGGCGCGTCAAGGCGTGCAATGCCAACGGCTGCAAGTGGAGCGCGTGGCGCACTTTTCAAATCAGATAAAATTTAGCTTGCGCCAACATCTCAATATCGCGAAAAAAAACGCCGCGCGCTCGAAACGAGCGCGCGGCGTTGCGTTTCAATGCGTCAGGATCAAGTCCGCAGAGACCCCAAGTGTTTGGCGCTGCGATTTTGCGCGCGATGTGGCGTGACTTGCGGGCGCGCTTGTTCAAAACACTTGGGGTCTTGCTCGGCGCGCGGCGTTGCGTTTCAATGCGTCAGAGTCAAGTCCGCAGAGACCCCAAGTGTTTGGCGCTGCGATCTTGCGCGCGATGTGGCGTGACTTGCGGGCGCGCTTGTTCAAAACACTTGGGGTCTTGCTCGGCGCGCGGCGTTGCGTTTCAATGCGTCAGAGTCAAGTCCGCAGAGACCCCAAGTGTTTGGCGCTGCGATCTTGCGCGCGATGTGGCGTGACTTGCGGGCGCGCTTGTTCAAAACACTTGGGGTCTTGCTCGGCGCGCGGCGTTGCGTTTCAATGCGTCAGGACGCGCGTCACGCCATCTTGACGACGACGTCGGAAATGATATTGGCGGCTTCGTCGCCGCGGTCTGCCGCGTTCGAGAGATGCCGATACACTTCACGGCGCTTGAGCATGAGCATCACATCGTCGAGCGTTTTCGGTTGTTGAAACAATTCCGCGAGCGCTTCGCGATACAAACCTTCGGCGCGATTTTCCAATTTTTTCGCGCGAATCGCGTGTTGCAGCGCCAGCTGCGGTCGTTCGCGCATTTGCAAAACGCCATGATGCAATTCGTCCGCCGCCTCGCGCAAAATCGCCACCATCTTTGCCATCAATTCGGTGGGCTGCAATTCAAACAATTGAATTTCGTCCACCGTCGTATAGGCGTAATCCAGCACGTCGTCAATCGCGCGCGAGAGCGTAAATAAATCTTCGCGGTCAATCGGCGTGACAAAGGCGCGATTGAGGTCGTCAATCAAGATGCGGCGCAATTCGTCCGCCTCTTTTTCGATTTGTTCCACGCGGCGCGCGTCGGCGCTGTCGTGCGATTTGAAATACTGTTCCAACATCTCTAATCCTTCGCGCGTTTTATCGGCTTGCTGCGCCAAGAGGACGAGAAAATTATTGGAACGAGAACGGAAAGGATTAGAGAGTCGCATAGCATCACGTCACGCGTGCGAGCAAGAGATATACGAGCGCCGAAAAAATAAAGACGGTTGGAATGGCGACGAGCCACGCCACCATGATTTGCCCCGCCACGCCCCAGCGCACGCCGCGAAAACGTTCCGCCGCGCCGACGCCCATGATGGCGGTGCTAATGACTTGCGAAGTCGAAACGGGCGTCCCCAAAAGGGCGGTGGTCGAAATAATTGCGGCGGCGGACCCTTGCGAGGTGAAACCATGAATCGGTCGCAGGCGATAAATGTGCGCGCCCAATTTGCGAATGATGCGATAGCCGCCGGTGGCGACGCCCAACGCGAGCGCGGCGGCGACGAGCGTAATCACCCAAATTGGCACGTGAAATTCCGGCTGCATCCCCAACAAGACCAAGCCGAGCGTAATGACGCCCGTGCACTGCTGCCCGTTATTGGAACCGTGACTGGTGGCAAGCGCCGCCGTCGTGACAAAATGACCGCGTTGAAAAACGCCATTGACGCGCGGCGTCGCGCCGCGCACGAGCCAAAAACAGATTTTCATTGTTACGAAACCGCCGACGAAACCCAAGAGCGGCGCGAGAATGAGCCCGGTCAAAATTCGCACAAAACCGCCGACGAGAAACGCGTTCCAGCCCGCCGCCGCAAACGCCGCGCCGCTCAAACCGCCGACCAATGCGTGCGTTGAACTGGCGGGAAACCCAAAATACCAAGTGACCAAATTCCAGACGATTTGCGAAATGACCATCGCCAAAAGCACATTCAGGTCAATCACGTCGGCGTTGATAAAATCTTGGCCAATCGTCGCCGCAATCGCCGAGCCAAAGAGAAAGGGTCCCAGAAATTCAAAAATGACCGCCAACGTAATCGCAGTGCGCGGCGCGAGCGAACGCGTTGAAATCGGCGCCGCCACCAACGTTCCCGAATTGTTAAAGCCGATAAAAAATGCGTACAGCAGCATCAAGGCGATAAAGAGTACAAGCGCAGGTGAAAGAAGCGTCAACAATGTTCCCATTTCGATTGGCTCGCGGCGCGCGCCGTCAAGCAATTTGCACTAGAGTAAGGTCGGGGCGGATTCATTCGCCGGATTGCTCAATCATTACGCAAACGGCGCTGCGTATTGTACTACAAAAAACCAAGCGTGGCGCTTGCGCGAAATGATTCGTCGCGCGGCACAGCGCGCGCTGTGCCGCGCGCAAAATACATTGGCGCAAAAAAAAACGCGCGCCGCGTACGGCGCGCGTCGTTTTCCAAATTCAATCTATCACACGCCGACGCGGAGACGTTCCGCCGCGCGCGCGATTTCGCGCAAATGTTGCGGCGAGGTGCCGCAGCAGCCGCCGACAATGCGCGCGCCGGCGGCGAGCCATTGTTCGGCTGCGGCGCCCATCATTTCGGGCGTGACATCGTAAAGGGCGACATCGTCGTCCGTCATGCGCGGCAAACCCGCGTTCGGTTTCATCCACAGCGGCAAGTGCGTCGCCGCGCGCATTTCGCGTAAATTGCTCAGATTTTCGTCCAGCGAACGGCCGCAGTTGACGCCGACCATATCCGCGCCCAATGCGGTTACCGCTTGCGCGACTTGGGCGGCTTCGAGGCCCATCATGGTATGCGCGCCCATATCGAAACTGAACGAAACAATAATCGGCAAATCCGTCACGGAACGCGCGCCTTCGAATGCGGCTGTCGCTTCGCCCAAATCGAATTGCGTTTCGATAATGAGCAAATCCACGCCGCCGTCGGCTAACGCGCGCGCTTGCGCCGCAAATTCTGTGATAGCTTGTTCGCGCGTCAGCGAGCCAAATGGTTCGAGCAATTGCCCCGATGGACCGAGCGAACCGGCGACCCAGACGCGTTCGCCTTGGATGGCGCGCCGCGCCAACGCGACCGCGCGTTGATTCACTTGGACCGCATCGTCTGCCAGACCCGCGTGCGCGAGCCGCACCGCCGTCGCGCCAAACGTGTTGGTCAGAATGACGTTTGAACCGGCTTGGATAAAATCGCGATGCAATTGCGTTACGCGGTCGGGATGTTCGTACAACCATTGTTCGGGCGCTTGGCCCCGTTCCAAACCGCGCGCTTGATAATTGGTGCCGGTCGCGCCGTCCGCCACGAGAATTTCGCCGCGCGCCAAAACGGCGCGGAATGATTCTGTCATTACCCCTTCTCCTTGAAAATGCTGCGACGCATGATAACGCAATTGCGCGCGGCGCGCAAAATATTTTATTGTGGCTGCAAAATGAAATCGGTTTGGACCTGCGCCTCTTGGCGCGTATCCAATTTGCGTTCTTGCGACGCGTACCCGTCGGCGGTAACGGTGAGCGTATAGACGCCGCGCGGGACGGCGATGCGATACTTGCCGTCCGCGTTGGTGGCGTATGCCATTTCGGGCAGCGGCACGCTGCTGTCGCTAAAGGCGAGACGCGCCCGCGCGATGGGTTCGCCCTGCGCGTTGGTGACGCGGCCGCTGATACTGGCTTGGGTTGAATTTGGCGCAGCGGTCATTGGCGTTTTATTCGAGACCGGTTGATTGGGGTCGCCGGGTACAAGCGTGGCGGCTGGTTCGAGCGCGCGCGTAGGCGTCGCGCCGCCGGGTTGAAAACCGGGTTGGACTTGGGCGGTTGGTCCTGAAGGCGGCGGCTGCGCGTCAACTTGGGCGCTGCACGCGGGTACAAGTAAAACGAGCGCGCTCGACGTCACAAGCAGCCATTTGGAAAAAAGAACGGAACGAATGTTTAGCATATTGCGCCTCATCAAAGAAACGTCGGCGGGCGGCGGTGTGTTCCACGCCAAGCTGTTTATATTTTTGCTTGGGCGGCGTATGAAAAATGGGCAGACGCTTGTCGGCGTCCGCCCAAAGCTTGTTTCGGAATGTCGCGCGGTTACTTGCCCGTATTCTGCAAAAAGTTAAACACGTTTTTCGTGATGCGGGTAGAACTGTTCATGCTCCACTTGCCGCCGACGCCGTAGGTGTGAATGCCGAACGCGCACGGGTTGCAGCTATTGTTCCATTTGCCATAATGCGGCGAACCGCTTTGCCCGCCGAACGTGTCGATCTGATAAAAGAGGCGCGTCTTTTGGACCTGCTTGATTCTACCCTTCATCGTCCACATGGTGCCATAGCTCTTGTCGCCGGGATAGCCGCGGACATTCGAATTGCGATTCAACAGGAATGAATCGTCACTGGTCCAGCCATAGCCGAACCAACCGACGGTATTGC
The DNA here is from genome assembly GCA_022072245.1 of Anaerolineae bacterium. GTDB lineage: Bacteria > Chloroflexota > Anaerolineae > UBA4142 > SHND01 > SHND01. The sequence continues at coordinate 70,152 of JAJVIA010000018.1, forward strand.
CCACATCCGAACCGAGCTTGATTAGACCGTAATCATATTTGGTTTTGCCGGAATTGATCCAGCCATTGACTGTGTACCAATTGGTAGCCGCAAATACGCCAAAGGGCGCGGTACCGCCATTGCGACCGGGATAAACGGTGATGGACGTTGCCCATTCGTTCATGCTGGGATCATATACGCAATGGCCTGCGGTCGCCAACCGATTCGCGTCAATGAACCAGCCGGTGCATGTCCCGGAACCGGAAGGAAAATCTACTTCGAGCTGCGCGATGGCGCTGTTGGGATACGCGTTGGTATTGGTAACTTGGGTGCGTCCATCGGGACCAATGACGCTCTCGGGATTGACCGCGCCGAGCGGTTTCAAATTTTTGCTGCCGACGCTTTCGTTGACGAGCGCTTCTGGCGCGATGACGGGTTTGTAAGAGGTTGAAAGCAGTTTGCCTGAGGCAGGCGTTTGAAAAACAGCGCCGTCGTTGCGTACGACGAGATACGGGTCTGGTCCTTGGGCGTGAGTGATGGCGGCGGGCGCGGCGAGGCCAAGGATTGCCAAAAGCAAAGCGCCAAGCAAAAGCCAGCGCGCGAGCGGATTAAAGGTTCGAGAGTGTGACATGATTTTTCGTGTCTCCATTGGGTTCTTGTACTGGTTGGGTAACGTGGTGAAACGCGTCGTAAGGCGTTCGATTAAAATGGTTGGGTAAAAACTTTTCGACGACCTCCTTTCAAAGGGCGAGAAATAAATTTAGGGCGCGGCGGCGGATTGCATAAAGTTAAAAACCGGTTTGGTGATGCGCGTGGCGCTATTCATGTCCCAATTGCCGCCGACGCCGTAGGTGTGAATGCCGAACGCGCACGGGTCACAATCTTTACGCACCCATCTGCCAAAGAGGGGCGAACCGCTTTGGCCGCCAAATGTGTCAATGGTATAAAACAGCCGCCGTTTGTGCGCTTTGGCAATCGTCCCCGCCATCTGCCATTGCGTATATGCTTCGGCATTGTGCTTGTCGCCGGGATAGCCGCTCACCGTGACCGGTTTGCCGATAAAAAATGGACTGCGCGAATTGTACTCGTAACCGAAATAGCCGACGGTATCCCCGATGGGACTCGCCAATTTTATCACGCCGTAATCATGGCGCGGGCCATGGGTGTCAATCCATTTTTGGCGCACGTTCCAATTTAAACCCGCTACGCTGCCGAATGGCGCCAGCGTGCCATCGCGGCCGGGATACGCCATGACGTTTTGCGCCCAACCGCCCAAGCCGGAATAATACAAACAGTGCGCCGCCGTTGCAACCGTATCGGGGCCAATCATCCAACCGCTGCACAAGACCGAGCCATATGGAAAATCTATTTCGAGCTCGACAATCGCGCTGTACGGAAAAACGGTCGTATCGCCAACGCGCGTCCGACCGTCCGCGCCAATGACGCTTTCGGGCGAAGGGGCTGAGGTCACAATGATGGAATTGGGCAGCGCGTTAAACTGCAAGAGCTGGCGCGTCGGAACGGTTTGGTTGACGAGTTGACGCGGGTCAATGGTTACGCTTTTGGAGGGCGAATAGGTCCGCGGCGAATTTTTAATCTCGAACGCGCGGCCATCGTTCCGCACAATTTTATCGCCGCGAATCGGCTCTTGGGCAAAGGTATGGGGCGCGGCGACGGCGCTCAGAGCAATCAGAAAAACAATGCCGATAAATTTTAACAGATTGGAGAAATGGGAAATCACCACACGAAACCTTTCATTGAATTGAACTGCCCGCGCTGTCATGACGCGGCGACGGTTCGGCAAATTTATAATTTGTCCGACCGCGGCGTACCACGAGGGCGTGAAATGGGATTATGCTGCCAAGAGCTCTACGCAAAAATTGCGCGCGGGTTGCATTGCGGGGAAGCGGATGTGTAGCCATTATACCACAAGTAACCGCCCGCGTTGGATTGAATTTTCTAGGTTGCATTGCGGGGAAGCGGATGTGTAGCCATTATACAAGTTTGGCGTAAAGACGATTTTGGCGCGTGGATGCCCAATTATATTTCCGGTTTGATTATTTTGGCGTTGTATGTGTACAATGCAAAATGATACGAATTGCCAGAAGAAGTGAGACGCGGGTAGAATTTAGGAATGGAATGACTGACAGTTGCGGTCAGTCGTCAATCTATGATCTGGTTTTCATCCCAACAGAGGAGTATTAGCATGCAAAAGAGACGGAGTTCCAAGATATTTTTGCTTTTGTTTAACACATAAGGAGCAATCACGAAATGCGTCGCGTAATTTTATTTTCGCTTATTGCCGTTATTGGAGTTCTTATTGGAGTGGCTATGGTTAGACAAGTCCGTTTTCCCGGCGCGCAAGCTGACTGTGGATTTGTTCAGCGCACTTTAATGGATGCGACGTTACAACAAGTGGAGGATGCCGGCAAAGCATTTGCTTGCAGCTATATGGATTCACAAGGCGAGGTCAAGACGCGTTTTGTACGGTTTATGACTCCGGAAGAGTACATGTCCTACTTCGGAGATCTTGCTGTCGCGTGTCGTGACCAACAGTTAGCATTGGTAATCCTTCAAGGTGATTTTGGATGGGATTTGCCAGGGCGGGGACTGGTTTCAGACGATGTAAGACAGAAAATCCCGAGAAACACTTTTGTAAGTATGGTTTTCGATGTCAACTCCGGCGGGATACTCCAAGCTACCGGTTCTACCGATGGCGCTGCGTTTCGTATAATCCTCAAGGATGAATCTCTACCTGAGAATCCATTGGCGCTTGTTCCGCCGTCCGATAGTTTGTTACCCTGTCGGGATCAAGGAGTGGCGCCAACAGTCATGCCAGCCTCTACTAGATAGTTGGCAGTGAAATAGCTGCGTAGTGCGAGCAATTACATCGCCAAAGAGTATGCGTTGGAAAATGCGCGACCGCATACCCGATACCTTATACCAGTTACCAAGGGGGCATTATGCCTAACGTTCGTTCGTTTGAAGTACCTACTGTCATGAAACACGGCATCGGCGCGACGGAAACGCTTGCCGATGAGGCGCGCGCGCTCGGAATGCGCCGCCCGTTTTTAGTCACTGATCCCGGAATTGTGAAAGCGGGAATTCTGGAACGCGCAACGAATCCATTGAAAGAAGCAGACATGGACTTTGTCGTGTTCGACCGCGTTGCGCCAAATCCGCCGATTGCGTTGGTGGACCAAGCCGCCGCGCTGTACGCGTCCGAAAAATGTGACGGCGTTATCGGTTTCGGCGGCGGCAGTTCGATGGACACCGCGAAATCCGTCGGCGTTGTCGTCGAGAACGGGGATTCGATTTTGAAATACGAATGGGCGGACCCCCAGCCGATTCAAAAACGGATTCCGCCGACGATTTGCATTCCCACCACCGCCGGCACAGGCAGCGAAGTAACTTTGTGGGCCGTCATCACCGACCCGCAACGCAAAATCAAATTCAACGTTGGCGGCACGGCAAAAATCGGCGCGTGGGTGGCGTTGATTGATCCCGAACTCACCGTCAATCTGCCCGCGCACGTCACCGCCGGAACGGGCATGGACGCGCTCGCGCACGCGATTGAATGTTACACCTGCGCGTACGCCCAGCCGTTTCCCGATTCCACCGCACTGCTTGCAATGGAATATGTCGCGCAATATCTTCGCGTCGCCTACGCGCAAGGACACAATATTGAAGCGCGTTACAAAATGTCTATGGCGGCGATGCTCGGCGCGTTGTCGTACGGCACGGAAAGCGCGGGCGCGGCGCACGCGATGAGTCAATCGGCGGGCGGCGTGCATGATGTGCCGCATGGCGCGTTGACCGCGCGCGTTCTGGGTCCTGTGATGGAATACAATTACATGGGCGAGCCGCAAAAATTCGCGCGCATCGCGCAAGCGTTGGGCAAAGATACGCGCGGTTTGAATGTGTACGACGCGGCGGAACTCGCCGTTAAAGCGGTGTATGAATTGACGGACGATTTGAATATCCCTACGCTCCAAGATTTGGGCTTTGCCGAAAGCGAAATTCCGCTGCTGGCAAAAATCGCGTTCGAGGACCCGCAGACGATTGGCAATCCGCGCGACTTGACGCAAAAAGCATACGAGGGAATTTATCGGCGGACATTCGAGCTGGGAAAATGATTTTTGCTTTATGAATTTTGATTTTCCCAAGCCGCACCGCAAAAATGTTCCTCTGGAAGACGCGCTGCAAGAAATCGAACGCGGCGATTTTGTCCACCGCGTGGCTGAGCTAGAGCGCGTATATAGTTTCAAGCATGTGCTGGTCCAAGAAACGGCGTACGCGTCGCTCTTGCGCCAAGACCGCCGCGCGCTGCATCAGTGCATTGCTCAGAACTGCGAGCTCTTGTTTGCCGCCGAGGTGGATGAAAATCTCGCGCTCTTGGCGTATCATTTCGACCAAGCCGGCGAAAGCGCCAAAGCGCTTGACTATTGGATTCGTTACGGCGAGCGCGCGATGCAGCTTGGCGCGTATCCTGAAGCGATTCAAGCTCTCGAGCGCGCGCTGCAAATTTTGCCCGGCGAACCTTGCGCGCAAGCCGCGCAGGCATACGCGCAGCTCGGAGAAATTTTTTCGCGGCGCACCGATTTTGCGCGCGCCAAAGAAAATTATCAAAACGGATTGTCCGCTGCCATTGCGGCGAACGACGCGATTATCGCCGCGCGCGCGTTGACGGGGATTGCGCGCGTCGAAAGTCAGCAGGGGAATCATAGCCAAGCGCGCGCGTTGGGCGAAGAGGCATTGCGTTGGGCAACCAATGCCAAAGATGACGCCGCCATCGCCCGCGCGCAGCGGCAACTCGGCATTGCGTATAGTTACGAGGGCGAATACGCATTGGCAGAGGAATATCTCCAAGCGAGTCTCGCGCGCTCGCGCGCAATGGGCGACCTCGAAGGCGTCGGCAGCTGTCTAAATAGTTTGGGCGTCATTGCGCGCGACTTGGGCGCTTTGGAACGCGCGAAAGAATATTTTGAGCAGGCGTTGGCGCTGGGGCGGCAATTGGGCGACCGTTACGGCACAAGCATTCGTTTGCTGAATCTTGGCGCGCTGGCAGAAATGCGCGGCGAACTTGACGCGGCGGAACGCTACCAGCACGAGGCGTTGGCGCTGTCGCAAGAAATCGGCGACCGCGAAGGCATCGCGGTCGTAGCGTGCAATCTGGGTATGTTGGCATTGCGGCGCGCCGACAATGCAACGGCGCGCGCGCAATTTTGCGTTTCGCTCGGCGAGGCGCTAGAGATTGGCGCGTTGGCAACCGCTGTGTACGTCATTGCGGCGTTTGCCAAGTTGGAGCTTGCGCGCGGAAATGATGAATACGCCGCCGAATTGTTGGGTCTCGCGTTCGCGCATCCCGCCAGTACGGCGGACATTAAAATTGATTTTGCTGATTTGTCCAAAGAATTGGAACGACGACTCGCGCGTGCGCGCTTGGAACAAGCCATGGCGCGCGGCAGCGTCTTGTCGCTGCGCGCGGTTGCGCGCGCGATGGAATCAAATCAAGCGGCATAAGCGGTACGGCAAGCGAAATAATTTACGCAAGGAAGCGATATGAGCATACCCAACGCCCCCCTTTATGATTATCTGCCGAATGAAGGCATCGAAACCATTCACGAAATGACGCTGCGCGTGTTGGAAGAATTTGGCATTGCGTTCAATCACGATCAAGCGGTGGACATTTTGGAACGCGCGGGCTGCCAAGTGGACCGCGATGCCATTCCCGCGCCGCTGGTGAAATTTCCGCGCGGTTTGGTGTTGGAGCAAATCGGCAAGGCGCCGCGCGAATTTACAATGTACGCGCGCAATCCGCAAAACAATGTCGTCCTTGGCGGCAAGCATACGGTCCTCGCGCCCGTGTACGGACCGCCGAATGTACAAGATTTGGACAAGGGCCGCCGTGAGGCGACGCTGGAGGATTATCGTAATTTTGTAAAACTCGCGCAGAGTGTGCCAGAGATTCACAACGCGGGCGGCGTGGTGTGCGAACCGAACGACGAACCGCAAGCGACGCGGCATCTCGATATGATGCACGCGCTGCTGACGTTGAGCGACAAAACGTTCATGGGCAATGTCGTGTCGGGCGAGAACGCGAACGATTGCGTCGAACTCGCCGCCATTGTTTTTGGCGGCCGCGACAAGTTGGCGCAAACGCCGGCGATGCTTTCGCTCATCAATGTCAACAGTCCGCGTTTATTCGATACGCGCATGTTGGATTCGTTGTTTGTGTATGCGCGAGCGCGTCAGCCGTTATTGATTACGCCGTTCATTCTCGCGGGCGCCATGTCGCCGGTGGCGCTGGGCGGTTCGCTCGTGCAGCAAAACGCGGAAGCGTTGGCGGGCATTACGTTGACGCAATTAATCAATCCCGGCACGCCGGTGGTGTACGGTTCGTTCCTCTCCAACAGCGATATGCAATCGGGCAGCCCCGCCTTTGGCACGCCGGAATCGGCGGCGGCGCTTTTGGCAAGCGCGCAATTGGCGCGCAAATACAAGTTGCCGTTTCGCGGCGGCGGCGGTTTGACTTCGAGCAAAGTCGCGGACGGGCAAGCGATGTGGGAAGCGAGCATGACGTTTTGGCCCACTTTTCTCGCGGGGACGAATTTTGTTTTGCACGCGGCGGGGTGGCTCGAAAGCGGACTCACTTCGTCGTACGAAAAATTTGTGATGGATATTGAATTGTGTCGGATGATGCAAGTGTTTCGCGGCGGCATCGCGTTGGATGAAGAAGGGCTGGCGCTAGACGCGTTTGCGGAAATTGGGCCCGGCGGTTATTTCTTTGGCGCGGCGCATACCTTGCGGCATTTCCGCGACGCGTTCTATCGTCCGCTGCTTGCGGATGTGCAAAATTATACGCGGTGGGAACAAAAGGGCGCGGAAACGGCGGAGATGCGCGCGCAGCGCGTGTGGAAAAAATGGCTGCGCGAATACGCGCCGCCGCCAATGGACGCGGGCGTCTTGGAAGCGCTGAACGAATATGTGGCGCGGCGCAAACAAGAAATCAATGCCGCCGAGGCGGCGTACTGATTTTTCGCAAACGCGCAATAACTCGAAACGGTAACGCAGCTTTGTTTTCTCCAGACGGTTTTACGCCCGCGCTCGTCGTCTTTGACAAAGACGGCACGCTGATTGATTTCAATTTCATGTGGGCGAGTTGGCTTGTCGAACTCGCGGGACGGCTCGAACGCGCGAGCGGCGCAGTCCTTGCCGCCGAACTGTATCGCGCAATGGGTTATGACGCGGCGCGTCATGCCGTCATTGCCGGCGCGCCCCTTGCCGCACATTCGATGGCGAACTTGTATGTGCTGACGGGCAGAGTTGTATGCGCGCAGGGCGTGCCGGCGGCGGAGACGGCGCGCGTTTTGAATGACGCGTGGTTCGTTCCCGACCCGATTGCGCTGGCGCGTCCGCTGGCGGATTTGCCAAAACTTTTTTCCGCCCTGCGCGCGCGCGATATTTTGATTGGCATCGCCACGAGCGACGACCGTAAAGCGACAATCGCAACCTTGCGCGCGTTAAACGTCAACGAGATGGTGGACGCGGTGGTGTGCGCGGATGACGGTTTGCCCAATAAACCCGCGCCGGATATGCTGCTGCAACTGTGCCAGACGTTGGATATTCCAGCCGCGCAAACGGCGATGGTCGGCGATGCGGTTGTGGATTTGGAAATGGGCCGTCGGGCGGGCGCGGCGCGCGTGATTGCGGTGCTCACCGGTTTGGCGGATGAAACGCAATTGGCGCCGCACGCGGATTTGATTCTGCCGTCGGTGGCGGCGTTAGTTTGAAGATAAAGTTGAAATGAGCCGCGTCGCGCAGGAATTCGCGCTAGTGTGGTAAAATAGCTTTTATTGACGCGCCAACCGGGCGAAATGTTTAGCGCCATTGGCGTTTGAGAGTGTGCGCGCGTTCGGCTGCGCGCAAACGATTGGGGAGAGAAAAAAATGACGCCTGATGAAATTTTGCAACAGATGTACGACAATACGGTGCTTGGCAAAGTCGCCGATGTGACCAATTTGACCAAAGAGGGCCTGGCTTTAGAGATGGACCCGTTGGATATGTTGTATGGCGGCGAAAACAAAGAACTGGGCGGACGCGGTTTGCTGCCCGCGCTCCAAGAGGTGGGACGCCGTTTTGAAGTGGGCGATTTCTTTGTGCCTGAAATGCTCATGTCCGCCAAAGCGATGCAGGGCGCCTTGACGCTTTTGCGGCCGCTGCTTGCCGCCAAAGGCGAAAAGACCGTCGGCAAAATTGTAATGGGCACGGTCAAGGGCGATGTGCATGACATTGGCAAAAATTTGTGCAATATCATGATGGAAGGCGCGGGTTTTGAAGTGATTGATTTGGGCGTGAACGTTTCGCCTGAAAAATTTGTCAAAGCGGTTCAGGACAATCAACCCGATGTCGTCGGCTTTAGCGCGTTTCTCACGACGACGATGCCGATGATCAAAGTGAATATCGAACAATTGAAAAAAGCGGGCTTGCGCGACAAGGTCAAAGTGATGGCGGGCGGCGCGCCCGTGACCGCGCATTATGCGGAAATTTCCGGGACCGACGGTTACGCGCCCGACGCCAGCGCCACCGCGCGTTTGGCGAAACAATTTGTCGGCTCGGACGGCGCAGTCCCGACCGGCGCGCTAGTGGATGCCATTGCGGCAGTCGAAAATATGATGAGCGTGGTGGAACCAACGTAGGTAAAAGGTAGTAAGTAGCAAGTAGTATGGATTACCTGCTACCTGCTACCTGCTACCTGCTACCTGCTACCTGAAACTTGCATACAGTCCTCGAATCCAAAACCAAAACCGTCATCATTGGCGAAGGTTTGCCCTTTGTGATGATTGGCGAAAAAATCAATCCGAGCGGGCGCAAAAAACTCGGCGCGGAAATGGCGGAAGGTAATTTTGAACGCGTTAAACGGGACGCCATCGCCCAAGTCGCGGCGGGCGCGCACATGCTCGATGTGAACGCGGGGTATCCGCTGGGCGATGAACCCGCGATGCTCAAGCAAGCGATTCAAGTTACGCAAAGCGTTGTGGATGTGCCGCTCTGTCTCGATTCATCGGTGTTTGAAGCGTTGGAAGCGGCATTGGCTGCGTATCAAGGCAAACCGTTGGTCAATTCGGTGACGGGCGAAGATGAACGCCTCGAATTGATTTTGCCTTTGATTAAAAAATATAACGCCGCCGTCATCGGCATCGCCAATGACGAAACGGGCATTTCGATGGACCCGGAAATTCGTTTGTCCATCGCCGAAAAAATTGTCCAGCGCGCCGCCGACTATGGCATCCCGCCCGAAGATGTGGTGATTGACCCGTTGGCGTTGACTGTCGCCGCCGACCCCACCGCGATTCAAATTACGCTCGAAACGATTCGCTTGATTCGTCAAAACTTGGGCGTGAATATGACTTGCGGCGCGGGCAACACTTCGTTTGGTTTGCCGCAGCGCGCGCCGCTCACCGCCGCGTATTTGAGCATGGCAATGTACGCGGGCTTGACGAGCGCCATTACGGACGCCATGAACGAAACGATTCGCGCGGCGGTCATGGCGAGCGACGTAATGCTGGGTCACGACGCCTATGCGGTGAATTGGATTGCGGATTTTCGCGCGAAACAAAAAGCCGCCGCCGGATAAAAAAAATTGCGTACAATATGGACAGGGAATCAAGTACACAAGATTATGTGTGGCTTGCTTCCCTGTTTTCTTGTATCCCTGTATACTGACGCCTTGTGAAATACGAAATTCGTTTTCTCCCTAGCGACCTGCTTACCAATGCGCCGGAAGGCACGACGATTTTTAATGCCGCGAATTGGATGGGTTTGGCGATTGATTCGACGTGCGGCGGACGCGGCACCTGCGGCAAATGCAAAGTGCGCGTGGTGAGCGGCGTCGCGCCGATACGCGAAGCCGACCGCAAATTTATTTCTGAAGCGGATTTGGCGGACGGTTGGCGCTTGTCTTGCCGCGCCGTGTTACATTCCGATTGCGTCGTCGAAATTCCGCGCTTGATGGGCAATCCCAAAGCCGCGCTGCTCGGATATGGACATCACGTCATTCTTAATCCGAATGTCGCCAAAGTGTATTTGGAATTGACTGAACCGAATTTGGATGACCAGGTGTCCGATTTGCAGCGCGTGCATAACGCGTTGGCGCAAGAAGGTTACGACGCTCATTCCAATCCGTCGGTCTGGCGCGCGCTGCCAAAACTTTTGCGCGCAAATGATTTTCGGGCGACGGCCGTGATGGTCGGCGATGAATTGATTGCGCTGGAACCGGGCAATACGCGCGAAAAAAATTACGGGTTTGCGGTGGATTTGGGGACGACCACCGTCGTCGGCGCGATTATCAATTTGAATTCGGGCGCGGTCGAAGCGGTAAAATCGGAATTGAATCGGCAGGCGGCTTTTGGCGCGGATGTGATTTCGCGCGTTTCGCATACCATGATGGAACCGGACGGTTTGAGCGAATTGCAAGCGCGCAGTATTCAGACGCTCGACGATTTGCTCGACCAGCTCACCGCGTCGTCGGGCATTGCGCGCGAAAATATTTACGAAGCGGTGATTGTGGGCAACGCGACGATGCTGCATTTGCTGATGGGCATTGACCCCGAACCGATTTCGGTGGCGCCGTTCATTCCCGCGATTACGCAGCCCGTCACATTGCGCGCGGCGGATATTGGTTTGCGTTTGCATCCCGAAGCGCGTCTTGCGACGCTGCCGCATCTGGGCGCGTACGTGGGCGCGGATATTGTCGCCGGAATTTTGGCGACGGATTTGACGCGCAATAAAGATGGTCAGCTGCGCCTATTGATTGACGTCGGCACGAACGGCGAAATTGTTTTGGGTTCGGTGCATGGCACGCTCGCCACCGCCGCGCCTGCGGGGCCCGCCTTTGAAGGCGCGCAAATCAAACACGGGATGCGCGCGAGCGATGGCGCGATCGAGGGCATCCAGATTACGGCAGAGGGCCAAGTCATTCTCCAAATCATCGGCGGCAATCATCTGAAACCCATCGGCATTGCGGGTTCGGGCTTGGTGGACGCGGTGGCGGAAATGTATCGCGCGGGCGTGGTGGATGCGTCGGGACGTTTGATCCAAGTCGAGGATGCGCGCGCCAAGCTGCCCGACGCGTTGCGCGAACGGCTGTTGACGATTGACGGCGTGCGCGCGTTTCGTTTGAGCGACCCGGCATCCAATATCGTCTTGACGCAGCAAGATATTCGCGCGCTGCAATTTGCCAAAGGTTCGATTGCGGCGGGCGTCGCGGTCTTGATGCAGCAGATGAATGTGACGGCAAAAGATTTGCATCAAGTTTTGCTTGCGGGTTCGTTTGGCAGTTATATCAATCCCGCGAGCGCGCGCACGATTGGCTTGGTGCCGTGGGTGGCGGTGGAACAAATTGTCGCGGTGGGCAATAGCGCGGGCGAAGGCGCGAAAATCGCGCTGCTCAGTTTCCGCGAACGCGAAGCCGCGAACCGCATTCCCGAATTTATTGAATATGTGGAATTGTCGGGGCGCGCCGAGTTCAATGATATTTTCATGGAAACGCTCGCGTTTCCGCCGCTGGACGCCGAATCTTGAATCGCGTGGGACGCGCGGCGCAAGCTGCCAAATGTTTTCGCCGCGTCGCGCGCCGCGATAGCCCTTTTTGCTCCAAAATGCTTCGAGTCTTGGCTCCGCGCTTGGCTTGGTCAACCTCTTGACATGATGCTTGCAATGATGCTAGACTAGCGCCACAGCTAATTTGCCTCCCTTGCTGAATACCCTGCGCGTCGTTGGATTTCCCCTTGCCATTACGCGTCGAGCTGCAACAAACTTGTTTGTTTGAGCTGTTGTGCCTGCTCGGCTCAGAAGGTTTGAGGCGTTCATTTTCGGATTTGGTTTGCTTGGCGCACCGCAAACAAAAAAAGAGCCGAAAGCACAAGGAGGTGACTCAAAGGCAAGCCAATACCCTTTTACCCAGCTACTCTACAAGCATAGAAAAAGATTCTCAGGAGGAGAAGAATGAAATCACTTGTACGCGTATTGCCTATCATCGCGCTCGGAGCGCTAGTGTTTGTTATCATGGCGTGCGCAACGCCCACCGCCGCGCCCACCGCCGCGCCGCCCACTGCGGCGGCTACGCAGCCCACCGCCGCGCCGGCGAGCGGCGGCGCGACCGATTTGACCGCATTGTACGAAGCCGCGAAAAAAGAAGGACAGCTCACGACCATTGCCTTGCCGCACGACTGGTGCAACTATGGCGGCATCTTTGAGGGCTTTAAAAAGAAATACCCCGGCATCACCATCAACGAATTGAATCCTGATGCGGGTTCCGGCGACGAAATCGAAGCCATCAAAGCGAACAAAGACAACAAAGGTCCGCAGAATCCCGATGTGATTGACGTTGGTTTCGCGTTTGGCGATTCTGCCAAAGCCGAAGGTTTGTTGCTGCCGTACAAAGTGTCAACTTGGGCGGATATTCCCGAAGGCGCCAAAGACCCCGACGGTTATTGGTATGGCGACTATTACGGCGTCATGGCGTTCATGATCAACAGCGACATTGTCAAGAATGCGCCGGCGGATTGGGCGGACTTGTTGAAACCGGAATACAAATCGCAAGTCGGCATGTCGGGCGACCCGCGCACATCGAATCAGGCGATTCAAGCCGTGCAAGCGGCATCCTTGGCGAATGGCGGCACTGTCGCAGACCCAGCCAAAGGGTTGGATTATTTCGCCGAGATGAACAAGGCAGGCAATTTGGTGCCTGTGATTGCCAACAATGCGTTGGTAGCAAAAGGCGAAACGCCGGTTCGCATTACGTGGGACTATAACGCGCTCGCCGGACGCGACGGCATGAACGGCAACCCGAAAGTGGATGTAATCGTTCCGAAAACGGGACGCATTGCGGGCGTATATATCCAAGCCATTAACGCCTATGCGCCGCATCCCAACGCCGCCAAATTGTGGATGGAATATCTCTATTCCGACGAAGGGCAATTGATTTGGATGGCGCCGCCCGGCTATTGCCATCCGATTCGACAGGATGCGATGCTCAAAGCCGGCAAGATTCCTGCCGACCTCTTGGCGAAACTGCCCGATGTGGCTGGCGCCGTCTTTCCTTCCAATGCCGATTTGGTTGCAGGTAAGGACGTCGTGGTCAAGGGCTGGGATACCGCCGTCGGCGCGGACATCAAAGCAGGACAGTAACGATTTTGTGGGTAGAAACGGAACAGAGTTCCGTTTCTACCCCTTTTTGTAATTCAATTCCGTTTCACGGTCTTTTCATTCCCACTCTTTAATTCCACTTTTTTACGTTATGGCTCAAGCTGCAATCGCTCCCCCGAAACGCACTACCGATTATGTTGCCAGAATGGGCGGCGTGCCGCTCGCCTGGCTCGGCGTCCTGCCGTTTTTTATTTTTGCCGTAATGTTTTTGATACTGCCTTCGTTGTCATTGTTCACGGGCAGTTTTACGGACGCTAAAGGCGGCTTTACGTTGGACAATGTCTTGGGGTTGACGCGCCAAGACATTGTGGACGCCTATGTCCTCAGCATCCAAATTAGCGTGGTGACGGCAATTGTCGGTGGAATCTTTGGTTTCTTTATCGCCTATGCGCTGGTGATGACCGGCGTGCCGAGCGCGCTGCGGACCAGTCTCGTGACGTTTTGCGGCGTCGCCTCTAACTTTGCGGGCGTGCCGTTGGCGTTTGCATTTGTGGCGGCGTTGGGGCGCACGGGTTTTATCACAGAATTTATGCGCGATACGCTCCATTTCAATATCTATGACCACGGTTTCAATCTTTATAGTTTTCTTGGGCTTTCGCTCACCTATTTGTATTTTCAATTTCCCTTGATGGTGCTGGTCATGATGCCCGCTTTGGAAGGATTGCGCCGCGAGTGGCGCGAGGCGTCGGAAAATCTTGGCGCGAATGGTTTTCAGTATTGGCGCTATATCGCGCTGCCCATTTTAACGCCGTCCATTTTGGGGACCATGATTTTATTGTTTGGCAATGCCTTTGGCGCGTATGCCACCGCGTATGCCTTGACGGGCGGCCGGTTGCAGTTGGTCGCCATTCAAATCGGCGCGCAAATTCGCGGCGATGTGCTGCACAATCCGGGGCTCGGTTATGCGATGGGCTTTGGGATGGTCGTCATTATGGCGCTCTCTATTTTGGCGTACACCTTGCTTCAACGCCGCGCGGCGAGGTGGCTGCAATGAAACGTTCCACGTTTTGGGGTTTGTTCTGGGTCACGCTCGCGGCATTGTATCTGTTTGTGCCGCTGTGGGGCGCGTTCGATTTTTCGCTGCGCGCGGAACGCGATGTCATTGGCGTCGCGGCGTACACGCGCGCGTTTGCCGACGACGATTTCTGGCGCACGTTTATTTTTTCCAATCAGATGGCGCTCATTTCGATTGTGGCGAGCATCCTGTTGATTGTGCCGACGGCGTACTGGGTGCAATTGAAACTGCCGCAGCTGCGTCCGGCGGTCGAATTTATTACGCTGCTGCCGTTTGTGATTCCCGCGATTATTTTGGTGTTTGGCTATATCAAATTGTACAGCAGCGACATTGCATTGGGTCCCATTACGTTGTTGCCGCCGCTCACCAACTCTGATTTTAGTACGAATATCTTGTTGGTGGCGGGCTATGTGACGCTCGCGCTGCCGTACATGTATCGCTCGGTGGATAATGGTTTGCGCGCGATGGATATTCGCACCTTGACCGAAGCGGCGCAAAGTTTGGGCGCGGGGTGGTTCACGATCATGTTCCGCATCATCATGCCGAATCTGCGCGCGGCGTTGTTGAGCGGCGCGCTGCTCACCTTTGCGATTGTCGTCGGCGAATTGACGCTCGCCACCTTTTTGGGCCGACCCGCCTTTGGGCCGTATTTGCAACAATTGGGTCAACACAAAGCGTATGAACCGGCGGCGCTTTCGGTGGTCAGTTTTCTGTTGACCTGGCTCGCGATGGTTCTGATTTATTTCGTCACGCGCGGTTCAAATGCCCAAGTGACGGGCGCGCATTAAAGCATTTGTGATTTATGATGGCGCGGCGGACGTCGCCAAAATCAAAAATCACAAATCCGAAATCTAAAAGTATCCCATGTCTTTTCTCGAACTCTCTAACATTCGCAAACAATTTTCCAACGTCGCCACGCCGGCGGTGCAGGATTTCAATCTAAAGGTCGAAAAGGGCGAATTTGTTTCGTTCCTCGGCCCTTCGGGCTGCGGCAAGACGACGACCCTCCGCATGATTGCGGGCTTTGAACATCCGACCTCCGGCTCGATTGTTATCAACGGCAAAAATGTGATTGGCGTTCCCGCCAACAAACGCAAAATCGGCATGGTGTTTCAATCCTACGCGCTCTTTCCGAACATGACCGTCGCGGACAATATCGGTTTCGGTTTGCGTGTGGCAAAACGCCCCAAAGCCGAAATCGAGCCGCGCGTCGCGGAAATGTTGAAACTCATTCATTTGTCCGACAAGGGCAAACGCTATCCCGCGCAATTGTCCGGCGGACAGCAGCAGCGCGTGGCGCTCGCGCGCGCGTTGGCGATTAAACCGGAATTGTTGCTGTTGGATGAGCCGCTGTCCGCGCTCGACGCCAAAATTCGCGTTTCGCTGCGGAATGAGATTCGCGCGATTCAACGCCAGACCGGCGTCACTGCAATCTATGTGACGCACGACCAGGAAGAAGCCATGTCGCTTTCGGACCGCATCGTGGTTATGAGCGATGGGCGCATGGAACAAGTTGGCACGCCGTTCGAGATTTATAATTTTCCGCAAACGCAATTTGTCGCGTCCTTTGTCGGTACGCTGAATCAGGTGCAGGCGCGCGTGGTGGACCCGTCCGCCGGAACGCTGGAGGTGGAGGGTCAACCGATTGTCGCCGCCAAAGCGTTCGACGCGCGCAAGGGCGAAACGATTGCCGTTGCGCTGCGGCCCGAAATGATGTCTTTGGATGGCAAAACCCAAGACGACGCGGTAAATCGCTTGGTCGTAACCGTCGAAGAAACGACCTTTCTCGGTTCGATTGTGCGGACGCGCGCGCGTTTGCGCGAGAGTGTGATTTCATTTGATACTTTTAACAATCCCAATTTGGCGCTGCCTCAGCGCGGCGAAAAAATCACCGTCGCCTTTCCGCGCGAGGCGATTTTGCTGCTCAAACCCTCGAACGCGGCGACGGAAAATCTATTGTAAATGTCATGCCCGCGCGGCGCGCGAATTTATTTTTACGAAAAGGCGCGGGGTCGCCTTTTCTTTTTTTAGCGGCGGCGGCAATCATTTTTGGCGAGAGTTGATGGCGATATGCTTGACTCGTTTGGGCGCGGCGCAATTGCGGGTTATGCCATTGCGATTCCCGTCGGCGTTATTGCAATCTTGATTCTGGAAACGGCGCTCCAGCGCGGGTTCTGGCACGGTTGGGCGGCAGGGTCGGGCGCGGCGACGGCGGATTTGATTTATGCCGCGTTGGCTGCCGCGTTTGGTACAATCGTCGCGCAGTGGCTTGCGCCCATTGCGCCAATTTTGAAAATCGTCAGCGCGGCATTTTTATTGGCGTTCGGCGCGCGCGGACTCTATCAAACGTGGAAGATGCGTCGCAGCCGCGCGGAATTGCGCGGCGCGGAAATTAACGCCGGCATCGGCAAGACTTTCGCGACGCTTTTAGGTTTGACGCTTTTGAATCCCGCGACGATTGCATACTTTGCCGCATTAATTCTTGGCGGCACGGTCGGCACAACGCCCACTCTGGCGGATAAAATCGCCTTTATCTTGGGCGCTTGGCTCGCTTCGTGGTCGTGGCAGTCGCTGCTCGCCGGCATTGGGGCTTTTGCGCATCGCCGCCTGCCGCCGAGTTTTCGCGTGTGGGCGAGTGGGGTGGGGAATTTTGTAATTATGGCGTTGGGGGTGGTGATTTTGATTTGAGGGGTTTCGGGCGAATAGAATTCGCGGCAACGAGATGCGCGCGCCATATACTCAGCTTTACCTGCATTGCGTTTGGTCAACTTGGGACCGCTTGCCCTTGCTTACGCCCAAACTGGAAGCTGCTTTGTACCCTGCAATAATGGAAAAATGCAAGGAATTGAAATCAGAAGTAATTGCAATTGGCGGGATTCAAGATCATACTCATGTGTTGGTACGTTTTCATACGACAATCTCGGTTGCAGAATTGGTCAAGGAAATGAAAGGCAGCTCGTCGCATTTGGCGACCCATCAGATTATTGGCAAAGATGATTTTTTCAAATGGCAAGGCGCGTACGGCGCGTTCACCGTGAGCAAACGACATGTAAAGGTGGCGACGGAATATATCGTCAATCAGAAAAAACATCATGCCGAAAATAATTTGTGGGATGAATTTGAAAGGACTGAAACGACAGAGAGTTCGGGCGATTAGAAATCGCAGCAACAAAATCGCAAAACCTGCCTCCGCAGGTTTGTAGTCTGCAAAGGCAGACTTGGCGCATTTGTTGCGATTAGAAATCGCAGCAACAAAATCGCAAAACCTGCCTCCGCAGGTTTGTAGTCTGCGAAGGCAGACTTGGTGTGCTTGTTGCCGCGAATTCCATTCGCCTGAATAGAACGATAACGATAACACAAAACCCGCCTCCGCAGGGTTGTAGTCTGCAAAGGCAGACTTGGTGTGCTTGTTGCCGCGAATTGTATTCGCCTCTCCCTCTACCATGTTCAAACTAGATTCACAACTCCTCACCCTCCTCCGTTCTCTCGACAAGAACGAATATGCGCCCGCGCCGCGCGAATTTTTGAAACGCGCGCCGAAATACGCGCTGCACATTCTCACCGATGGCATCACGCCGCAAGCGTTGGCAAAGGCGCATACGCCGACGTTTGACGCGCTCATTAAAAATGGCGTCTCGGCAACGGACGCGCGCGGCATCTTTCCGACGATTACGGGACCTTCGCATACGTCAATGCTTACGGGTGCGCGCGTCGGGACGCATGAATTTTTGTATCCGAAAATGTTGGATGCGTACGGCAATCGTTTGTTGGATTTTCCCGAAGGGCTGATGCGCGCAGAAACGATTGCCGAAGCGTGGCGGCCGCGCGGGATTACGACGGCGGACATTGGCTCGCGTTTTTTGCGCGGCGCGGACATGCTACAAAGCGAAGGCGTCTTTGGCGAAGATTACATTGATATCACGAATCGCGCGCTCGCGGCGCTGGAGGAATGGCAGCCGCATTATCTCCACGTCGTTTTCTATGTCGCGGATTCGGCGGGTCATTTGTACGGCCCCGAAGCCGACGAAACATTGTGGACGATTCAACAGATGGACGAAATGACCGCGCGCTTGTTGAATGCGTATGCGGACAAAAATCTCGACGGCGAGTTGGTGGTTGTTGTGAACGCCGACCACGGCATGGTTCCTGTGCGCGAAACGATTCCCCACGCGTTCGCGGAAAATGTTGGCGCGCTGCCGCATGGCCGCGTCGCGTTAGCGCCGCGCGGATTCGACGACGCAACGTTTGACGCGTTAATGAATGACCCGCGCGTGGATGATATTTTCGCGCGCGATGAATTGGAATTGTTGGGCGCGTACGGTCCGCGCTGGGGTGAACATGTTTTGCAATTGCGCGAGGGATGGATGTTTGAAACGGCGCGCCCGCTCGCGGGTTTTCACGGCGCATGGTGCGAAACCGACAGGCATATCCCAATGATTCTCAGCGGCGCGGGCATTCGCGCAGGCGCGCCGCTCGACCTCTGCGAATTGATTGATCTCGCGCCGACGCTGTCGCTGCTGCTGGGCGGCGAGACTCCCGCGCAGAATCAAGGACGCGTTTTGTGGGAGGCGTTGGATGTGGCGGGCGAAACGCGCAAGGGGGGCGCGTACGTGGATTTATTGATGCAGCGCGACAGCGCGTTGGAAGAATTAAAGCAATTGAAACGCGAACGCGCGAGCGGCGCGATGTACCGTTCCGAATACGAAACTGAACGCGCGGAAATTTTATTGCGCGCGCGGATGAACTTGGTTGCGATGGAAGAAGAGAGAAAGAAATTAGAAATTCAAAATTAGAAATTCAAGACGGCTAACGAGAATCTCAAATTTTGAATTTTGAATTTCAACTTTTGATTTTCGATCCGCCCTCTGCCACATGCTAAACGGACGCTGGACGCCAGAGAATCGCGCGGCATTGGAAACATTGCTCGCGCGTAAATTTGCTTACACACCCATCGCGGTTTTTGATTGGGACAATACGTGCATTGCGGGCGACACGTCGGACGTCGTTTTTCACGAATTGTGCCGCGATTTGGCGTTTCAGTTTAAACATCCCGCTTTCGTAAATTGGGTGGAGGAAATTCCGATTCCTTCGCGCATTTTGGAATGTGCGGAAATGTTTCGCGCGCGTGATATGCGCGAGACGCGCGCCGCGCTGCGTTTTGAATTGGAACGCACGCGTTGGGCTTTGCACGAAAGCGAAGATGACAATCAAGCGTGGGCATGGGATACGGGCGCGTTCGTCGGTTGGACGCCGCAGCAGGTTCGTGAGTACACGCGCCGCGTGATTGCGCGCGAATTGGCGCAGCCGCGGCGCGCCGAATTTTTGACGCATCCCGCGCACATGCGCGCGGAAAAAATTGGCGCGGGCGCGGTCAAGCAAGATCTGTCGGGACTGCCTTATTTGGAACGCGCGGCGCAGATGCGCGCGCTGGATTTGGACGCCGACCTGACTTTGCCCATTGCGCGCGGTTTGCGCGAACGCGCGGAAATGCGCGAATTGTTGTACCGTTTTCGCGCGGCGGATTGGGCGGTTTTTATTATCACCGCGTCGCCGCAGTGGGAAATTGAAGCGTTTGCAGAGCGCTATTTTTTTTCGCCTCAAAACGTTATCGGGATGCGCCGCGCGATTGTCAATGGACGCATCACCGCCGCGTTCGAGCCGCCCTGCTCGTGGGGCGACGGCAAATTGGATGCGTACAATTTATTTGTGTCGCGCGAACGTCCGCCAAATTTTTGCGCGGGCGACAGCGCCGGCGATTGGAAATTGCTCGAATGGGCAACCGACGGCGCGCTGTTGCTTGAACCCACCGCCGATGCGCTGCGAAATTTCGCGGACTGGAAAATTTCGCTGGGCGAAAATTGGCTCGTACAGAAATTCGAGGACGAAAGATAAAGGCGAAAGGATGAGGCAATGCGCTTGCAATAGATTTTCGGCGCGTCTATAATCTTTTCAGTAACGATATTTTTTGTGATTGCATGATTCCATTCTGAATGCCTTTCAGAACGAATCACCCAATCGCCCAATCACCTATGTTAATCTGTCGCGTCGTCGGCAATGTCGTTTCGACCATCAAGGACGAAAAACTCACAGGCAAGAAAATTCTCATCGTGCGCGAAGCCACCACCGAAAATGAACTCGTCGGCAAACCGATCGCCGCGATTGATACGGTGGACGCGGGCGTCGGCGATTTGGTACTCATCGCGCAAGGTTCGTCCGCGCGTCAAACCACGTCCACCAAAGACACGCCCACCGATGCCGTCATCATGGCAATCATTGACGAACTCGCGGTGGACGGCAAAATCACGTTCAAGAAATGAATGTATCCACGAATAACGCGAATAACGCGAATTGAAAAACGAAAAATTTCAGTTCGCGTTATTCGTGTAATTCGCGGATTCTCTGAATGGCTGGCTCGCGTACATTATTGAGCGTCGGTCTTGACGTTGGCACGACGACGACGCAAATTGTTTTTTCGCGGATTCATCTGCGAAACATTGCGCCCGCGTCGCAAGCGCCGCGCATCGGTCTCGGCGACCGCGAGGTGTTGTATCAATCGGAAATCGTCTTGACGCCGCTTGCAACGCGTGACCGCGTAGACCTCCGCGCGTTGGATGAAATCGTGAAGCGCGAATATCAGCGCGCGGGATATTCGCCCGCCCAAATCGAAACGGGCGCGGTGATTGTGACGGGTGAAATTGCGAAAAAAGAAAACGCGGCGGAAATTTTGCAAGCGCTCGGAAAATACGCGGGCGAGTTTGTCGTCACTGTCGCGGGTCCGCGACTCGAAGCGCAGATGGCGGGACGCGGCAGCGGCGCGGCGGCGTACTCGCGCGAACATTATGCGCGCGTGACGAATGTGGACATTGGCGGCGGCACGGCAAATAGCGCGGTCTTTGAATTGGGCAACACGCTCGCCGCGGCGGCGCTGAATGTCGGCGGGCGCATTATCGAGCTGGACCGCAGTACGATGCAGATTCGTTACATCGCCGAACCCGCGCGCAAAATTATTCAGCATCACAACTTGCCGATTCAAGTTGGAACGCGCGCAGAGATTGGACCCTTGCGCGAATTTTGCAACATCCTCGCGGAACTGACGGTGGAATTGATTGAGGGCCGCGAGTCGCAACTCGGTCATCAAGTCATGCTCACGCCGCCGATGAGTGTGAATGGACGTAATACAAAATTATTTATCAGCGGCGGCGTCGGACATTATTTTTATCATCCGCTTGGAAACGTAACGTTGGAAAGCATTACGCGGCATGACGACATTGGGCCCTTGTTTGGGCTCGCGCTGCGCGAAAATAAAACGCTTGTGGCGATGGAAGCCGTCGAACCGCCCGAAACCATTCGCGCGACGGTGATTGGCGCGAGCTCGCAAACGGTGACGTTGAGCGGTTCGACGATTTGGGCAGAGAAACAAATTTTGCCGATAAAAAATGTGCCTGTTGTGCGCCCGTATTTAGGAAGTACGTCGAACATTCCCGACGCGATTATTCAAGCGCTGGCGCGGATGGAAATTGACGCGCCGCGCGAGAACGCGGCGATTGCGTTGGATATTCGCGGCGCGCTCGATTTTTCGCAGTTACAAAATTTAGCGGCAGGATTGTCGGAATACGCCGCGCGCACATTGCCGAACGAACGTCCGTTGATTTTGATTTTGGGCCGCGATTACGCGCAGAGTTTGGGGCAGGCAATCAAAACAATCTCGCCGCACCGCGCGCTGCTTGCAATTGACCAAGTGGGTTTGGACGAAGGCGATTACATTGACATTGGCTTGCCGATGTTGGATGGACGCGTCGTGCCATTGAGCGTCAAGACGTTGGTGTTTTATAGGTAAGTTAAAAGTTCAAAGTCAAAAGCTAAAAGTGATTGGCGTTACTTGGCTTTTAGCTTTTAACTTTTCATTTTCATCTTGATTCTCGTTGCAAGTACGAATGCCGAAATTGGTTTCGCGGCGGGAATGAAACTTCTGCGCGCGGGCGGCAGCGCGTTGGACGCGGTGGAAGCGACGATTCACGCCGTTGAATCGAATCCCGATGACCACAGCGTCGGTTACGGCGGCTTGCCCAACATTCTCGGTCAGGTGGAATTGGACGCGAGCATCATGGACGGCAAAACGCTTGCGGCGGGTGCAGTGTGCGCGGTCAAACATTACGAGCATCCGATTTCGATTGCGCGCCAAGTGATGGAACGCTTGCCGCACGTAATGTTGGCGGGCGCGGGCGCGGAACGTTTTGCGCGCGAGCTCGGCATGAAAAAGAAAAATTTGTTGAGTGACGCGGCGCGCGCGATTTACGAAAACAAAGTGAGCGATTCGCCGCGTTACAATACGATGCGCGAGTTGGTTTCGCGCGCGACGCACGACCCCGAAATCGCGGCGAGCGCCGACGAATACGGTGATGAATCACATCGAAGCGATGTAACACATTTTGGCACGACGAATGTGATTGCGATTGACGACGCGGGAAATTTCGCGTGCGGCGTCAGCACTAGCGGCTGGGCGTGGAAATATCCGGGGCGCGTCGGCGATTCGCCCATCATTGGCGCGGGAAATTATTGCGATAATCGTTACGGCGCGTGCGCGTGTACGGGCTATGGCGAAATGGCAATGCGCGCGAATACGGCACATTCGGTTGTGCTGTACATGAAAATGGGAATGTCGCTTGCACGCGCGGCGCGCGAAGCGATGCGCGATTTGCGCGCGCTCACGGTTCCGTTTCCGCCGGGGATGAATTTGATTGCGGTGGACGCGCAGGGCAAGCACGTTGGCTTTACAACTGAAACCGACCGCGTAGTCGAATATGTGTATCAAACGGAAACGATGAAAGCGCCGCGGCGGAAAAAGCGAAGTGTCGTGCCGCTGTAAAACTTTGCTTTGATCCACGAATAACACGAATAACACGAATCCCAATTCGCGTGGTTGGCGTTATTCGTGGATTCCAAGTGTTTGTATGATGAAAGCGCCGCTGTCAACCTTTGCTTTAATCCACGAATAACACGAATAACACGAATCCCAATTCGCGTGGTTGGCGTTATTCGTGGATTCCAAGTGTTTGTATGATGAAAGCGCTGCTGTCAACCTTTGCTTTAATCCACGAATAACACGAATAACGCAAATCTGATTCGCGTGATTCGCGTTATTCGTGGATTCCAAGTGTTTGTATGATGAAAGCGCCGCTGTAAAACTTTGCTTTGATCCACGAATAACACGAATAACGCAAATCTGATTCGCGTGATTCGCGTTATTCGTGGATTCCAAGCGTTTGAAAAATGGACCAAGAACTCGTCGCCCAATTCGTCGGCAACGCGCACGGTAATCTCGATGTGGTAAAACAGATGCTGCGCGAACATCCCGCACTGTTGAACGCGGTGTGGGAACAATTTAACGAAACGGCGATTCAAGCTGCAACGCAGACGGGACAGCGCGACATTGCCGAATTTTTGATTTCGCAAGGCGCGCCCGTTGACATTTGCACCGCCGCGATGTTGGGCGATGTCAAACGCGTGGACGCGCTGCTGCAACAAGACCCATCGCTCGCGCACGCGAAAGGTTCGCACGATTATCCTGTGTTGTATCACGCGTGTTTGAGCGGCAATCCCGATATTGCGGAACTGCTCCAAAGTTATGGCGGCGGAGAGGGCAAGGAATTTGCGATGCACGCGGCGGTGCAATCGGGCAGCGCGGAAATGGTGAATTGGCTTTTGGCGAACGGGGTTCAAGATGTAAATTATCCGAACTATGAAAACAAGACGCCGTTGACGGTTGCGTTGGAAAAGGGATACTTTGATATTGCGGATATGCTGCAGAGCGAGGGAGGAGTGGAGATGTAGGATTGATGATTTCTGATTTATGATTTGTGATTGAGGATTGGAGACAAGAGACTGGACACTATGGAGATTCGCGTTTTGTTTGATGAACAGGTGGATATTCTCACGATTCGTTGGCGCGAAGGCGATTATGACGAAAGCGATGAGATAACAGAGGGAGTCATTGTAGATTTCGATAAAGCGGGCAAGCCGATGGCGATTGAGATTTTGGATGCGTCGAAAATCCTGAATCAGGTTGATCGTGTGACGTTCGAGTATGCACGGACACCGCAACCTGCATAAAAAAAAGCCGCGCTAGGCGGCTTGGGGTTCGAGCGTTTCTGGTTCGGAGGTCAGTTCATTACGATGCCGTTGGGCATACTGCTCCAATTTCTTTTCGAGGAAAAAACGCACGTCGGGATGATTGAGGTCCATCGAAGCAAAGGCGCGCGCAAGGTCTTGGAACATGTTGTTTGCGTGCAGAATGAATGCCGAAATAATTTCATCGGACTCTGGTTCTACATTTAGATGAACATAGTAGGGCTCTTGCGTATCGTCATTGACAGGGACAGCGACGCCACCCCTGTCCTTGGAATCATTCAGCCAGAGAAACAATTCGCAGAGATCCTGTTCCGATGGGAGAATCCAGTCGGTAATTTTGAAATTGAACTCGTTCATTTTTTCCATTCTCGCACCAACCTTTTTTGAATGCGGTAAGGACTCCACGCAGATTGAACGTAACCTTGGTCGCTTTCGTTTTCGACAACGATTTTGACGACGACGACGATGAACTTGGTCTTGGGCGCAACGCGTATGCGTTTGTAATACATGTAAATTTTCGCGCCGTCTCTTTTTGACGTGGTTTCTGGATCAAAGTAGATTTCGTCGGGACTCGCTGCCGCGATTTTGACAGCATCATGTTGGTCTTGCATCTCTTGATGCTTGCCAATAATATCATGCCAAACATCATCGGTGAGCGTAATGCTCAACCCGCGCGGGTCCCTGACTGTCCAAAGAATGATGCGCTGTGCCATGTTTGACGAACAGAATTATAGCATGGATGGGTTGCGAGGAATCATGAGAACAAAATACCAATTGCGCTCAGAACTGGACGCGGATATGTTGCAGAGCGAGGGGGGGTGGAGAATTAAAAGTTCAAAGTAAAAAGTTAAAAGCAAAAAGTGGAGTATGTGCCGCAAGAGCAGAAACGATTACTAATGGAGGATAGATGCTAATCAGCGACCAAGATTCTTTTATCAAGACACCATTTGACAATGAAGGTGAAATTGAAACTGTCGTTCAAAAGTACTCAGAACAACTTTTTGGTTCAAATATCATTTATTTGACCAAGGCGAAAATTTCGACGGCTGGAGGGGCTGGTATTATTCCGGATGGATTTGTAATTGACGTACACAGTGATGAATGGTTTATTGTCGAGGCGGAGCGCGCTTTGCATGGTACATGGGAGCACATCGCGCCGCAAATTTCCAAACAGTTAGCGGCAGCAGAAACTCAAAAGACCCGCGAGATTGTTCTTCAATTAGCGCTAAATGAGTTACAGATAAACACACCACTACGGGAAATGTTCAAGGACTTGGGTATTGCCGAACTCAAAATCCACACCAAATTACAAGCAATCCTTCGCAAGCCACCTACGATAGCTATTCCGATAGATGCCATTCCCAGCGATTTGCAAGAATGGGCCAGGACCTTACGTACAACGGTCAAAATCTGGGAAATCGAAAAATATATTTCGGCCAATGATCCAAGTCGTATACTTTATTCTTTGCCTGAAGAAAATTTGCCAACCGTCGAGACAAAGCCTGTGGGTGGTACAATGCTTTCCACCATTACTGCTACATCTGCACCTTCGTTCCAAGATCTTGTTAAAGCAGGGTTGCTCGCAGACGGCAAGTCCCTTAGCATTGAGTACAAACCCAGAGGGGGACAAAAACAAACCTTTACGGGTATTGTTCGCAGTGACGGCATCGAAGTTGATGGCAAAGTTTATTCACCGAGTTACGCTTCCCTCTATTCTCTGCGCAAAGCAAACAAGAACATCAAAAGTAGCAATGGTTGGCAAACTTGGCGGACAGAGGATGGAACCCTTATTTCCGTTTTGCGAGACCGACTACAAGCATCGAAATCTGATACAAGCGCTGAAGCGCCGAAAGTGGCTTAATAATTGACACTCCGCGCAGATACTCAAAACTAGACCGCCACATCCGACTACGGCATAAGAAATTTTTTCGACGCAAACGATTGAAATTCAGGGAGTACCAAATAACATGAACCCCATCAAAATAAACCCAACCCAGCCCGAACCCGACGCGCTGCACACGCCGTACAAAGGTTCCGACAAAGAATTCTTGGGCGACGTGACGCTTAAACGTCTTGTGTGGGCGGGCGATAGCGCGGAGGTGGAATTGCTCGGCGTGTGGTTCAGCGCGGGCGCGCGCACCAAGCCGCACATTCACGATGTTGACCAAGTTCTGCATGTTCTCGAAGGCACGTGCGTGTATGGTTACGCGAGCGATAACGAAAATGGAGTTATACTTGTGCCGGCGGGCGAAATTTTCACCGTTCCAAAAAATGTATGGCATTGGCACGGCGCGACGCCCGACGCGCCAATGATGCACCTTTCGATTCGCAAGATGGGGAACAGTACGAATTGGGAGGTGGAGGAAAAGAATTGGGCGAGTCAGTACGCCAAGTTGCAGGAATAAAATATGCGGGAAATAAAAAGCGTGCGCGTAAAACGCGCGCGGATTCCAAAACGGCTGGGACCCTATTTTCAAGAGTACGATATAGCAAAGCTAAACTTGGAACGCGACGCGAATACAATTATTCAGCGCACGCTTGAATTTGGAACCA
>JAJVIA010000035.1:0-6979 GCA_022072245.1 Anaerolineae bacterium
AACTCTAAAAACGTCTCTACGTCCGCCGAATTGCTCACCAAGCCCACCGACACGCGCACCGCGCCGCTGCTCTTGCCGTCCACGCACATCCGAAAATCGTCAATCGTAAAACGCGCTTCATGTCCCGGCTGGCGAAAACATTGCGACAGTTCCGTGCCGGTAATGCCGAGCGCGATTTCGCCGCCGCCCGGATTGCAAAAGCAGCCGGTTCGCAGCGAAATGTTTTGCGCGTTCGCGCGGCGTTCGATTTCGCGGTGGTCCATCGCGCGCCCGTGCGCGTCGTAAAAATTCATTGTCACCGTGCCGCCGCGCTGCTGCGTATCCAACGGTCCATACACGCGCACAAGCGTCGCGCCGTTGGAATGATGCAGCGCGTTCAAGCCGTCGAGCAAAAATTGCGTGAGCAGCGTCACGCGTTCGTGAATCACGTCGTAACCGATGGCGTCAATGTGCCGCAGACCAATTTCGACAGCCGGGATATTCAAATAATTCAGCGTGCCATCCTCGAACGCCGCTTCGCCTTCGCTCAAATAATACTTGTCGCCCTGCACCGACGCGACCGTAATCGTGCCGCCCGCGAACCACGGACGATGCAATTTTTTCAAAGTTTCGCGTTTCGCAATCAGCGCGCCGACGCCGGTCGGATAACCGAATACTTTATAAAACGACTGGGTGACAAATTCGGGTTTCACCTGCCCCAAGTCCAAACGATTCGTCGGCGTGAACGCGGCGGCGTCGAGCAACACATCCCAACCGCGCGCGTGCGCCCATTCCACAAATTCGAGCGGATGTTGGACGCCCGAAAAATTGGATTGCGCGGGGAACGCAAACAAATTATTTCCTTTGACGCGCGGACGTTCCAATTCTTCCCGCAGCGCGGTTTGCTCCAAGCGCATATCGGGCAGCAACACCGGCACATACGTCACGTGCGCGCCGCGCGCCCGCGCAAATTCGCGGATGCCGTTCACCGAATTGTGATTATCGAACGTGAGCAAGTAGCGGTCGTTCGGTTCAAACGGATACGCTTCGCCGACGAGTTTTAACGCGCCGCTTGCGTTCTGCGTAAAAATCGCGCAATACTCGTTCGGGTCGGCATTGAAAAATTTTAGAATGTACGCGCGCGCGCCTTCGACCAAATCGGTCATGGCTTGCGACGTGGGATTGGACGAATGAGGATTGCCGAAAACATGCGTCCGCAAAAGTTCCAGATGCGCGCGCAGCTGCGCTTCGGCGTACAAACCGCCGCCCGTGTAATCGAGATAGACATGTCCGCCCGCGTCGAGCCGCGCATATTCGGCGGCGCGCAGCGCGTCGAGTTTCGCGGTCGCGCGATATTTTTCCGCGAGCGGGGGCGACAACTTAGCTATTTCCTTGCCCATACACAAATAAATCGCTGATGGATTCGCCCAAATAATTTTTGCGAATCGCGTCGGCAAAAACATGCGCGACCGAAACGACGTGCAGTTTGGGATGCCGTTTCGTCGGCGGCTGATAAATCGTATCGGTCGTAACAATGCCGGTGATTTCGGGCATCGCGCCGAGCCGTTCCAACGAATTGCCCGAGAACAAGCCATGCGTGCAAACCAATTGAATTTCGCGCACGCCCGCCTCGACCAAAATGCGCGCGACTTCGAGCATCGAGCCGCCCGTCGCAATCTCGTCATCGTAAATCAGCGCGCGCTTCATGCCGCGCAATTGCGCGCCGATGAGACCGCTGACGTGAACTTCTGTATCCGAGACGCGCTCTTTGTTGCCCGCCGCGACGGGCAAGCCGCCCAAATCTTTGGCAAAGCGCGCCGCCGATTTTGCGCTGCCAATGTCCGGCGCAATCACAATCGTATCGGTTAAATCTTGGCGCGAAAAATATTCTTGAAACACCGGGCGGCTGGTGAGCGGGTCCGTCGGCACGCTAAAAAAACCATGCACCTGCGGCGAATGAAGCATCATGGTCATTATGTTGGTTGCGCCCGCCGTTCGCAGCAAATCCGCAACCAAGCGCGCAGTGATGGAAATGCGCGGCGCGTCTTTTTTGTCCGAGCGCGCAAAGGAATAGTACGGAATCACCGCATGAACCTGTTTCGCCGACGCGGAACGCGCAATGTCCAACATCATGAACAATTCCATCAAATGGTCGTTGACCGGCGGCGTGAGCGATTGAATGAGATAGACATTGCGCGCGCGCACCGTCGTACCCAATTGCACATACAAATTATCGTTGCTAAAACGTCGGATGTCGGTCGGTTCGAGCGGCACGCCGAGCTGTCGCGCAATTTCATCCGCCAGCGCGAGATTCGAACTGCCGCTAAAGACGCGAATATCGTTGGGGTTCAAAAAAGTTGCATTGTTCATAGGATAAAATTTACTGCGCGGTCCAGCCGCCGTCCATCGGCAACGCCGCGCCCGTTATTTGCGCGGCGGCATCGGCGCAGAGAAACACCGCCAATTGCGCCACCTGTTCCACCTGGACAAATTGTTGGGACGGTTGTTTTTCGGCAAGCAGACTGCGCGCGGCTTGTTCTAAATCCGTGACCATTGCGGTGGCGCGCGCTTGGATTTGCGTTTCGACCAGAGACGTTCGCACCCAGCCCGGACAAATCGCGTTGCACGTAATGCCGCTGCCCGCCGTTTCCAACGCGACGACGCGCGTCAAACCCACCAACCCGTGTTTGGCGGCGACATAGGCGGCTTTGTTCACCGACGCGACCAGCCCATGCACCGACGCGAGATTGATAATGCGCCCCCAGCCATTGCGCCGCATAAAAGGCAGCGTATGTTGAATTGTGTGGAACGCCGCCGAAAGATTTGTCGCCAAAATCGCGTCCCATTTATCGCGCGGAAATTCATGCACCGGCGCAATGTATTGGATGCCCGCGTTATTGACGAGAATATCAATCGCGCCCAACTGCGCGCACGTCCATTCAATCATTTCATAGATTTCGGTCGGATGCAATAAATTCGCGCCGTGATGCATTACGCGAACGCCATAGGCGCGTTCCAGTTCGGCGCGCGTGCGTTCAATGCTCTCGCGGTCGCCAAAACCGTTCAACATGACATGACAGCCCTGCGCCGCCAACGCGCGCGCAATGCCCAAGCCAATGCCGCCGGTCGAACCCGTCACCAACGCTACTCGATTCTGCAACATGAGTCTATCCTCTGCGCGCCTCACGTCTCTGTATTGCGGCGCACGCGTTCCGCCAAGACCTTCATCATTTCAAGCGCAAAACTTGGCGAGTGTTGAATCAGAAAATAAAAATCGCCTTCGTCCACTTTGACCAAGACGCAATCGGTTTTGGCGGTCGCAGTCGCGCTGCGCGGTTTATTGTTGACCAAAGCCATCTCGCCAAAAAAACCGCCCGCCGCAATCACCTCCAAAACTTTGGCGCGGTTGGCAATTTCGACTTGGCCCTGTTCGACGACATACATACAGTTGCTGTCCGCATCGTCCGCGTGAAAAATAATTTCGCCCGCCTTGAAATGTTTCGTATTCCGTTCGCGTTTGATGAGGTCTATATTAACCATCCGCGCCTCCTGCAAAATTTTTCATGCCTTTATTATTCCGCGCGCGGCGCGTGAGCCAACGCGCGAACCAATGCGCGCAGCGCGTCGCCCAACAACAAACTGTCCGCGCCGACCAACATTAAATTATAGCCCTCGTTCTGCGCGCGCAACGCCTGCTCTAACGTGGGCCAAAAAACGCTGACGGATAAATGATGCGCGTGCGCGGCTTGACGCGCGCGCGCAATCGCCGCCTGCACGTCCGCGTCGCCGATTTTGCCCGGCTTGCCAAAACTGCCCGACAAATCAAAGGGGCCAATCATGAACGCGTCCACGCCTTGCACCTGCGCGATGCTCTCGACATTTCGCACCGCGTCCACGTGTTCGATTTGGACAATCACAGCGGTTTCGTCATTCGCCCGCGCGAGATATTCATGCAGCTGCGCGCCATAACGCGCCGCGCGACCAATGCCGACGCCGCGCGCGCCCTGCGGCGGATATTTTGCCGCGCGCACCGCGCGCGCCGCTTCTTCCGCCGAATTCACTTGCGGCACAATAATTCCCGCCACGCCCAAATCTAAAATTTTGCCAATCCACACGCGGTCGTTCGACGGCGCGCGCACGACACAGGCGCAGCGTTCGCCGACCGCTTGCGCGATGCGTTCCACATCATGCAAATCCAACGCGCCATGCTCCATGTCCACAAAGAGCCAATCAAAGCCCGCGTCCGCGCACATTTCCGCAATCGCGGGCGCAGGCATGGTCAACATTGTACCGACAAGCCGTTCGCGCTGGCGCAGCCGCGCGCGAAAATTGGACGCCGCCATTATGTTTTCGTCCCCGCCATCATCAAACCGATTTTTTCAATGTCCGCTTCCGCCGTCGGCATCTCGCCGATAATTTGGCCGTCAAAAAGCACGGCGACGCGGTCCGACACGGCGAGAATTTCGTCAAGGTCTTCGGAGATGAGCAGCACCGCCGCGCCCGCTTCGCGCTGTTGGAGCAAAAGTTTTTGCACCGCTTCGGTCGCGCCCACATCCAAACCGCGCGTCGGATGCACTGCGACGAGCAAATCGGGGCGCGTCGAAATTTCGCGCGCGAGAATTACTTTTTGCGTATTGCCGCCGGACAGGGCGCCCACGCGCGTATCCACCGTCGGCGTCGCAATCTCAAAAGTCTCGACCAAATTTTTGCTGACTTGGCGCGCCGTATGCCAATTGATGGCGATGCCTTGCGCGATGGGCGCTTGTTTGTAGCGGCGCAAAATCAAATTGTACAGCACCGAAAGGCCCGAAGCGAGTCCCGTGCCGAGACGGTCTTCCGGGATATGCCCTACGCCGAGTTCATGAATTTCGCCCGGCGATTTATTCGTCAGGTCGTATGCGCCGAGATAAATCCGTCCACTGACGAGCGTCCGCAAACCCGTAATCACTTGCGAAAGTTCGCGCTGGCCGTTGCCGGCGACGCCCGCGACGCCCAGAATTTCATTCGCGCGCACTTGCAGCGACAATTCGCGCAGCGCGGGCAAACCGCGGTCGTTCAACGCGCGCGCCTGTTCGATTTTCAAAACCACCGCGCCCGGTTCCATTTTCTTTTTGTCGAGCGCGAAAACGATTTCGCGGCCCACCATCAAACGCGCCAAATCGTTTTTCGTCATGCCCTGCGGCGAAACGCCCGCGGCGGTGACGCGCCCCTTTTGCATCACGGTTACGCGGTCGGCGATTTCCAAAATTTCGTCGAGATGATGGCTGATGAAAATGACGGAACGCCCTTGCGCGGTCATGCTCTTGAGCGTGGCGAATAATTCGCGCGCTTCCAGCGGCGTCAATACGGCGGTGGGTTCGTCCAGAATCAAAATGTTTGCGCCGCGATACAACATTTTCAAAATTTCGACGCGCTGCTGTTCGCCCACCGACAATTGCCAAATATGCGCGCGCGGGTCCACTTTCAAACCGAATTGTTGGGACAATTCTTGGACGCGTTTTTCGGCTTGCGCCAAATTCAAACGGAAACGCGGTTCGCGCAAACCGAGAATGATATTTTCGGCGACAGTTTGCGACGGCACGAGCATGAAATGTTGATAAATCATGCCGATACCGTAATTGATGGCATCGCGCGGCGAACCGATGTCGGCGCGCTGCCCTTCGACAAAAATCTCGCCTTGGTCCGCGCGATACAAACCGGCGAGGATATTGGTGAGTGTGGATTTGCCCGCGCCGTTTTCGCCCAACAGCGCGTGAATTTCGCCGCGCCGCAAATCAAAATCCACCTGGTCATTCGCCAAGACGCCGGGAAAGCGCTTGACGATTTGTTTCATTTCGACCACACGGGTTGGTTCAGTCATGGCAAAGAGTTGTAGGGACGTTCGCGCGAACGTCCCTACAAAGTGATAACGCTATTGCGACAGTTTCGGTAATTCAGAAACTACGTTTTGATTCCACCAATACATGCCGTATTTGGCGGGAAAGCCGGGCGCGCCGGGCGCGAATTGGTCAATGTCGCCCTGCGAGAATTTTTCGCCCGCGGGAATAACGACGTTGCCCTTGTTGTCGGTGATGGGACCGCTAAAAACGCTAAAGCGGTCGAACTTGCCTGCCAACGCGTCAGCCAGTACGGCGCGCACTTCGGGGATGACGGATTCGGGAACGCCCTTTTGCGGCGTCTGTCCTTCCATAAAACCCCACAGACCGAGACCGCCATCTTTGACGTCAAAGTATTCCGAGCCGCCCTTCCAGGCGCCGTCCATCATCTTTTTGATGTCGGCGACATAGATGGGACCCCAGTTCCAATACATTGTCGTCAAGCACGAATCCAGTTTGCAGTTGCCTTCATAATCGTACGTGACAGCCCATTTGCCTTTTTCTTTGGCGGCTTCGGCGTTGGCGGGCGTATCCGCGCCGGTCATGACCACATCCGCGCCTGCGTCCAGCAGCGAGGTGGCGGCGTCTTTTTCTTTGACGGGATCGTGCCAAGTGTTGATCCAGCGCACATCCATTTTACATTCGGGGCAAGTGCGCTGCACGCCGAGCGCGAACGCGTTGCCGAGACGAAATTCTTCGGGAATCGGGAAGGTGGCGAGGTATCCGACTTTGGGCGTGTTGTCTTCTTTGGCGCGCGCGCCCGCAATCATGCCCGCCATATATTTGATGGTTTCCATGCCGCCGAACATATTGCCAAAGTTCGTGTCGTTCGATTTGTAACCCGAAACGTGCAGGAATTTAATGTCCGGGAATTCAGCCGCAACCGTTTCGGTCGCGTCCATGAAACCAAAGGAGGTGGTGATGATGGCGTCAAATCCTTTGCGCGCCAGAGAACGAACAACTTGCTCCGCTTCCGCGCCTTCGGGCACATTTTCAATGTATGCGGTATGCACATCGGGCATATTTTTGTCCACGTATTGGCGGCCCAATTCATGCGCTTGCGAATAACCGCCGTCATCGTGCGGGCCCACATACACAAACGCGACATTGTATTTGCCTTGCTC
>JAJVIA010000035.1:7079-12595 GCA_022072245.1 Anaerolineae bacterium
CGCGGCGGTCGGCTGCGCGGGCGCGGTAGTCGGCTGCGCGGGCGCGGAGGTCGGCGGCGCGGAGGTCGGCGCGGCGGTGGGCGTGGCGCACGCCGCGAGCATCAAAACCGCAATCAGCGCCAGCGCGGCGATGAGATAAAATTTGTTGCGAAACATTCTTTCTTCTCCTCTAAATTAATAGGCGCACGCGTGGCGCGCGCGATCCAAGTGTACAGTTTCGAACGCTTTCCTTCGGTCAATCACCCCCTTCCCTTTTCATTGCGTCTATGCTTTATCTATAGTTGTTCAGAAAATGTTTCGGACAGTGGGCGTCGAGACCTTTCGAGATTTCGAAAACCCGAAAAGTCTGGCAGTCCGAAACATTATCAAAAGGTCTATAGCTCTATCGCCGTCCCTTGCATTTTGCGCGCGCGGGCATTCAGCCGACCGCAAAGAGAGCTTTAATCCGCGACTAGCTCTACAAAATCAAACTTGCGTACATCAACCAGTCCTTTATCGGTCAATTTCAGGTCAGGAATAACGGGCAGCGCCAGAAACGATAAAGCCATAAACGGCGTTTCCAACGCGCAGCCCAACTTGCGCGTCGCCGCGTTCAAATGGTCGAGTTCCGCGCGCACGCGTTCAATCGGCTGGTCGCTCATCAAACCGCCGATGGGCAGCGGCACGCGTCCCAACACCTGCCCTTTGTCCACCGCGACAAAACCGCCTTGCATCGCCGCAATCGCGCGCGCCGCGCTCAACATGTCGTCGTCATTCGTGCCGACGACGAGGATATTGTGCGAATCGTGTCCGACCGATGAACCAATCGCGCCGCTTTTTAAATTAAAGCCGCGCACGAAACCGAGACCGACGTTGCCCGTCGCGTGATGTCGTTCAATCACCGCCATTTTCAAAATATCGCGTTCCGTGTCCGAAACAATTTGCCCGTTCTGAA
This sequence comes from Anaerolineae bacterium, assembly GCA_022072245.1. Taxonomy (GTDB): domain Bacteria; phylum Chloroflexota; class Anaerolineae; order UBA4142; family SHND01; genus SHND01. The sequence goes on from JAJVIA010000035.1 coordinate 8,014, forward strand.
TCAACGCCCTGTCAAATTCTTCGCGCGTCACCAATTGCCCCGGAATCAATCCAATGACGCGAAGCGTCGCCGCGGCGGCATCGGTGCGAACGCGCAAATCGACGCGCGACCAATCCACATTCATCGTATTGCGAATCGGCGGGCGCGAACGTTCATGGTCGTCGGGTTCCAATTTGCCGCGATAGACCACGCGCTTGCCGCCGTAATACACGCGCTCGATTTTCATTTCGTCGAAATTGTTAAAGACCACAATATCGGCGCGCTTGCCCGGCGCAATCGCGCCGCGGTCGGTCAAGCCAAAGTATTCCGCCGCGTTCAACGTCGCAATCGTAATCGCCGTCACCGGGTCAACGCCGTTTTGAATGGCGGTGCGAACGATATAATCAATGCTGCCCTGGTCCATTAAATCGTCCGGCAAACGGTCGTCGGTGCAAAATAAAACGCGGCGCGCGGTGCGCGCATTGATAATGGGCAACAGCGTCAACAAGTTGTGCGCGTTCGACGCCTCGCGCAGCATCACGTACATACCGCGTCGCAATTTTTCATTGGCTTCTTGCACCGTCGTACATTCGTGGTCGCTGGCGATGCCGGAAGCCACGTACGCTTCCAAATCGCGGCCCGTCAAACCGGGGCAATGTCCATCCATGCGTTTGTCCGCGAACGCGCGCAGTTTATCCAAAACTTCTAAATCGCCGTTGACGACGCCCGGATAATTCATCACTTCGGCAAGCCCCAACACCCACGGGTCATTTTTGAATTCGATTAAATCGCTCCAGCGCAAAGTCGCGCCGCTCGTTTCCAGATGCGTCGCCGGCACGCACGACGACGCCATCACGTACACGCTAAAGGGCGTGTATTTTGACGCGTCGAGCATGTAACGGATGCCTTCTTTGCCCAACACATTCGCGATTTCGTGCGGGTCAACGACGACGGTGGTGACACCGTGCGGCACGACCGCGCGCGCAAATTCGTACGGCGGTACGAGCGCGCTTTCGATATGCACGTGCGCGTCAATAAAACCCGGCGCGACATACGCGCCTTTGACGTCCGTAATTTTTTGCGCGGCGTAATCGCCCAGACCGACAATGTGCGAGCCGGAAATCGCAACGGACGTTTCTTCGATTTCACCCGTAAAGACATTGACTATGCGCGCATTTTTTAACAAGAGGTCGGCGGGGATTTGCCCGCGCGCGGATTGGATCAGAGTTGCGAGTTCCATAAATCAGCTCAACCGTCCCGTCAACTGCATCGGCACGCCCAACGTGTTGAACGGTTCCAGCGTAATTCCGATGCCGCCAATGAATTGCTGTTTGAATTCCACCTCGCCCGCTTGCCACGCGTTGACCACTTCCAAGGGATTGTCGGCTTCGAGAACGATTTGCAAAAGGCGTTCCGTGTCCACGTCTTGAAGAATCACCGCGCCGCGCGTCATTTCAAACCAGCCGTCCTCGCCGTCCGCGCCCAATAATTTTTTGTATTGTTCATACGCCGTCGCCAGGTCCACGACGCCGACATTCACGTCGCCCATGCGGACATTTTTCCCAATGCCGGCGGTCGGCGCGGGTACGCGCAGTTCACGCGGCGTCACATCCTGAATCAAAAAGGGGAATCGCGCGTCCGTCGGAAATGCCGCGCGCCATGCGACCTTTTGACCGTCGGGCCGTTCGCGTTCGCCCGCTTGCGCGTCGCCAAGCGCAAAACCGCGCGCGCGTATCGTCGTCACATCGGCATCGAGATTGTCCGATTCCAATACAAAACGCGCCAGCCGATTTTCACGTTCCAGCGCGGCGACGACAAAGGGCGACGCTTCCCGCGCCAATTCCATATCCCACACGCCAATGAGTTCCAGATACGTACCATCGGCGAGCGGCACGAGCGCGTTGTGCGTCCCCATTTTCGGATGTTTGCCGCCGGGCAAGACTTGGAAACCGAGCGCCTGATACACCTCACTCGCGAGTTCGAGGTCGTCCACCGCGATGAGAACATGGTCAATGCCGAGAATCATTTTTTGAGAACCCGCCAAGAACACCCATTACGCAAATGAGATTCCTCACGCGGAATACCATTTTTGTTTGATTCGTGTTGTTCGCGGATGAAATTCAAATTGTTTAATCCGACATGCTGAATTCACGCGTTCGCTACATCCAATGCGAGTTCGCCGGGTTCTAAACCAATCGGCGACAAACCAAAACGATGTAAGGCAAACATAAATTCTACACGACTCATATCGGCAATACGCGCCGCCATGCCCGTCGAAGCGCGTCCCAATTCATAGAGCTTGATTGCCAAGAGCAACCGCGCTTCGGCTTCAAACTCGCTTGGCGTTTCTTTGAGCGATAGCAAGAGTTCTTCGGGATACGGGATACTTAATATGTTCGCCGCCATATTGCCCTCTCGGTCTGCAACCTGTCGCCTGCTCTCTGCCTTGCGCTATGTCCCATCCACCATCTTTTTCGCAATGCGATTGTGCCGTTCCACCGTCGGCGGCAAATCCAGCGTGAGCAAATTTCCATCTTGGACGACGACGCGCCCGTTAATGACGGACAAATCCACGCGGTCGGTATCGCAAAACACGAGCGCGGCGATGGGGTCGTGACTGCCCGCGTAATTCAGCCGATTCAGATTGACGCCGATAAAATCCGCCGCCTTGCCCGCTTCGAGCGAACCGATATCGTCGCGTCCCAAGACGCGCGCGCCGCCGCGCGTGCCGAGTTCCAACGCGTCCCGCGCGCTCAACGCCTTTATATCACCGCCGACGCGCGCCAGCAGCATCGCCTGACGCGGTTCGTGGAGCATGTGCGACGCGTCATTGCTCGCGCTGCCGTCCACGCCGAGACCCACCGCCACGCCCGCGTTCATCATTTTACGCAGCGGCGCGATGCCCGAACCGAGCAGCATGTTGGACGAAGGACAATGCGCGATGCCGGTGCGCGTTTGCGCGTATTTTTCAATCTCGGCATCGTTCACCCAAACGCTGTGCGCGAACCACACATCCTCGCCGAGCCATTCCAGACTTGCGGCGTAATCCACCGGACGTTTGCCGAAACGCTCGAGACAAAATTGTTCTTCGTCCATCGTTTCCGCGAGATGCGTATGCAAACGCACGCGGTACGCGCGCGCCAAGCGCGCGGATTCCAACATCAATTCCGGCGTCACTGAAAACGGCGAACAGGGCGCGAGGCCAACGCGACACATCGAGTACGGTTTGGGGTCGTGAAACGTTTCGATGACGCGGCGCGAATCGCGCAAAATCGTTTCGTGGTCTTGGACCACGCGGTCGGGCGGCAAACCGCCTTGCGATTCGCCAAGCGACATGGAACCGCGCGTCGGGTGAAAACGAATGCCGAGTTCTTGCGCCGCGCGAATTTCGTCGTCGTGCGACGAGCCATTGGGCACGAGATACAAATGGTCGGCGGCGGTGGTGCAGCCCGACAAGATCAATTCCGCGAGGCCCACCAGCGCGCTGGTGTACACGGCGTCGGGCGTGAGGTTTGCCCAAATGGGATAGAGCGTTTTAAGCCAATCGAACAAAACGGCATTTTGCGCGGCAGGCACGGCGCGCGTGAGCGTTTGATAAAGATGATGATGCGTGTTGACGAGGCCCGGCAAAATCACCATATCGCGCGCGTTGATGACGCGGTCCGCCGTTGGCGGCAAATCGGACGTCGCGCCCACCTGTTCAATCACGTTATCGCGCACAAACAAACCGCCGTCTGAAATTTCGCGGCGCCGCGAATCAAACGTAGCCAGTACGAGCGCATGTTGGATGAGGAGCGTAGCCATCTGGGGATACTCGGACAAAAAAATTCTAGCGCAACTTCAAGGGCAGAAATTAACGCGCTGAAAAATGAACGCTGGCGTTGGGTGGCTCGCTTGGATTATAACAGAAAGCAGGGAGGAGCAAAACAATCGAATCGCCTCCTCTGCGCGTATCGCATCCATCCCAAAACGAGCGCAAACTTGATGCGGGAGACGCAAAATTTGTATATAATCGAATCCAAGCATATATCACGCGCCCCGCTGGTTTGATGCCGCGCGCATGGAGCATACCCTATGCAAGAATATCATTTTGTCACTCACTGGTTTTTTGACGCGCCGGTAGAACGCGTCTGGCAAGAGCTGGTCAATGCGCCGGCATGGCCCCAATGGTGGCGCTGTTGGAAACAGGCAAACGTTCACCCTTCTACCCATGGGTCGCTGGTTGGCGCAACTATAGATAATGTCGTACAAGGCAAACTGCCCTACTCGCTCCGCTTTGCGACCACAATCACGGCAGTGGAACTATACAAGAGTATAGAGCTTGAATCGTCCGGCGAGTTGGTCGGCAAAGGCAGGTTCGTTTTTGAGCCGCGCGCGGCTGGCACGGCAGTAACGTATTATTGGGATATCGCGACAGCCAATCCGCTTCTCAACCTGTTCGGCAAATTGGGTTTTGTGCGCCAAATGATTTCAGACAATCACGATTACGTGATGGCGGACGGGTATCGCGGACTCAAACCGCGCGTGGAGGCGCAGCCCGCCAAGACGATATCCGCACAAACGTAATGATCCGCAAACCCTACAGCACAATAAGGTGTCATAA
>JAJVIA010000035.1:12695-17550 GCA_022072245.1 Anaerolineae bacterium
AATCACGATTACGTGATGGCGGACGGGTATCGCGGACTCAAACCGCGCGTGGAGGCGCAGCCCGCCAAGACGATATCCGCACAAACGTAATGATCCGCAAACCCTACAGCACAATAAGGTGTCATAAGGTTTCGGAAAACAGGGAATCGCCGACATATTTTCATTGACACCTCTTGCCCCCTCTGTTATACTCGTGCCGTTTTTACGATCCTGCGGAGAAAATTTTTGACATGCCCAAAAAACCTGTCTTGTTCGTCCACGATGGCGGCGTGGACGATTATTTATCCACCATTTTGTTAATGACGATGGAGCATGTGCGCGTGCTCGGCATTGCCGTCACGCCCGCCGATTGTTATATCGAACCCGCCGTCAGCGCCACGCGCAAAATTTTGGACTTGATGAACGTTCAAGGCGTTAGCGTCGCCCAAAGCAATGTGCGCGGCATCAATCCTTTTCCGCGCATCTTTCGCCGCGATTCATTCACCATTGACCATCTGCCGATTCTGAATCAACGCGATGAAATTCGCACGCCGCTTGCCTCCGAGAACGCGCCCGAATTCATTGTCAAAGCGCTGCGCGCGGAAACAGAACCCGTGACGATTTTGGAAACGGGGCCCCTGACAACCGTCGCCGCCGCGCTCGACCTCGCGCCCGACCTTGAATCACGTATCAAGGAAATTATTTGGATGGGCGGCGCGCTCAACGTCAAGGGCAACATAGACCCGATTATGGAAGGCGGCCAAGACCTCACCGCCGAATGGAATGTGTACTGGGACCCGTTCGGCGCGGCGCGCGTGTGGGACACCAAAATCCCCATCATCATTTGCCCGCTCGATCTTACCAACAACGTCCCGGTCACGCCCGCTTTTTTGAAACAACTCGGCAAACAGTACCAATATCCGCTCTCGGATTTTACGGGACAATGTTACGCGCTCGTCGTCCATCAAGATTATTTTTTCTGGGACGTGCTGACGACGGCGTATCTGGGACACCCCGAATTTTTTACGCTCAAAGAATACGAAACCGAAATCATCACCAAAGGACGTTCGCAAGGGCGCACTCTTGTCAAACCCGGCAGCCGCAAAATTCAAGCCCTCGATACGGTGGACTTGGGTAAATTTTACGCGTATGTGCTGGACGCGTTGAAAAGGTGAAAAGTGTGAGAGAATTTTTGATTTTTGATTTATGATTTGGGATTTATGATTTAGCAACAAAGTTATTGGTGAACCAGCATGGAAAGTCAACAATCAAAAATCATAAATCATAAATCCAACGTCACCGTCGTCGGCAGTTTCGCGGTTGGGGTGACGCTGCGCGCGGAACGTTTTCCGGTTAAAGGCGAAACGCTGCTCGGACGCGATTTTGATATGGGTCCCGGCGGCAAGGGCAGTAATCAAGCCGTTCAAGCCGCGCGGCTTGGCGCGAATGTGGAATTTATCGCGCGTTTGGGCAAAGATAATTTCGGCGCCATCGGCGCCGCGTTGTACGACGCCGAAAACGTCGGCACAAAATATATTGTCCAAACCGACAAACGCAATACGGGCGTCGGCTTTATCGTCCTCGACGCGCGCGGCGACAATTTTATTATTCTCGACCCCGGCGCGAACGCGTTGTTCACACCCGCCGACGTGGAACACGCCCGCGAGCGCATCGAACTCAGCGACGTTGTAATTACGCAATTAGAGATTCCGCTCGAAACGGCGGGCCACGCGTTGAAACTCGCGCGCGAAGCGGGCGTCCTGAGCATTTTGAATCCTGCGCCCGCGCTGCGCGTTCCGCCTGAAATTTTGCAATACGCGGATCTCGTCACGCCCAACGAAACCGAATTGCGTATCTTGCTCGGTTACGCCCCCGACGCGCGCGTCAATTCCCTCGACCTGTGTCAAGAATTATTGCGCGCGGGCGTGCAAACGGTCGTTCTCACGCGCGGCGCGCAAGGCGCGATGGTCGTTACAAATGACGGCTATCACGTCATGTCCGCGCTCCAAGTCCAAGTCGTGGACACGACCGGCGCGGGCGACGCGTTCAACGGCACGCTCGCCACATATCTGGCTGGCGGAATGCCGTTAGAACCCGCGATGCGTCATGCGATTGCGGCAGGCGCGCTCGCGTGTACCAAACTCGGCGTCATCCCCGCGCTGCCCAATGCCGACCAGCTTGGCGAATTCTTGCGCGGCGCATAATGCCGCCGCTGTGGGTTGGGATTGGCTTGCGCGAGCGCGCCATCCCCGTCTTGAAATAACGCATGAGCGATTCTCCTCGCGCCGACATCCTCGACCTTTTGCGCGGCAAACGTCCCACGACGCTTTCCATTTTTACCGGACTTGGCGCTTTTATCGCGCCCGCGCTCGCGGAACGCGGTTTGACGTTTCACGAAATTCATCACGACGCGCAAAAAATGGTTCGCGCCGCCGCAGCCGCGCATGAACTGTATGGCTGGCAATCCGCGACGCTGCCGACCCATCTCGTCGTCGAAGCCGAAGCGTTGGGCGCCGCAATAGATTTCCGCGACGACATGCCCGAAGCGATGTGGCCCCTCGTCGCGCAGCCGCTGTACGACGCGCCCGCTGCGGTAAAAATTCCGCGCGGCGAATTTAGCCAACGCGGCAAAATTCCGCTGGTGTGCGACGCGCTGCGCGAATTAAAAACGCGCGTCGGCGAAAAAATCGTCGTCGGCGCGTTCCTTCCGGGTCCGTTCACGCTCGCGCTGTACGTGGTCGAATACATTGCGCTGCTGACGAGCGTAAAACATTCGCCCGCAAGCGTCGCGCACGCGCTCGACGCGTTCACCGAAATTTTGATTGTCGTTGCCAACGCGTATCGCAACGCGGGCGCGGATTTTTTGACCGTTCACGAAATGGGCGGTTCGCCGGGCTTTATTGGACCGCACGCTTTTCAAACGTTGCTCTTGCCGCGTTTGCAGCGCTTGATTCAAAATATCCCCGCGCCCGTCATCCTCAGCGTGTGCGGTCGAACCAATCACGCGATGCCGTTCCTCGCGCAAACGGGTGCCGCCGCGTTGAATGTGGATCAAACCAACGATTTGAAACGTTCGCGCGAAATTTTGGGCTCGGACATGCTGCTCTTTGGCAATCTCGACCCCGTGCGCGTCATCGCGCACGGCACGCCCGAAACGATTCGCGATGCGGCACAGCGCGCGGCGGACGCGGGCGTTGACGCCATCATGCCCGGCTGCGATTTGTATTTCAATACGCCCGCCGAAAATTTGCGCGCGCTGGCGCGGGCGATGCAAAATTAACTTGCCGTCCAAAATAAAAAAACGCGGCGCGCGCAGAATTGCGCGCGCCGCGTTCGTTTTGGCGCTCGATGCGCGTTACGTTTCAAACGCAAACTCGCCCTGCCGCATCACCGCTTCGCGCGCGCCATCCTCAAAAATTCCATCCACATCCATATCGCTCGAACCAATCATAAAATCATCGTGAATCGAACTCTCGTTGCCGCCCGCGTCCGCAAATTCTTGCGCCGTCATGCGGTCGCCCTCGCGCAGCGTAAAACGATACGCGCGACCCACCGCGATATGACTCGCGGCATTTTCATCGTACAAGCCATCGTAAAACAACATGTTGCGGCGCCCAATCGGATTGCTCGCCGAAACGAGCGCCACTTCGCCAAGCGCGCGCGCGCCCTCATCGCTCGCGATTAAATTTTCGAGCGCGGTTTGATTGTTTTTGGCGTCCGCGCGTACGATGCGCCCGTTTTCAAACGTGAACGTAAATTGGTCAATCACCACGCCGTGCACGCTAATCGGGCGCGTCGTCGTGACATGGCCGTGCGCCTGCGCGCGATGCGGCAGCGTAAAAATTTCTTCAGTCGGCATATTCGGCACAAACGTAACGCCATTCTTGGCAACCGAAGCGCCGCCAAACCACACATGCCCGCGCGGCAGTCCGAGCGTCAAATCCGTCACGGGCGATTTGAAATGCAGCGCGGCATAATGTTTCGCGTTCATGTAGGCGCGGCGGCGCTCCAAATCGTTCAAATGCGCGCGCCACGCGCCCACCGGGTCCGCCGTATCCGCGCGACAAATGGAAAAAATCGCGTCCCACAATTTTTCTTGCTGCATCGCGGGCGGTTCGTGCGGAAACACGCGCGCCGCCCATGCCGCCGTCGGCACGCGCACCGCCAACCACGTAAAATCATTGCGCCCTTGCGCTTCCAACATCGGACGCAGCGCCGCCGGACGCGCCGCCGAAAAAACGCGCACGCGTTCCGGGTCTATATTCTGGAACAACGCGGGGTCGGGACTGTACATTAACAAAAACGCGTCGCCGCGCGCCGCGCCGGCATTGAACGCGTGCGCGGTCGCATCGGGAAATCCGTTCAAGGAAGCGAGCGACGCTTCTTGCACGCGAATCAAATCCAGCGCGTCGTCTTCCCACAACACTTGGACCAATGTCGCGCCCGCGCGATACGCCTGCCGCGCGACGGCGTACGCCAACGCGGGACTCGCGCGCGTGCCGCGCGCCAACAAGCGTTGGCCATTTTGAATATCCAAGCCGACCTTGACAATCAATTCGGCGTACGCATTCAAGCGCGTCTCAAAATCAGCGGTCATTTTTGCCTCGGCAAGATTTATTTTTGATTATAAAGAAAAATTCATGCGCGACAAAACGGGAATCGAATTCGGGCAATCGAATTCGGACCAACCGAATTCGGGCCAACCGAATTCGAGCCAACCGAATTCGAGCCAACCGAATTCGAGCCAACCGAATTCAGACCAACCGAATTCAGACCAACCGAATTCAGACCAACCGAATTCAGACCAACCGAATTCAGACCAACCGAATTCAGACCAACCGAATTCAGACCAACCGAATTCAGACCAACCGAATTC
>JAJVIA010000035.1:17560-18155 GCA_022072245.1 Anaerolineae bacterium
CGAATTCAGACCAACCGAATTCAGACCAACCGAATTCAGACCAACCGAATTCAGACCAACCGAATTCAGACCAACCGAATTCAGACCAACCGAATTCAGACCAACCGAATTCAGACCAACCGAATTCAGACCAACCGAATTCGAGCGAATAGAATTCGCAGCAACAAGAACACGAAACGTGCCTCCGCACGTTGAACGGTGCAAGTCTGCATAGGCAGACTTGGCGCTCCTGTTGCCGCGATTTCTAATCGCTCGTTTCACGTTCAACAAACCCAGTCTGCGTAGGCAGACTTGCGCCCCTGTTGTCGCGATTTCTAATCGCACGTTTCACACATTCAACAAACCCAGTCTGCGTAGGCAGACTTGCGCCCTTGTTGCCGCGATTTCTAATCGCCTCTCGAGCTCGTTACACATTTGCATCCGCGCGTCGTTTTTTATACAATCCACCGCATGAACCCAACGGCTTTCACCCTCGCCGCCGCGCGCGACGCGTTGACGCGCGGCGAAATTACCGCACGCGCGCTAACCGATGCGTTTCTCGAACGCATCGCGCAGACCGATTCCAAACTCGACAGTTTCATTCTCGTCACCGCCG
>JAJVIA010000035.1:18255-37375 GCA_022072245.1 Anaerolineae bacterium
ACCCTCGCCGCCGCGCGCGACGCGTTGACGCGCGGCGAAATTACCGCACGCGCGCTAACCGATGCGTTTCTCGAACGCATCGCGCAGACCGATTCCAAACTCGACAGTTTCATTCTCGTCACCGCCGCTTTGGCGCGCGAACGCGCGCAGCAAGCCGACGCGGAACGCGCGCAAGGCATCGCGCGCGGCGTCTTGCAGGGCATTCCGCTCGCCGTCAAAGATTTATTTGACCTGCGCGGTTTTCCCACCACCGCCGCATCCAACATTTTGCGCCAAAATATCGCCGCCGCCGATTCCGCCGTCGTGGCAAATTTAGACGCGCACGGCGCGGTCATTGTCGGCAAAAATAATCTGCACGAATTCGCGTACGGCGTGACGAATGAAAATCCGCATTTCGGCGCGGCGCGCAATCCGTGGCAGGTGGACTGTATCACCGGCGGCTCGTCGGGCGGCGGCGCGGCGGCGGTCGCCGCGCGGCTTTGCCTCGGCGTAATCGGTTCGGATACCGGCGGCTCGATTCGAATTCCCGCCGCGCTGTGCGGCGTCACCGGTCTCAAACCCACATACGGGCGCGTCAGTCTGCGCGGCGCGATTCCATTGAGTTGGAGCAACGACCACGCGGGACCTCTCGCGCAAACGGCGGAGGATTGCGCGCTCATCCTCCAAGCCATCGCGGGCTATGACCCGCTAGACCCGGCGTCGGCGAATGTGCCGACGCCGGATTTTTCCGCGCGCTTGAACGAACCGCTGCGCGGTTTGCGTTTTGTCGCGCCGCGCGATTATTTTGAAACGGACGTGGACGCGGAAATCTCCCAAGCCGCGCGCGCGGCGGAGCGCGTATTCGAAGATTTAGGCGCGACGCGCGTCGAAAAAACTTTGCCCGACATAACGGCAATGTTTGAAACGAATCGCGTCACCCTGCGCGTCGAAGCGGCGGCGTATCATCGCGCATGGATGGAAACGCGTCCGGGAGATTACGGCGCGGACGTGTACGCGCGTCTAAAAAGTTCCGAGACGATTCGCGCGGACGAATACGCCCACGCGCGGCGCCGCCAAGCGGAATTGACGCGCGCGCTCGATTTATTTTTCGACGATATAGATTTTTTCATCACGCCCACCACGCGCATCCCCGCGCCGCGCATCGGCAGCGACGCGGTGGCTTTGGCGAGTCATTTGACCGCGTTCACCGCGCCGTTCGACGTGACCGGCGTCCCCGCCCTGTCGCTGCCTTGCGGTTTCACGCGCGACGGGCTGCCCATCGGTCTGCAAATCGTCGGGCGCGCGTGGCATGAAGCGCGCGTGCTCCAAGTCGCGCATCAATATCAACGCGTCACCGCCTGGCATTCGCAAATGCCCGCAATATAAAAAAAATTCGACGCGATGTTACCGCGTCGATTTTTTTTACGCATTATTTTTCGCAAAATACCGCGTGCGTTTGGCTCGCGTGATATTCGTACTCTTGCCCGTTCGCTTCCAGCACAATCAAATAACCGGGCGTAATCACCTGCGCGTACATCATGCCTTCGATGGGACAACCCAACGATGTATCGCGCCACTCAACCGGCTCCGCGCTCACCACCGTTATCGCGTCGGCAGAGACCTGCGCGCGCTGCATCAAATCTTGCTTGGCGTCCTCGATGAGTTTTTCCAATGTCGGGTCGCTCGCCGGCGATTGATTCGTCGGCGTTGCGCTGCGCGTAATCGTCGGCACAGGGGACGGCGCCAGCGTCGGCAGCGCGGTCGGAACATTCGTTGACGCAGCTGTCGGCGGCGCAAATTCTTGCGTGACGCCGAGACAGCCGTTCAAAAACATTGCAGCAGCCAACAAAAAAATTAGCGCGGAAAAATTTTTCATTCGTTTGCTCCAGCGACAAGACGTTCCATCTCGCGCGCGCGTTCCGTTACATCGGCGTTACGCGCGCGCCTTCCGCGCTCAGTTTGACGATGTGGACGCTGCCGTTCACTTGACGCGCGCGCGCAGTTTCGCGCAGCGCGTCGCGCACACGCGTTGCAATTCTTGACGACGCCGTCAGGGCGAGCAGACTGGGTCCCGCGCCGCTCAAAGCCGCGCCGCCCGCGCCCGCCGCGCGCGCCGCCGCGAGCAATTCCGGCATCCCCGCCACCAAATGCTCACGATACGGTTGATGCAAACGGTCTTGCGTGCCAACCTCCAACAAATCGGGATTCTCGGTAAGAAACGCGAACGTCAATAACGCGGCGCGCCCGATATTGTGCACCGCGTCGGCGCGCGGAATTTTTTTGGGCAGCACTTGACGCGCGAATTTGGTGGATAGCGCGTGGTCGTGAATAAACAACACCGCGCGCCACGCGCGCGGCGGTTCGACGCTCGCGCTCGTTACGCGCGCGCCTTGAAACGTCGAAACGGTAAAACCGCCAAACAGCGCCGCGCTCACATTGTCGGGATGTCCTTCAAACTCGTTCGCCAATTCGAGCAATTCAAAACGCGACAACGGTTCGCCCGCCAACGCATTGCCCGCCAGCAAGCCGCCGACCAACGCCGCCGCGCTCGAACCGAGACCGCGCCCAATCGGAATCCGATTTGTCATCACAACGCGCGCGGGCGGCAGCGGTTTGCCAATGCGTTTGAAAAACAATTCCATGTGTTCGACGGTCATGTTGGTTTTATCGGCGGGGATGTTTTCGCTCAAGCCGCGCACTTGGATTTTCCATTCCGCCGCGCGTTCGACGACGATACGGTTCCACCAATCCAACGCCAAACCCAAACAATCAAAACCGGGCCCAAGATTCGCGGTCGTCGCGGGAACATCAATTTGGTATCGCATTTCGTTTGTCGTGTCCTCTGTGATGAATTTATAAAAAAAATTTTCTTGCGCGTACAATTTGACGCTGCGCGCGCTCGCACATAGAATCGCGCGCATGGACCGCGCCGCGCTCGCCAAGCTCATCCGCTTGCGTCAAAATCCCGACCTGCCGAATATCTATGACGTGGAGCTCGCCAACATTCCGGCGCTGCGCGCATACGATTCGGTCGAAGTTCATGTGGTGCTGTATCCGTTCAGCCGCCACATTACCGCCGACGCGTATCGGCTCAACCCTTTTGAAGAATATGCCGAAGATATTTCGACGCGTCGCCGTTCGCTCTATACGCGCGTGCCGCGACCCGCAAGCAGTCTCTTTGGCATTTTGCTCGGCATCTTTATCATTTGCGTTTTTCTGCTCGTCAAACCTTCCGAAGTCGCGTCCCTGCAATCCATCGTCGCCATTCTCGGCGCGTATTTTATCGGCAAAGATTTGTGGCGCGATCTGGAAGCGCTCTTTGTGAATCTGTCCAAGAATTGGCGCGTGCGGTATCAGAGCGACTATTACGCGTATCAGGTCGAAAAAAATACGACGCTCACCAATTATTCCGCGCTGGCGCGCGAACAACGGTACGGTAAAGCGTCGCTGCTGCCCGAACGAATGGAATTTATTTCCAATTCCAATTCCAAAACCGCGCGCTTGAAATTCGCGCGCGCCGACCTGCGCGTTTTTCAACACGACGTCGCGCACATTTTGGCGATGCGGTTTGATCCATCCGTCGCGGAGGAATTGGAAAACGCGGGATACATGTTCAGCGTCAAAATCAGTTTGAACCGCCGCGTATTTCTATTGCGCCGCGCGCAAGAATTTTTTCAATCGCTCAACGCGAGCCAACGCGGCTGCTTGGACTTTTACAATGAATGGCTGCCCGATGCCGCGCTCACGCGCGACGCCTATTTTCTGGGCAATCTGCGTTTTCTGGTCGCGCAGCGGCTCGTGCCTGCGCTCGAAATTCTCGACGCCCAAGACGCCGCCCCGCGCGCGTAAATTTATTTTTGCCGCGCTCGAACTTTTTTCCCGCCGGTCCCAAACTTTTTCTGGTACGCCGCGATGCCGTACGCGATGCGTTCGTGCGCGCTCGCCGCGCGTTCCCAGCCGAGCGTCTTGACGTACACGCCTTCGAGGTCTTTGTACACCGCGAAAAAATGAGCGCATTCCGCGAGAAAGTGCTGCGGAATATCGCCAATGTCGTGATAATCGCGAAAGAACGGGTCATTCACCGGCACGGCGAGAATTTTTTCGTCCGGCTCGCCCTTGTCTTTCATGCGAAACAAACCGATGGGGCGCGCTTCGATGATGCAGCCGGGAAACGTCGGCTCGTTGGTCATGACAAAAATATCCAACGGGTCGCCGTCGTCATAGAGCGTTTGCGGAACGAAACCGTAATCGCCGGGATAGACCATCGAAGAATACAGCACGCGGTCAATTTTGATTGCGCCCAATTCTTTGTCAAACTCGTACTTGTTGCGCGAACCTTTGGGAATTTCGACGACCACATGCACGACATTTTCGTTTGCCGGTCGCGCGGGAATGTCTTGCCACAAATTCATCATTGTCTTGTCACAATCCGAGCGCGTCCAGCAACGCTTTGCTCGTCGCCGGCAGCGTCTCGACCTTGAAACCAGAAGCCAAGGCAAACTCGGGATCCTTGAGTCCGTTGCCTGTCAACACGCACACAATCGTTTGCCCACGCGCGAGTTTTCCTTCGCGCTGCTTTTTCAGCAAGCCCGCGACGCTCGCCGCCGACGCGGGTTCGCAAAATACGCCTTCGCGCGCCGCGAGGAACGCATACGCCGCGCCGATTTCCTCATCCGTCACCGCGTCAATCAAACCGCCCGATTCATCGCGCGCGCGGATGGCGCCCTGCCAACTCGCGGGATTGCCGATTTTAATCGCCGTCGCAATCGTATGCGGGTCGGGAACGGGAACGCCGCGCACCAATGGCGCCGCGCCCGCCGCTTGAAAACCCCACATTTTTGGCAGCGCGCTATTTTTCACTTGCGCGTATTCGACGAACCCTTTCCAGTACGCGGTAATGTTGCCCGCATTGCCGACAGGCAGCGCGAGAATATCGGGCGCGCGCGTTAGGTCGTCCACAATTTCAAACGCCGCCGTTTTTTGTCCTTCCAAACGAAAGGGATTGATGGAATTGACAATCGCGAGATTGTGCGCTTCGCCGAGTTCGCGCGTCAGTTCGAGCGCGCGGTCAAAGTTGCCGTCAAGGGCGAGAATGCGCGCGCCGTACACAAACGCTTGCGCGAGTTTGCCGCGCGCGATTTGACCTGACGGAATGAGCACCACGCTCTGCAAGCCCGCGCGCGTCGCGTATGCCGCCGCGCTGGCGGAGGTGTTGCCGGTGGACGCGCAAATGACGGCGCGCGCGCCGCTTTCCGCCGCTTTTGCCATCGCCACGACCATGCCGCGGTCCTTGAACGAACCCGTCGGATTGCATCCTTCGAGTTTCAAATAAACGTCGCACGCCAGTTCGCGCGATAACGCTTCCGCGCGCACCAGCGGCGTACCGCCTTCGCCCAACGTGAGCGCGGGCGTGCGCGCGGTAATGGGCAAGTATTTTTTGTAACGTTGAATGACGCCGTGTGAGGACATTGAATCGCTTTCCAAAAATTTTTTTCCCGTCGTGTGAATTATTTCATTGCAACCGCGCGCGCAAGCTGCGACAATACTTGTACATCGAACCGTCAGGAGACGCAAATGAATGATACGTTGACCATCACTTTTTGGGGCGTACGCGGCAGTTATCCCGTCGCCTCGCCCGCAACCGCACAGTACGGCGGCGCGACGCCGTGTCTCGAATTCAGCGCGGGCGGACAGACGCTTATTTTGGATGCCGGCACGGGCATTATCGCGTTGGGCAATGTTTTGGCGCGCCGCGCGCCGCAAACGCTTTTATTGCTGCTCTCGCATTTGCATCACGACCACACGCAGGGCTTGCCCTTTTTCGCGCCGTTATATCAAGCGCAGACGCATTTGCAAATTATGGCGCCTGCGCCGGCGGACCGCGCGTTGGAAAAACATTTGGCGCAAATTATGACGCCGCCATATTTTCCGGTGCGGTGGGACGAAACCGCAGCGCAAAAAACAATCTTGCCGCTTGCCGCCAACGCCGCGCTGGAATGGAATCCCGACCCCGCGCAGCCGTCTCTTTTAATCCGCGCGTTACATTCTCTGGCGCATCCGGGCGGCGTAATGTTGTATCGCATCGAATGGCGCGGGCGCGCGGTTGTGTATGCCACCGATGTCGAAGGGTACGCCTTTGCCGACCGCCGCTTGATTTCTTTTGCCCAAGACGCCGCCGTGTTGATTCACGACGCGCAATATACGACGGACGAATATCTCGGCTTGGCGGGACCCGCCAAACAGGGCTGGGGTCATTCCACCGCCGCGATGGCGCTCGACGTTGCCCAAGCCGCCCGCGTCAAACAATTGATTCTCTTTCACCACGACCCGCAGCGCGACGATGATACCATCGCTCGGATTGTGACCCAAACGCAGTCCGCGACGATCCAAGTCATGGCGGCGCGGCAGGGCTTGAAAATCGAATTGGCTCCTTGTCCTCAAACCTTTGATTTTTTCGAGTCCCCAAAGGTTTTGGCGACAGACCCGATGGGATGATTGACGGCGCTCATGCAACAATTTTATAATCTAGTCATGCCAAACAAAAGGGCGCGCCAAATCGAAGCGTTGGCGGCAACCGAATTGATGCGCGGCGTGAGCGGCGCGGAAGTGGAACGGCTTGCCGCGCGCTGGATTCCCAAAACGCTTCCGGCGGGAACGGTTTTATTCAATACGCAGCAAACGAGCGACAGCGCGTATGTGATTGTGCGCGGGACGATTAAATTGCTTGTCGAACAATGGAATGGCAAAGATGTATTTATTGATTTGGTGGGCGCGCGCGATTTGGTCGGCGAAATGGGCATCGTAGAAAATTCGCAGCGTTCAGCCACCGCGCGGACATTGGAAGAGACGGATGTGTTGTGGATCGAGGGCGCGGCGTTTCAAGAATTATTGACGACCACGCCGCGCGTCGCGCAAAATGTGATGCGAATTCTTTCGGCGCGTTTGCGCGCGGCGAACGAACGGATTCAAGCGTTTGCGCGTTTGGATGTGAAATTGCGCGTGGCGCGACAGTTATTGATTTTTGCAGATAAATATGGCGCGCGCCGAGCCGGGGGCGTGACGCTGCAACTGCGTTTGACGCAAGGCGATTTGGCGGATTTGGTCGGCGCGACGCGCGAACGCGTGAATCAGGGTTTGGGCGAATTGCGGCGCGCCGGTTTGATTTTTATAGATTCGAATAATGTCATTACGCTGTGCGATCTAGACGCGTTGACGCGTTTGGTCAAGACATGACGCGCGCGGCTTGTACGAGATTGAAACGCGCAAGCCCGCGCATTTTTGTAAATGTGTGAGGGATTATTTGGCGCGCGTCAAAAGCGCAGCGCGCCCCATTCGAGCAAAAGATTGACCGCGCCAACCAACGCCAACGCGAGCGCGCCTGCGCCGAACGCTTGCAGCAGCGGTTTGCGAATTTCTGGCTGCGCGTCCGGTACGGTTTCGATGCCGAGCCGAATCCATTTCACCGTAAAACGATTGCGTTCCATCGCCTGCGCGAGTTCGCGCGCCAGACGGTAACGATACAGCATCACTTGGATTGTCACGAGCGGCACGAAAACGACGAGCGTCCACAGCAGCGCGGCGAGCGTACGCAGCCAATCGGAAAACCACACAAAGAACGGCAAGCTCAACATGACGGAATCGAGCAAGATAAAAACGAAAATCAAAAGGAACGACGCGCTGCCGTAACTTTCATCGCGCGGCAAAGTTCTATCGTCCCAAATGAACGCGTCGCCAAAGCGTTTTTCATTCGCGGCGTTGAGGACATAGCGTTTGAGCAGCACGGTCCCCTGCAAACATTCCAGCACCACACGCCGTAGGCGCACAAAAATTGGCACCATCACCGCGCCGATGACGCCAATCAAGACCGCGAGCGTCACCAACGCCCAACGAATGGTCGCCACGTCGAACGGGATGCCGCGCGGTTCGCCGTTGTTTGCCATTTGCGTCAAGCCCAAAATCACCGCCGCCGCCGTGCTGACAATGAGCAGATAAAATTGAAAAATACGGTCGCGCAATTCGTCGGAACGAAACGACGATTGCGTGAGGTACGTATATTCCATTTGCAGCAAATCATCGCGCAATTCAATGGGCGCGTCATGCGCTTGCGCGTCAGGTCCAAGTTCTGCGCTCATTTTTATTTTACGTCAACGGCGCCGCTTCGTACACGAAACCGACGCCGCCTTTATAAATGCCGCCGTCCACATTCACCGCCAAACCGTTCGCATACACATACGCGCGCGTCACGCGGCCATACGGTTCGCCATTCATAACAGGAATTGGCGTATGGCCATGAATGATCTGCCTGCCGCCGAACTGTTTGAGAAATTGCCGCGCGCGCGTGACGCCGCCCGCATTTTTTTCAGTGAACGCAAAGCGGTCTCCGCCATACGCCAGCAAGCGGTCATACTCAGCCGCGCCGCCTTGCAAGACGCGCGCCAACGTTTCATTCACCGCTTGGATTGTCTCGCCATAATTCAAATAAAATAACGCGTCGGCGTGGACGAGCAGGCGTTCGTTCACGCAAGCCATCGCGGGCAGTTGTTGAATCCATTCAATGTGGCGCGTTTCCAAACGCGCGAGGTCGGAATCCAAACCGCCGTTTTTGGCCCAATCTTTGTAAAACGTGCCGCCCGGACCGCCCGAACGTTGGTCGCGCCAAAGATGCGCGCTCAATAAACCCACATCGTGATTGCCCAAGAGCGCGCCGACGCGCGCGCCTTTTCGCGCCGCGTCCGCTTGCAAGCGCATGACAAAATCAAGCGTACCGATACCGTCGGGACCCCGGTCGGTAAAATCGCCCATGAACCACAATTGCGCGGCGCCGCCGACCCATTCCGCTTTGGAATTTGCCAAATTTGCGAAACGCAGCAGGCGAATCATTTTTTCCAAATGGCCGTGAATGTCGCCGATGATAAAAAGTGGAGCGTCGTTATCCATTGTGTTTAGCCAAACAGTAGACGCAGCGCCGCGAGCGCGGTCAAGCCCAACGCGAGCTCTTCAAATAATTTTTGATTGAGCCGCTTGAAAATTTGATAGCCCGCGAGACCGCCCAAAATAACAAACGGCGCCAGCAGCGCGTCAAACGCTAACGTTTCGGGCGTAAGCAAACCCAGATTCCAACTGAATGGAACTTTGACCAGATTGAGCAAAAAATAAAACCACGCGCCCGTGCCCATAAATTCAATTTTCGGCAAACCCATCGCGAGCAAATAAATGATAACGATGGGTCCCGACGCGTTCGCCAACATGGTGAAAAAACCGGCTGCGATGCCGACCGCCGCGACGAGAAACAGCTTGCGCGCAATGCGTTCGCTCGCCGCTTCGATGCCGCGCGCGGAACGCATCCGCCAAAATTGCAAACCCGTAATGCCGAGCAAAATCGCGCCAATCAAGCGTCCCACTTGCGCGGCATCCAATTTACCCAGCGCGAAATAACCCGCCACGACGCCCACAACGGTCCACGGAATCAAGCGCAGCAGCTGCGCCCACACCGCGCTGCGGCGATAATACAAAACCGCCATAATGTCGCCTACAATCAAAAGCGGCAAGACGATGCCGGTGGAAGCGCGCGCCGGAAAAATAAACGTGAACAGCGCCACCGCCAATATGCCCAAGCCGACAATGCCGGTTTTGGAGACGCCGATCATGAACGCGCCGAACGCGCCAATGACCCAGCCCCACCACGCCAAATCATACGGCGGCGGCATGTTCAATCCATTCCAACCAACGGCCGTGATGGTCGCATAACGCGAGCGTCGTTTGCGTCGCGCGCGTGGTCACGCTCAAACGCGCGGGCCATGTTTGCGGCTCGACCGCCACATCAAACCAAACGCGTTCCACATCCAAACCGCGCAGCTGCGCGTAATACTGTTCACGCGCCGCCGCGTCCACTTGATTCAATACAAAGCTGTGAAACAAAACGATGGGCGTGTCCGGCGGAATCGCGCGCGCCCATGCCGCGACCTGCGTGCGCGCGTCGCCTTGCTCTACGCGCGGCGGAAATTCGCGCGCCAACGCGATGGCGCGGCGGAGACGTTCCGCGCGGTCGCGCTGTTCGGGCCACACCAACGCGCGCAGCCACAACATCGCGTCGTCGTCGAAAACGTCCATCGGATTCAAATCTATGCCCGCGCGCGTTTGCACGCGCGGAAACGCTTGCGGAAGCGGCGGACGGGCGCCGCGCACGGCGCTCGGCAACACAACCGTCGCGTCCGCGTCGCCGCAAAAGACGCCATCGCCATAGGCATAAGCGTAACGATCCCAATTTAAATTCAAGCCCGCGCTCGCGCCGACCTCCAACAGCGCGAACGGTTTGTATGCAACGCGCCGCGCAATCCATTCGAACGCGGGCAAGAACAACGCGCAGCGCGCGACTTTGTTCGTCTGCACGCGGCGCGACGAAATCAATTGCGCCAAGGCATCGGCGTTTTCCAAACAGAACGCGCGAAAAATCGGAAACGGGTCGTCTTGGCGATTCGGTTTGCGCGCCAAATCGGGGAAAAAATTTTTTAGGGGGTCGTCCGTCGCGCGCAGCAAAAGATAATGCACCGCGCCAAACAATAAATTCATCGGCGGTTGATGCGGCTGCGCGTGCGCCGCGAGCGCGAGCAGATCCGCATCGTCGGCGACGCGATACGCGAGTTTTTGATACAACAGAGAACTGTCGCCCAACACATGCTCGGCGTTCCAGCGAAACGACGCGGCAATGTCATGCAGTTCGGGCGCAATGGACGGATTCGACATTATTTTGCGCGCGGCGGCCGAAAGGTGCGGTCATGCTGCCATTGCTGATGCGGTTTGCGAACCCGCGCGAGCGGAATGGCAAAATCGGCGCGCGCGGGCGGCGACGTCAAACGCTCCGTCGGCGGCTCGAACAGTACGCGCACGGTTTCGCTTATGCGCGTCGCTTGCGGCTCGCCGTCAGCCAGCGGAACAACAGAGGCGGCGTCCGCTCTTTCCGCAAATTCCAGATAGACGACAAAATCGCGGCGCGCCTGCCCGACCGCGACGGACAAAGATTCAGGCACAATCAATTCGCGGCCATAGCCGTCCAGCGCGTAACCGGGCGCAATGACGACTTGGGCAGCGCCGTTTTCGTTTTCTTGGACCGTCACGTCGAGCCCGGACACGATGCCGTAACCGTGCAGCATCCGATTGTGCAGCCACGCTTTTTCGCGGCGATAGTTTTGTTCCGCGTGCAAATCGGCGGCGGTCAGCGCGCGGCCCTCAAAATAATGCGGGCGCGGCGGCGCGACCAATTTCTGCGGGTCAAGTTTCATGTACGATGCTTCCCATTGGCGTTAGCTGTACGCCGTCCCACGAAACGCACACCAAACCTTCGGCGCGCTGTTCCGCCGCCACAAGCGCGGCGTTACGCAAAATATGCGTGCGCGCGAACGCATATCCCACATTGGTCAAAAGCAAGGGCAGCATCAAAAGAAAAACGCCGCCGTGCGCGACGAGCAAGACCTGCGCGTCCGTGTCCTGATACTGCTCGGTCAGGCGCTGCATGAACGGCATAAAGCGCGCGCGCAGTTCATTGAAACTTTCGCCGCCGTCAATCCGCGCGTCCAAATTGCCTTGCCAGAGCCACATTTCAAACAGCGCGCGATATTCATCCCACGCGGCGGGGTCGGCGCGTCCTTCCAGCTTGCCGGCATGGTGTTCGCTCAACGCGGGTGCGATTTGGATTTCGAGACCGTGCGGCGCATTGAGAATTTCCGCCGTTTGGCGCGCGCGCAGCAGCGGACTGGCATAAAGCGCCGCGAACTCGGTCGCGCGCAATTGTTCCGCGAGCGCTTGCGCTTGGGCGCGTCCGGTTACGGTCAAAGGATGTTTGACGCGATTGTCATTGGAAAATTCGCGCGTAACATTCGCTTCGCTTTCGCCGTGTCGTACAAAATAAAAACGCATGAGAGGTCTGTCCGATTTTTGATTTTTGATTTTTGATTTTTGATTTTTTACTTGCATTGCCGAACGACAAGGGCATGAAACCGCAAGCTGCCGACGCGAAAAATCTTGGTCAACGTTCCGTCTGCCCTCTTGCATCCATAGTACGCATAAAAATAAAAAATGCCAAACGGAATCTACTTCCATTTGGCATTGCGTTATTGGAACGTACCGCGCGCAACCGCAAAGGGTTGCTTTGCCAATTAGCGTTCGGGGAGAACGTAATCGCGATATTGCGCGCGCAAAACTTTTTTGTCGAATTTGCCGACGCTCGTTTTGGGCACCGCGTCAATAAAGATTACGTCGTCGGGCAATTCCCACGCCGCGAAACGGGTCCGCAGATGGTCGAGAATATCTTTTTTCGTGAGCGTGTCTTTGAATTCGGGTTTCGGCGCCACGCACGCGAGCGGACGTTCCTGCCATTTCGGATGCGTGACGGCAATGACCGCCGCTTCCAACACTTGCGGATGCGCCATGATGGCATTTTCCAAATCCACGCTAGAAATCCATTCGCCGCCGCTCTTTACCAAATCTTTGGTGCGATCCACAATTTGCACAAATCCAGCCGCGTCAATCGTCACCACGTCGCCCGTCGCAAACCAGCCGTCGCGGAATGAATTCGCGCTGCGGTCGTCTTTATAATATTCGCGCGCAATCCATGGACCTCGCACCTGAAGCTCGCCGAACGTTTTGCCGTCCCACGGCACCGCTTGATTCATTTCATCCACCGCGCGAATTTCCACGCCGGGCGGCGGCATCCCTTGTTTCGCGCGCAAATCAAATTGTTCCGCTTCAGGCAATTGCAGCTGCGCCTTGGTCAAACGGCTCACCGTGCCGAGCGGCGACATTTCGGTCATGCCCCACGCGTGAATAATTTTCAAGCCGTGCTGCTTTTCCATTTTCTCGATTAAAAAGCGCGGCGCCGCCGAGCCGCCGACAACCATAGTGTGCAAGCTCGATAAATCGTAGCGTTCGTTTTCGAGCAGATTCATCAAACCGAGCCACAACGTCGGCACGCCCGCCGTGAGCGTGACGCGCGTGGCTTGAATCAATTCGGCAAGGTCGCGCGGCTGCATGTGCGGTCCCGGCAAAACCACGTCCGCGCCGACCATGATGCACGCGAACGGCAAGCCCCACGCCATCACATGAAACATTGGCACCACGGGCATTGCAATATCGCTTTCGGCGATACCAAACGAACTCGACATGGCGAGACCCATCGAATGTAGCACCATCGAACGATGCGAGTACACGACGCCTTTGGGATGACCGGTGGTGCCGCTGGTGTAACACATGCCCGCGGCTTGATTTTCGTCAAGATTCGGGAACGGATACGTATCGCTCGCGTTGCGCAACAATTCTTCGTACGCGTGTACGGGCGTCAAAGTTGTTTCCGGCACGCTATCGCCCATCACGACAAAATGTTTGACGCTCTTGAATTGCGGCGCGAGTTTTTCAATGACCGGCAAGAGCGAGGCGTCAACAAAGAGAACGGTATCTTCGGCGTGATTGACGATATAAACGAGTTGGTCGGGCGGCAGGCGCAGATTGAGCGGATGCAGCACCGCGCCCATGCACGGCACGGCAAAGTACAATTCCATGTGCCGCGCGTTATTCCACGCGAACGTCGCCACGCGGTCGCCGCGTCGGACGCCCAATTTTTCCAGCGCGTTGGCGAGACGCGCGACGCGCGGCGCCCATTCCGCGAACGTTTCGCGTTCGAGCGTCGTCCCCGCTTTGGTGATAATTTCTTTATGTCCAAAAAATTTTGGCGCACGCTCCAAAAGCGGCGTAAGCGTGAGCGGATAGTCCATCATCAGACCTTGCATACCATGCCTCCTCTACCGCATTTATTGTTTTTCGTACGGAATGCCTTCCGCCGCGGGCGGACGCACGCGGCCGACGACGCCCGCCAAGACAATCATGGTCGCCAGATACGGCGCCATCAACAAAATTTCGGATGGAATCACCGAGGTGAGGATTTGCAATTTCAATTGCAAGGAATCCATAAAGCCGAACAAGAGCGACGCGCCGAACGAGCCGAACGGATTCCAATTGCCAAAAATCATGGCGGCGAGCGCGATAAAGCCGCGCCCGTTGGTCATCAATTTATCGAAACGTCCGACCGAGCCGAGCGTGAGGAACGCGCCGCCGAGCGCCGCCAACATGCCCGCGAGAATGACATTGACGTAACGAATCTTGAACACATTCACGCCAAGCGTGTCCGCCGCTTTCGGATGTTCGCCGACCGCGCGCGTCCGCAAACCCCAGCGCGTTTTATAAAGCAAAAAGTTGACCGCGAACATGAGAATGAGCGCGATATACACGAGCGCGATTTGATTAAATAAAATTGTGCCAAGCACCGGAATGTCCGCCAAGAACGGAATCGGGACTTTGGCAAAGACGCCGCTGTTGTTCAATTCTTGATTGGTGGTCAACCAGCGCAAATTCAAAAAATTGGTGAGACCAACCGCAAAGATATTAATGACTGTGCCGCTGATGATTTGGTCCACCTTGAACTGAATGGAAAAAACGGCGTGGACGCCCGCAATCAACGCGCCGCTCAACACGCCCGCCACCAGCGCAATCCACAAATTGCCGGTGAGCGCGCCGACAATGACCGATACGAACGCCGCCGTCAACATCATACCTTCAATCGCGATATTGATGATGCCCGAACGTTCGCACATGATGCCGCTGAGCGCGCCCAATAAAAACGGAATCGAACGAATCAACGTACTTTCCATCAAGCCCGTCAGGTTGAGCGAGGCGCCGCGAATGCTCCACGTCAAAAAAATGGCGAGCAGTAAAAACGCGATGACGCCAAACAAAACCGCCGAGTTGGTCAGCCCGCGCACGAGATGATACACGCCAAAGCCAATCAGCAAGAGCGAGAGAATCCAATTCGTCGCAGCGGTTGGCAGTTCCACTACCGGCAGCTGCACCGCGTCGCCGCCGCCGCTAAAACGGTATTTGGACAGTTCGTCCGCCGGCACTTGGATGGCAAAAAACCACAGCGCCAACAATCCGACGACGACAATGACTCCGCCGACAATCCAGCGGCGCCGCTGCGCGAAATCAGCGGTTTTGTGTGCGACCGAAGTTGCGACCATTCCGAACATTAAAGATTGCCGATTGCAAAGGTCAGATTGAGTTTGCGGGATTCGTCGCCGACAAATCCAAACGCTTCAATCTGAAATTTGAAATCATCACGCGCCCCAGCCGCGCGCAAAGACTTCTTGCTCATGTTGCGCCGGACGTTTGAGCCGATAGAGCCAGCGCACGATTTCGGGCGCGGCGATAAATGCGATAATTAAAGCTTGCATGACCGAAATAATATCCACCGGCACGGTGGCGAGGGACTGCATCCGCGTCGCGCCGTTCCGCAGCGCGCCAAACAAGAGCGCCGCCGCCAGCACGCCAAACGGATTTGATTTGCCGAGCAGCGCCAACGCAATCGCATCAAAACCATAGCCGGGCGAAAACGCGGCGACCATGTAATGATTCAATCCGAGCAATTCGTTCGCGCCCGCCAAACCCGCGAGTCCGCCCGACAAGCCCATCGCCAGCACAAAAACTTTGCCGACCGCGATGCCCGCGTATTTTGCCGCCGTCGGACTCGCGCCGACGGTGCGAATTTCAAAACCGACGGTCGTTTTCCACAACAACCAATACACAAAAAAGACCGCGCCGATGGCAAGGAAAAAGCCCCAATGAAAACGCACGGGGTCGGGCAGCACGCGCGGCAAGTACGCGCTCGGATAAATTTCGGGCGTGCGCGGCGCGCCCGCGTTGCCGCGCATCGGGCCGCCGTCGCTCAACAACCAGTCCGTAAAAAGGAACATGATGTAATTGAGCATGATGGTGTTGATTACTTCGTTCACGCCGCGCGTCGCTTTTAACACGCCCGCGATGCCTGCCCAGACCGCGCCCGCCAAGATACCGGCGATGAGCGCAAGCGGTAAATGCAGAAACCACGGCAGCCCTTCGATATTGAAACCGACCCACGCCGAAGCAATCGCGCCCGCAAACAATTGTCCCTCGACGCCGATGTTGAACAAGCCGCCTTTGAAACCAACCGCCACCGCTAACCCGGTGTAAATATACGGCGTCGCCGCGACCAAACTTTCAAACGGGTCGCGCAGCGCGCGCAAGAGTTCGGTGGAATTGCCGGTTGTAAGCCAGACTTGGAATCCTTGCAAAATCGCGCCCCAATCGCCGAACGCGCCTTGCAGCAGCGCGGCGTATGCCGTCAACACGGTCTTGAGCATCGTCGTCAACAGTTCGACCGGATGCTGCCAAAATTGGGGCAAGAGCGCCAAGACTTCGGGCGAGGTAAAGGCAATGACAAAACCGCTCAAGAGAAACGCGGTTAGAATCGAAAGCGCGGGGATTGTGATTGCATCGAGCAAGCGCCGCAGATTAAATGAATTGGGCGCAGGCGCGGAAGAATTTTTAGGATTTGCCGTTGCAGCTGCTTCAGCCATGAGTTTGCATCTCGCGTGTTGCGATTCGCGCTGGGCAAAGCCCTTACGCGATTTCGTCCAGAGTTTCCGCTTGCGCGTTGGGGGTTTGCGGTTGCGGCGACGCGCCCGGTTCGTGTACGCCCGCCATCAAAAGCCCGAGCGCCTCTTTGGTCGTTTCCGCCGCGTTCACCGTATCAATGATTTCGCCCTTGAACATGACGGCGACGCGGTCCGAGAGCGACATGATTTCGTCGAGTTCGTTTGAAACGAGCAAAACCGCCACGCCCGCGTCGCGTTTTTCAATGATGCGTTTGTGAATGTATTCGATACTGCCCACGTCGAGACCGCGCGTCGGCTGTGAAGCGATCAACAAAGCAATGTCGCGCGAAAATTCACGCGCCACAATCACCTTTTGTTGATTGCCGCCCGACAGATTGCCCGCGTTGACAAAAATGCTCGGCGTCCGCACATCAAATTCGCGCACGCGCTCTTCCGCCGCCGTTTGAATCGCGTCAAAATTCATGACGATGCCTTTGGCAAACGGCGGACGATAGTATTCGTTCAAAACCAGATTGTCTTCGACGGGAAAATTCAAGACGAGGCCATCCGCTTGGCGGTCTTCCGGCACATGCGCGACGCGCAATTCGGAAATTTTGCGCGGATTCGCGTGCGTCGTGTCCTCGCCCAAAATCGTCACCTGCCCCGACTCGACTTTACGCAAACCGGTTAGCGCTTGCGCGAGTTCCGTTTGCCCGTTGCCCTGTACGCCCGCGATGCCCAACACTTCGCCGGCATGGACTTGGAAGGAAACGCCGTTCACGGCGATATTCTGGCGCTCATCGCGCACAACCAAATCCTGTACGGCGAGCGTCACCGCTTTGGGCTGCGCGGGTTCTTTGTCCACCGACAAGATAACGCTGCGCCCGACCATCATCCGCGCCAATTCCGCGCTGGTGGCGCTTTGCGGGTCCGCGCTGCCCACCACTTTGCCGAGCCGCAGAACGGTGATGCGGTCCGCCAGTTCCAACACTTCGCGCAATTTGTGCGTGATGAAAATAATCGAGTTGCCGCGCGCTTTCAAGTTACGCAGCACCTGAAATAAATCATCCGCCTCTTGCGGCGTCAGAACCGCCGTCGGTTCGTCCAAAATAAGAATGTCCGCTTTGCGATACAACAGCTTGATAATTTCCACGCGCTGCTGCACGCCGACGGACAAATCTTTGATGTATAAATCGGGGTTGACCTCCAACCCGTATTTGGTCGAAAGTTCGCGGATTTCGCGCGCCACTTTTTTACGGTCCAACACGACGCCGTTCGTAATGCTTTCGTCGCCGAGCATTACATTTTCCGTGACCGTAAAAACGGGAATCAACATGAAATGCTGATGCACCATGCCGATCCCTTGCGCAATCGCGTCGCGCGGGCCCGTCATGCGAATCGGATTGCCGCGCACCAAAATTTCGCCTTCGTCGGGATGATACAAACCGTACAGCACATTCATCAAGGTAGATTTGCCCGCGCCATTTTCGCCGAGCAGCGCGTGAATTTCGCCTTGATTCAACGTAAGGTCAATGTGGTCGTTAGCCAGCACACCGGGAAAGCGTTTGGTGATGCCGCGTAATTCGAGGATTGGAGGCATGTTGATCGCAGTAAATCGGTAGATAGGAATACAGGTAGACAAGTCTTTTAACCTGCCTACCTGTTTCCCTGTTTACAAGTTTACTCGGTTATTGCTCCGACAACGCCTTGATGTCAATCTTGCCGTCAATGACGTCTTGCTTGAGTTGGTCGAGTTCCTTTTGCAGGTCGGCGGAAACGCGCGACGCTTGGTCATGATACGGCGCCAACGATACGCCGTCATTTTCCAACGTGCCGCTGTACGTGCCGCCCTCGAACGTCCCATTCACCAAACGCTTGATGGCTTCGAATACCGCATTGTCCAAATTCTTGCGGATACTCGTCAGAATTACCGGACAATCGCCCGGCAGCGAAATGCACTGATCCGTGTCAACGCCGATGCCCAGCGCATTCTTTTCTTTTGCCGCCGCAAACGTGCCGTTGCCCGTCAAACCCGCCACCGGCAAAATAATGTCCGCGCCTTCGTCTATTAACGACAACGCCGCTTCTTTGCCTTTTGCCGGGTCCGTGAACGTGTTCGTGAATACGCCTTTTTTGTCTTTGGAATTCCAGCCCAACAATTCCACTTTGTCATTGTGCTTGGCATTCCAGTAATTTACGCCGGCTTCAAAGCCCCACATAAAATCTTCCACCGGCGGAATCTGCACCCCGCCATACGTCCCCACTTTTTTCGTCTTGGACACGCCTGCCGCCAAATAGCCGCCCAAGAATGCCGCTTGCTCCGTGCGGAACGTCAAGCCCAATGTGTTCGGCAGCACGCTGGCGCTCCCGCAGTCCTTGCCTTCCACCGCACTCCCAAAACAATCCGGATACGAATAATCCACAATCGCATATTTCATGTCCGGATTCGCTTTCGCCGCTTTCGCCGTGTCCAATCCCAACAAGAATCCCACCGTGATAATTTGGTTGAATCCTTGCGTCACGAATTCTTGCAGATTCTTTTCGTAATCCGTCGGCTGCCGCGATTGCAAATACTTGGATTCCGGCGAAATCCCCAATTCCTTTACCGCACGTTCCATCCCCGCAATCGAGGTCGCATTGAACGATTTGTCGTCCGGACCCCCTACGTCCGTCACCAAACCAACTTT
>JAJVIA010000035.1:37475-55301 GCA_022072245.1 Anaerolineae bacterium
GCGATTGCAAATACTTGGATTCCGGCGAAATCCCCAATTCCTTTACCGCACGTTCCATCCCCGCAATCGAGGTCGCATTGAACGATTTGTCGTCCGGACCCCCTACGTCCGTCACCAAACCAACTTTGATGGTCTTGGGGTCAACGCTGGACGAGCCGCCGGGCGCCATTGTTCCTTCGCCCACCGACCATTTTTGAATGTCAATCTTGCCGTCAATGACGCCTTGCTTGAGTTCGTCGAGTTCCTTTTGCAGGTCGGCGGAAACGCGCGACGCTTGGTCATGATACGGCGCCAACGATACGCCGTCATTTTCCAACGTGCCGCTATACGTGCCGCCCTCGAACGTCCCATTCACCAAACGCTTGATGGCTTCGAATACCGCATTGTCCAAATTCTTGCGGATACTCGTCAGAATTACCGGACAATCGCCCGGCAGCGAAATGCACTGATCCGTGTCAACGCCGATGCCCAGCGCATTCTTTTCTTTTGCCGCCGCAAACGTGCCGTTGCCCGTCAAACCCGCCACCGGCAAAATAATGTCCGCGCCTTCGTCTATTAACGACAACGCCGCTTCTTTGCCTTTTGCCGGGTCCGTGAACGTGTTCGTGAATACGCCTTTTTTGTCTTTGGAATTCCAGCCCAACAATTCCACTTTGTCATTGTGCTTGGCATTCCAGTAATTTACGCCGGCTTCAAAGCCCCACATAAAATCTTCCACCGGCGGAATCTGCACCCCGCCATACGTCCCCACTTTTTTCGTCTTGGACACGCCTGCCGCCAAATAGCCGCCCAAGAATGCCGCTTGCTCCGTGCGGAACGTCAAGCCCAATGTGTTCGGCAGCACGCTGGCGCTCCCGCAGTCCTTGCCTTCCACCGCACTCCCAAAACAATCCGGATACGAATAATCCACAATCGCATATTTCATGTCCGGATTCGCTTTCGCCGCTTTCGCCGTGTCCAATCCCAACAAGAATCCCACCGTGATAATTTGGTTGAATCCTTGCGTCACGAATTCTTGCAGATTCTTTTCGTAATCCGTCGGCTGCCGCGATTGCAAATACTTGGATTCCGGCGAAATCCCCAATTCCTTTACCGCACGTTCCATCCCCGCAATCGAGGTCGCATTGAACGATTTGTCGTCCGGACCCCCTACGTCCGTCACCAAACCAACTTTAATCGCCGCTGCGCCGCTTGCCGCCGTGGGCTGTGCAGGCGCTGCGGTCGGTTGCGCGGCAGTTGGCTGCGCGGGCGCCGCGGTCGGTTGTGCGGGCGCCGCGGTCGGCTGCGCCGGGACAGCTGTGGGCGCGGGCGGAGGCGTCGCCGCCGGAGCGCACGCTGCCACAACCAGCAAGACGCCGAGCGTCAACAGCGTCAAAATTATTAACTTGGAACCTTTCATTCTGCTTCTCCTCCATAAATGTTCATGCGCGAAATATCCAGTCACGCGTCGCGTCGCGCCGCGCCGCGCGTGTCAAATGCAATGCGCGTTAAAGTGTTCGAGTTCCGAAACACCCCCTTTCGGAAAATGACAAAGCGAGGATTCTCAACGCCATTGTTGTCGAAAAGTGGAAAAAGTGAGGTAGAACCGTCGTCCAATCAAAACGACGCCCGCCGTTGCGAGTTGCGTGATTATAACAAAGAACAAAAAAAGCGCAATACAATTCACGACGCCACAGAGCGCGACAAAGCGCAATGTCTACCGCTTGGGGCGACGCGTCAATTCCAGGACCGCGCCCGTCAGGACGCCAATCAACGCGCCCAGCGCGATTCCCAGGGCGACATTGCCCAAGAGCGAACCCAACGCGATGCCGATGCTTGCGCCCAGTACAACAACCACCAAAATACGTCCGAGCAGCGCCGAAAACGTTTGGATACGACGTGACATGTTCGTATTGAAACACAAGGTGCGTGAAAGACCGATCTTTCAACGCACCTCGGCTATACGAGAAATCGCAAAATTTATTCGGCGGGCGGGGTCGCCTCGCCCGGCGTCGCGGGCTGCGGACGCGGCGCTTTTTTCACCGACGCCGGTTTCGGTTCCGGTTTCGGCGGCGCGGGCGGCGGCTTGCCGGGGAATGTCTTGCCGCGCGAACCGCGAAACAGTTTGCCGCGCTTGGTGCGTTTATCGCCTTTGCCCATAAGAGCTCCTTTGTACGAATTTAGAAAAAACCGCGCGCATTATAGATGCGCGCGCGGCGAGTGTCAAACAAAGCAGGATGTAACGATTACCCACATCTCATGCGTAGGGCGCATTCTCTAATGCGCCTAATGCGCCCCGTCAGCGTTAGAGAACGCTTTCTACGCACGGCATGGAATCAACGAGGCGGGTTTGTTTGGAGGCGCGTATGCTTATTGCGCGTACGTTATATCATTTACCGCGCTGAACGGACTGAGGTATTCGGGCATCTCTTTGGCGCCGCGCACAACGCTGACGCGCCATTGATAAGCGCCGGTATTCGGCCACCAGACCGTATCGCACGAACCGCCGCCGCGACTCGGATGCAAGATTACGCGCGTCTCTTTGGTCCAATCCGCCAACGCCGTCCAACGCGTCTTTTCGTGCGGTTTGCTTTCGATTAAAAAATATTCGTCGGGCGCGAGCGCGCCATCGAACGCCCACGCGAAAACCAATTCTCGCGCGCACCAATACCGCGCGCCATTCGTCGGTTCGCTCAAGACCGGCGCGGGATATTTGAAATTCGCGGCGGCGGCGTTGGCGACGCGCGTGTTGGAATCAACCGCTGCGGGCGTCGTCGCGTCCGGGTTGGGCGCCCGCGTCGCCGCGCGCGTTGGCGCGCACAGCCAACTGGAATGAATGTATGCAATCCCGTTCGGCAGATTGACCGCCGACCATTCGCCAATGACGCCGGTGACGACCACGCGCGCGCCGGATTCGACTTGTTGCAAAATCGCAAAATCATCGCCGGGGCCCTGAAACAGCGCGGCATTTTCCATACACACGACTAAATTTTTACGCGCGATATTCGTGATGAGCGCTTCGGGCGGCGGGGGCAAGGTCGGCGTTTCGGTGGGCGCTTTGCGCGTCCAACCAGCCGCCGTCGCGTCGCCCACCTCGCAAAACCAACGGTCTCCATTGGCAAGATTAATCCGCACGCCGCTGTAACCCGCATCGTTTGGCAGATAAAAAAAGCGCGCGCCGTTCGGCTCGACATCGCCTTTGACCACACACCCCACGGGCGGAGTTTCGCAGCCGCCGCGGCAGCGTGGGTCGGGCGTCGCCGTCATTTCTGCCCGCGCGAGTTTCGGTTCAAAACTACCGTCCTGCAAAACATACGCGCGCAACTCTTGTTGGATTTGGTTCCACCACAGCCCAAAATCTATTTGCTGACTCAAACCCCATACCAAAATTGTCAACGCAAAGAGTAACGCCAACGCCGCCGCGCTCCGCACTAAACACGAACTGCTTTTCACCAATGGCGCATCCCATTCGGCGGCGGCGGGCTGCGGCGTCGGGCGCGCGCTCGCGGGCGCCACCTGCGGAACAAAGGCGCGCCCCTCTTGACGCGCGCGGTCATACGCGGCGCGCTGCGCGGGGTCGCTCAAAATGCGCCACGCTTCATTCAAGTCGCGCAGACGGTCCAACAGCTGCGGCGACGAGCGCGCGGTCGGATGATATTTTTGCATCAACCGCCGATACGCCGCGTCAATTTGCGCCGCGTTCGCGTTCGGTTTGAGATTTAGCAGGGCGTAATAATCTTTCACGGGTTAATACGATAGCGCCATAACGCGTTAGCGATTCTCGATGCGCGTCGGCACGCCGGTCGAAGCGACGGCGTCTGCCAGCGCGACTTCGGGGCTAATTGTACAGCTCCATTGATTGCGCGCGAAATAAACGTGCGAGCCGCCCACCCAAAACGGATATTTGCACGCGGCGCCGGTCGCGGGGTCGTCGCGCGCGATATTTTCGACAAACTCGTTGCCCGTCGCAAACGTCACTTCGTAACAATTGTGCGGCGCGGCGCGACATTCGTTTTGATGAAACCGGTTGTCGTTCGACGTGAGGTTGCCCTCGCCATTCATGTAAAAGCAATCGCCCGAACCGGTGCAAGCGTTGCGCGCCACGATATTTTTTTGGCACGCAATGCACAACCAGCCCGCCGCTTCACAACCGCTCGCCAAATAACTGCCGTCGGGCGTCGTGCAGCTGCGATTCGCATAACTGAACGAATTGCCGGCAAACACGCTGTCCGTCACGGCAAAATTGTACGAACCCCAACCCGTCGCATTATCCAAACGATTGTTGAGCGCTTTCAAGCCGCGCACGCGTTCCGCCGCAATGCCCGCCACGCCGCCCGCAATGTCGGAATCCATGACCGTCGTATCGGCAGCGCGCACCAAAATTCCGCCGCCGTACGCGATGCCGCCCGCCTGGCCGCGGCAATCGGGATACAGACACAATAAAATCGCCGCGTCCGCCGCGTCCGTCGTCGCGCGAATCAAAACATTCGCAATCAAAATACGCGCGCCTTCCGCCACAATCGCAAAGCCGCGCCCCTGCGCGCGAATCACAGCGTTCGCATTACCAAACACGCCAATATCTTGGCCGCGCACTGTGAACGGACGATATTCCGCGTCCGCGCACAATTTCACCGATGCGCTCACCACGTCAGGCATCTGTTCCGGCGACGTACAATTTTGCGGTTCGGGCGGAACGTTGATGGTCAGCGCGCCGACATTTAACGTCGCGGGCAACGCGTATTCCAACGTGCGCGCCGACGCGACCTTTTTTTCCGCAATCGGCGCGGCGGTCGGCGGCGGCGGCGCGGCTTGAGTGGGCGCAAGCGTCGGGGCGCGCGTGCGACTGCGTTGACGCGTCGGCGTAGGCAGGTCGGTCGGTTGTGCGGTTGCGGTCGGTTCAGGCGTTGACGTGCGCGCTTGGACGGCGACTCGAGTGGGCGCGGCGCGTTTCGCGGCAACAGTCGGCGGACGCGGCGGAAAAAGCCAAGCCCAACCGAATACGAGCGCCATGATTAAATCTATCGCGCCCAAAATCGCCATCGCGCGCAGAAAAAAACTGCGGCGGTCAAAACGCCGCGTATGCGCGAGCCCGTATGCCTGCCCCCACGTATCGCGCAGATACAAATTCGGCGTGCGGGACGAAACAGTTTTACGCGAACGGAGAAAATTCATCAAACCAAAAACTTTGGGTGGTGGACGTACGGAGCGACAATTCGATTATAGGGGGAGTGGCGGCGAATCGCCAAATTAGCGCGCGCCGTCACTGCGCCAACGCCAATACTTTGTTCAAATACGGCATTTGTTCCTCCATCGCGCGTTCGCCCGCTGCGATAATGGCGGGAATTTTGTCCGTGTCGAACAAACCGACATGTTGTTGAAACTGCGGTCGAATCGGCAGTATTTCGCCGTGATGCGCCAACGCGTGAAAAGCATAATTTGCTTTCAGCAAATTATTGGACATGACGCTGCTGACTTGGAACGAGTAACGCATCAACGCGTTGATTTTGCCCTGATACGGACTCTCAAAGCCCAATGTCAAAATAACGTTCGCGTTTTCTTTGATGGCGACGCCGATGGGCAGCGGGTCGCTCAAAGAGCCGTCCACCAGCAAACGACCGTCCACGCGATGCGCTTGAAAAATGTACGGAATGGCGAGACTGGCGCGCACCGCGTCCACGATATTGCCCTGCGTCAAAACCACCTGCTCGCCGTTGTGAAAATCGGTCGCGGCGATGTACAAAGGAATGGTGGTGTTTTCAATTTTGGCGTCGCCGTACGCGGCGCGCAAACGTTCCCACAGCAGCGTATCGTCCACCGTGCCAAAATTTTCATCAAAGCCAAATACGTTTGGCAATAAAATTTGCCACAGCGCGCGGCGCTTGTGTTTAGCTGTCAACGCGTGCGACCACAATTGCGCGCCCATGTCCGCCATCTGTTCCGGCGCGAGTCCCAACGCGAGCAGCGCCGCATAAATTACGCCGACGCCCGCGCCGACCATCATGCCAATTTCAATCCCTTCGCGTTTGAGCGCTTTGTACAAACCCAGCGCCGCCGCGCATTTGACTCCGCCCGAACCAATTACCAATGCCACGCGCGTTTGCTGATTCGCCATCTGCGTTTCTGTGATCCTTTTTACCTGATTAACCTATCGCCCAGCGCTACCGCGCGGTTAGGCATAACTCGCAACCGCCGCCGCCACATCGGGAAATGATTTCATAATGCTCATAAAGCCCGAAAGGTCCAGCACCTTTTTTACATTCGGCTGAACGGCGGCGAGACGCAAATCGCCGCCCTTTTGACGCGCCGCTTTGACGCCATTCAACAACACGCGCAAACCCGCGCTGCTCGTGTAATCGAGCTGCGCCAAATCGGCGACCAGCTTGACGCTGCCCGCGCCCAGCTGTGCCGAAATTGTATCCGCGAGTTCGGGGGCGCTCAACGCATCCAAACTGCCGCTAATCGCAAGAACCACCACATCGTCGCGCTTGTCTGTTTTCAAGTCCATCGTCTGCTCCCTGTACAAAATAGTATGCCTGCCGCGTCGGTTCAGCTTTCAAGCGCTGCCAGCGCGGCGGGCACGTCTGGATACATTTCAATATACGCGGGCATGCCCGCCAAATTCAAAACGCGCAACACATCCGGCCGCGCGCCCGCCAAAATCAATTGACGCCGATACCCCAATACGCCGGCGCGCGCCAAAACATTTTGCGTCTCCCACGCCGCGTCATTTTCGGCGCGTTGCAGCGCGCGCATGCGTTTCCAGAGCAGCGTCAGCGTCATCAAGCCCGCGCTGCTCATGTATTCGCACTCGGTCAAATCGAGAATCAAAACGCGCGCGCCGCGCGTCACGAGCTGTTCGCCCTCAACCAAAATCTGTCCGTACGTCGCGCCGTCAAAGCTGCCCTGCACGGACAGCACGGCGATATGACGCGGCAATTCGGCGCTCGTCAAATTCATGCGAGCGCAGCCAGCGCGCTCGCCATATCGGGATACAGCGGCAGCATCGTTTTGAGTCCGGCGAGTTCGAGAACGCGCTCGACCCGCGTCGTCGGATTGACCAACGCAATCTGCGGTTTGCCGGTCATGCCGCGCGCGTCATCCATCGTCTTGAGCACAGCCCAACCGTCTTCCAGATTGGGCAGGTTTTCGCCGCGCAGCAATTTGGAGAGCGCATTCAGCGCTACCAAACCCGAACTGCTCATGTACGCACATTCGCTCAATTCCAAAACCATTTGCCGCGCGCCATCGGCATACAGCGCGCGCCCTTGTTGGATGAGTTCCTGATAATTTGAACCATCCACATTGCCCTTGATATACAAGATGGCGGCTGCCGGCAGCGCGGCAGGCCGTTCGGTGCGTAATTCCATTTGGGGTGCCTCAATCTTTTGTCGCAAGAATACGACGCATTGTCAAGCGATTGCCTCGAACAGCGTCAAATTCAAATTGAACTTGGTTCATCATCTGACGCATAAAGTACAAACCCAAACCGCCGGCGGGTCGCTGTTCCAACGGCGCATCCAAATCCGGTTCGGGAATTTGCGCCGGGTCAAACGCTCGTCCGTAATATCCAATCGTAACCACTATCGCATCCGCTTCACGCCACACATGAATGTCGAGCTCGCCGGTCTGTTCCGTAAAGGCGTAATTAAAGATATTCGTCGCCGCTTCATCGCACGCCAACTCGAGCGCAAATATATCTTGTTCATCGCAACCCAATTGAGACGCGGTACGCTGGATAAAAGCGCGCACATTCGCCAATTGTTCCAACGAACCGACGAATGTGGCTTGGGCGCGAAGCGGCGCGGGCAATGCCATATCAAAACGACGCTACCGCGCTGGCGACATTCGGATGAATTTCCAAAAACATATCGAACCCGCTCATCTTGAGCGTTTCCAGCACGCGCTTGGACGGCGCCGCCAATTTCAAATGCGGCGATTTATAGGTGCCTTTGACGACGCCCGCGTTGATGTCGCTGCGCGTCGCGTTTTCATCGCGCAAAGAGTTATAAATCACATTCAATGCCCGCAAGCCCGCGCTGCTCATGTACGGCGTCTGCGCCAAATCAATAACCACATCGCGCGCGCCTTGCGCAATCAAATCCGCCGCCGCGTTTTGGAATTGTTCAAAGGTCGTCGAATCCACATTGCCGTGCAGGTGCATTACCGTAACCGCTTTTGGACTTGCGGCTTGCGTAATTGTGATTTCCATTTTACCTCCTTGCGATTCGTCCCGAACCGGCATCCTGTCAGCAAGACCAAATGTCCTCACCGCGTTGCGCGAGGCGCCGAGAACTCGCGGCATAAAACAGCGTCTTGCCAAGTTCGGGTTGCAGTCCGCGTCAGACTGTCCTACAATATCACCGCTTGAATCAAGCGCATCCGATTCTATTATCGTTTGACGTACGCTGTCAAGAGGAACGCCAATGTGACCCCTACGGAAAAGATGCTTGCGCGCGTACCGTTGTTTGCCAATTTGCCGCCGCATGAGATTCAAACGCTTGCCGCTACGCTAACCGTGCGCCAAGTGGCGGACGGCGCCGTTTTATTTTACGAAGGCGACGAGGGCCGCCATTTTTATATCGTGCGCGCCGGCGAGCTCCAAGTCGTCAAAAGTCTCGGCACGCCGGACGAGCGCATCGTCAATCGGCGGGGCCCCGGCGAATTTGTCGGCGAGATGAGTCTCTTTAATCTCGACGGCAAACGCACCGCCAGCGTGCGCGCGCGCGGCGATACGCAGCTGTGGGAAATGACGCGCGCGGAATTTGACGCGCTGTTGACGCGCGAACCGCCGCTGGCGTACGAGATGGTGCGCGTGCTATCGCATCGGCTCACCGACGCGCACAACCGGGCTTTGGCGGAACTGATTGAAAAAAATCGTTCGCTGGAACGAAAGAATGTAGAGCTCGCGCGCGCATACCAAGAGCTCCAAGCCGCCCACGCGCAAATCATCGAAAAAGAAAAACTGGAACGCGAGTTACAGTTGGCGGCGGAAATTCAATTGAGCATTCTGCCGCGCGACTTGCCCGCCCTCGAAGGTTTTCAGTTCGGCGCGCAGATCATGCCCGCGCGTCATGTCGGCGGCGACCTGTATGATTTTATTCCGTTGAGCGACGACGCGCTGGCGATTGTGATTGGCGACGTGAGCGACAAGGGCGTGCCTGCCGCGATTTTTATGGCGCAGACGCACGCGTTGATTCGCGCCGCCGCGCGGCAAAATCGTTCGCCGCGCGAAACGCTCGAACGCGTCAATCAATATCTTTTGGAAATGAACGCGTCGGGTTTATTTGTCACGGTCTTGTACGGCATTCTCTCGCGCACGACGCGCGAATTTCAATATGCGCGCGCGGGACACGAATTGCCCTTGGTCCGGGACGCGCACGGCGCGGTGTGGACGCCGCCGCAGCACGACGGCGCGCCGCTCGGCGTTCTCGATTTTGTCTTGCTCGACGAAGCGACATTGACGCTCGCGCCCGGCGCCACCATGCTCTTGCTCACCGACGGCGTAACCGAAACGTTCAACGCGCGCCGCGAACAATTTGGCGCAAAGCGGCTTGAAGAATTTTTTCAGCGCGCGCCGCAAACCGACATGCAGACGCTCTGTCAGGCGCTGCTTGAAGAAATCGCCGCGTTTCGCGGAACGGCGGCGGTGCATGACGACATTACCCTCGTCGCCGTACACGCCGCGTAAATAAAAAAACCGCCTTGCCTTGCAAGGCGGTTTTCGCATTGGCGGTTTAGGGACACACTGTAAAATTCAGATAATAGATTTGACCATCCGGCTGCAAAAAGGGCGTGCGCGCTTTGGCGGCATTTTCGGAAATCGCGCGCGCCAGATATTGAGTACAAGAACCCTCGCGCACATTCCAACCGGTCGAAGCGAATTCATTTGTCCCGAGCGGCGCCGTAATCGGACTGCACGCGCTGATGCCAACCGATTTTGAAACGTCCTGTCCGCGAAAAATTTCGACGCAGTGATTGAATTGCGTTTCGCCCTGCGTGTTCAATAGCGTGGTATAAAACGTGATTTGGTCGCCCGAACGCGGCACGGGCGGATTCACGCGCAGACCGGTGACATAGACGCCCGGCGGCAGGTTCGGCGTCGCGCTCGCGGCGGGCGTCGGCGTAGCCACAATGCGCGTCGGCGGAAGATTCGTGTTGGTGGGCAGCGTCACAACCGCCACAATCGGCGTCGGCGGAACCGTCGGCGGAACCGTCGGCGGGACCGGCGTCGCGCTCGGCGCGATAACCTGAATCGTCACCTCGCGCGTCGTCTTGCCGCCGCATCCTTCCGCCGTCAAAACATATTTGGTCGTCTCTGCCGGCTGCACCGCTTGCGCGCCGCTGAGACTCACTTTGCCCAACCCCGGTTCGATAAACACATCCGTCACGCGCTGCGGTTCGCTCCACTGCAAATAGACCAACGCGCCGGGCGCGATGCTCGGCTGCGAGGCGGCGAATTGAATCGCGGGCGCGCCTTGACAGGTCACCGCCGCCGCGCTCGTACCCACCGCCGCCGCCGTTTCGCGCAGCGCCACAAACGTCGGCGGCGCATCCGCCGCGCCCGTCGGCTGCGTGGTGAGAATCGCTTGACTCAACGCTTGCGCTTCTTGCGCCTTTTGTTCCAACGCCTGTTGACTCTGATGCAAATTGAACCACAACAAACCGACCAACGCCGCGACGCCCAACACGACCGCGGCGAGCGTCGCATACACGATGCGATTGCGCCGCGTTTGATAATAACGTCGCCGCCAATCCAACATGGCGGGCGCCAGCACATCGTGAAAAATTTCATAGCGCGTCGGCGCGTCCATCTGGTCCGGCGGCGGCGCGACGGGGCGCAAAATACGAATGCCCGACGCGGACATTTTTTCCAGCACCGGCAGCAAATCTTTTTCCTGATTGCCGGTGTATTCCGCCAAATCGCGCGCGGTGTGCGCGATTTTGGCGCCGGACGGCGTGACCAGATAATGAAACATTCCCGCCGCCGCCGCGCGTTCGGACGCGGGCAAGGTATTCATGGTCTTGTCCAGATGCGTCCGCACAATGCGTTCCGCGCCGCCCAAGCGGTTGAGCGTTTCCAAACGCAAAACTTGGGACCCCGCGCGCAATTCTTCGTCCCACAAACGCGTCATGACCAATTGCAAAAACGGCGTCTCGATGCGCGCCGCCGCGTTTTCATTTTCGCCCGGTTCCAATTCATCTTTGACCGCGCCGACGCCGGTATCGCCCAACGAGACGCGCCCGGTTTTGGTTTCGTCCAAGACCGCTTCCACCAGCGCGGGTTCGATGCTGACGCGAAAACCCTGGTCACCGACGCCTTTGTTGTATTGCTCAATCGGTTTCACAATCGCGTCGCGCGCCGCGTCGCGGTCGAGATGATCCACGCGAATGTAATTGTCAAAGAGCGTGGGGATGCGCCCTTCAAAGCGGTCGAGTTTTGCCAGCGCGTCTTCGCGGATTGAAATTACAAAATTGACGTGCGCCTGCGTATCGGTGACGACAAACGGAAATTCATACGCGAATGTGCCGGGGCCGTCTTCGTTCGGATGATACAAAAAATAATCTTCGAACTGGTCAAGCAAAATCAAGAGCGCGCCGTTGACGCGTTCCGCCCACGCCTTGAGTTGTTCGTCCAGCGATTTGGCTTGCAACGCTTCGTCGTCGGCAAAAGTTTTGCCCAATAAATCCTGCACGGTTTCGCGCACGACGCGCAATAAATCGCGAATCGGATTGTCGCGCCACTGATTGAAATAAATCACCGCGAATTCGGGCGCGCCGCGTTTTTGCAAATTTTGTTTTGCGCGTTCGCGCAAAAAATATACGACGCCCGCGCCGACGACGGAACTTTTGCCGACGCCGCTGGGCCCGTACAAGAGCGTGAAACGCGACGAGCGCAGATTGGCTACGATGATAGCGCGTTCGGCATCGCGTCCGAAAAAGAGCGCGGCATCGTGGTCGGTGTACGGGACCAAACCTTTGTATGGCGCGGGCGGGATATTGCGGGCGCTTGGCGCGCTGCCGTTGGGCGAAGCGGTCATTCTTCTCCCTCCCCTTGCGGCAACGTTTCGAAATAGGTTTGCAGCGCCTCGATGTAATCGTCCAGCGGCATTTTAACAAGGTCCACGTCGCGCAAGCGCCAAAATTCCTGTTCCAACGCTTGCGGTTTTTCGCCGGGCAGCGCGGTATCCGAAACCGTCCATGCTTTGTATTTGAATTTTTGTTCGCCCCAGATGCGATGCAGAATCACGCGCAGATTCCAGTCGCGCAAAGAATAACCCAAAAAGAGAAAATGGTTCCAACTCATTTTTTCGAGCAATTGCGCGGGCAGCTGTTGGGCAATATCTTTGTGCGCGAGATAATCAATGTAATGGTCTTCGGTAATGACGTAACTATCGCGGGCGCGATTTTGACGATCCACCACGCCGTGAATTTTGAGAATGGTGGTGCGTTCGTCCATGCTTAAACCGAGATATTTATTGGGTTTATCAATCGGGCGCGTTTTACCGTCCGGCGCAATGTGGATAAATTTGCCGCGCGCGTCGCCTTCCGCGAC
Organism: Anaerolineae bacterium; assembly: GCA_022072245.1. Classification (GTDB taxonomy): domain Bacteria; phylum Chloroflexota; class Anaerolineae; order UBA4142; family SHND01; genus SHND01. The sequence continues at coordinate 50,008 of JAJVIA010000035.1, forward strand.
GTACGTGACCAAATCCACCGGTTCGTGCGCGGCGCGAAACGCGCGCACCAACGCGTCGTCGTAATTGGTGGTCACAATCATCAACTGCGGCGTCAAACCGCGTTGGCGCATCCGCGCGGGCAGCGCGGCAAAAAATTGATGCAGCGCGGTCGGCGGATAATCCGTTTTATAAATTTTTCGCAATTCGTCATAGAGCGGACCAATGCCGGATTTGACGGCGACGAATTGCGATACGCGCACCAAATCGCGCGGCTCGTGCGGCGGATAATCAAACACCCGCGCGAGATGTTCCGCCACTTCCGAGCCGACGGGCAGAAAATCGCTCTGACCAAATTGCCACGCTTTATCCGGCGGACGGCCGACCAAATTGACGTTGGGACCCAAAAACGGCACGACGCTATTTTCGCTCAACGCGCGCGCGACGGTTTCAAAATGGGGGCGATACGATTCCAACACGTTAAGCGGCGGAAATTCGGAGGGCAAATCGGGCGCGACGAGTTGATAAAGATGTTCGGAGATTTTCAAACCTTTGAGCCGGTGCTTGCCCATGTCGCGCAACGCCGCGCCCTCTGGCAGCGTACCGTTCAACGCGTCCACTGTGTCGCCCGACACAAGAATTTCGCCGCCGTGGCCCGCGGACATGATGCGCGCGACGCGATTCAGCGTATGACTGACGGCGTAATCGGCGCCGAGCCATTCTTCGGGTCCGGTGTGAATGCCCATCCGCACGCGCAGCGCGCCGGTTTCGCCCCACGCCGCATCGCGCAGCGCGCGCTGCGCGTCGAGACTCGCCAACAGCGCATCACGCGGCGCGACGAACGCGGCTTGGAACGCGTCGCCGATTTGTTTGAACACAAAGCCGTTGTGTTTGGCGATTGCCCTGTGCAGTAATTGGTCGTGCTGGGCGAGCGCGCGCTTCATGGCTTCGGGCATGCGTTCCCACAGCGCGGTGCTGCCTTCGATATCTGTAAACAAAAATGTGACAATGCCGCTAGGCGGCGTCGCGTTCGGCGCGTTGGTCATGTACCGGTCTCCATTGCAGATTGTGCGGCAGGATTCAGATTGCAAGCAACCTTACCACGATTCATCACGCAGAGGAAATAACAAGCAGAGGCAAAACAAACCGATGTATTTTTTCACGCGCGCCGTGATTTGTCAAATGCGGTTCGCAGGGCGGTTGCCAAGTCGCGCTAACTGTCATTACCAGCGTTTCCCGCGAGTGCAAATCGAAAGAAGAGTGAGAAAGCTCAGTCATACCCGTGTGCGACGAGTATTTCCGCAAACTGCGCTTTGCTCTGCGCGGCGGTGTACCCGGCGCGGGCAACGCTCACGCACGTTTGCTTGGCCTGCGGTATCGGCGTGTCGGCCAGTGTCTTGATGGTTTGTGAGCGCGGATACGATTGTGCCGAGTCCGCTCAATCCGCAGCGTCGGATGAACTATATCCGATGAATCGGTTCAGTTACACGCTGAATAATCCGGTCAAATATATAGAACCGACGGGGCACACGCCGTGTTGTATAATAAACGCGCGCGTTTTTTTACCGCCAATTTTTCTCAATTGGATTGCCTCAACGTGCGGCTGACGAACAAATCACCGATTACGCGTGACTTGGCGTCACTCGTCACGTTCTCTTGCCCATGTCCTCCAATCGTCTTGCAAAGTTTGCGTGGTTCGTCGTCGCCTACAATATCCTCGTCATTTTATGGGGCGCGTTCGTGCGCGCGTCGGGTTCCGGCGCGGGCTGCGGCGAACACTGGCCCCTGTGCAACGGCGAAGTGGTGCCGTTGAATCCCGGCATCGAACGCGCAATCGAATTCACGCATCGCGTCATGTCGGGCATTGATTTGCCATTGGTCTTGCTGCTCGCCTTTTTCGTGTGGCGCGCGTTTCCGTGGGGCCGCGTGCGCTATGCGGCGCTGACATCCGTTTTTTTCCTCATTACCGAAGCGTTGGTCGGCGCGCTCTTGGTGCGCGAAGGACTGGTCGCCGACGACCGTTCGCCTGACCGCGCGCTGTGGGTGGCTATGCACCTCTTCAATACCTTTTTGCTGCTCGCCGCCATGACGCTGACCGCGTGGTGGATTGAACACCCCAACGCGCTGCATTGGCGCGGCCGTCCGCTGCAACTTGGCGCGCTTGGCTTTGCGCTCGTGGGCGTACTGTTGACCGGCATGAGCGGCGCAGTGACCGCATTGGGCGATACATTGTTTCCCGCCTCTTCGCTCGCCGCAGGATTGCTTCAGGATGTTGACCCCACAGCCCATTTTTTGGTGCAACTGCGCGTCATTCATCCGCTCATCGCCATCGGCGTCGGCATCTATATTCTTTGCCTCACCATTTTTCTGACGAATCCGCCATTTCCCGCAACGCGCCGTCTCGCGCTCATTCTACGTTTTCTCGTCGTGAGCCAATTGATTCTCGGCGTCATCAACGTCGCGCTGCTCGTGCCGCTGTGGGCGCAAATCACGCACTTGCTGTTTGCGGATTTGGTCTGGCTTGCGCTCTTGCTTTTCAGCGTCGCCCTATTGAGCGCCGCCCCCGCCGCCGAAACGCAAACCGTTCACGTTTCAACTATTTTGCGTAACGCGAGCGACTAATAACAAAATCGCCGCCCCCAAAAAATTTCCGACGAGCGCGAGCGCGTACAACCAATACGCGCCCACCGCGTCAAAAACGATTCCGCCAATCGGCGCGCCGATGATTTGAATCAATGCCATCCATGTCACCGTAAAGAGCGCCAAGAGCGTCGCCAATTGCGAAGCGGGCGCATGTTCGACGATATAGCGCATCAAACCGGTCAGAAACAAACTGAACGCAATGCCTTCGATGGCGAACGTCGCCGTCACCGACCACACCGCCGGAAACGTCAACACCAAAATAAATTTCGCGCCGCTGATTAAAAATGAAACTTGCAGCGCGCGCGCGGCGCCGATTTTTTTCACCGCGCGGTCCGCGAGAAAAAAGCCCGGCAGTTCCACCGCCGCCGCCATCATGCTCGCCGCGCCAATCACCGCCGTCCCCGCGCCCAATTCCTCCAAATAGATATTGCCAAATTGATAATGTCCCTCCGCCAAAATGCCGCGCACAAACAGCGCCAGCGCCAACCCCGCCAACGCGCGATTCGCGCCTATGGCGCGCACGGCGCGGCGCAAACCGCCGCGCGTTTCCGCGCGCGTCACGACGCCCGCGCGCAGCGCTTTCGGCATCCAAAATAAAAGCAGCGCGGCGAGAACATAGCCCGCCGCGTGCGCGTAAAATCCAAACGTCAAGCTCGCGCGTTCAATCATCCAGCCGCTAAACAAAACGCTCGCCGCCCACCCCGCCGAACCCCACACGCGCACGCTGCCATAGCCCGCGCGCCGCGCCGCCGTCAACCGCAGCGTCAAGGTGTCCGACAAGGGTCCAATGCCCGCCCCCGTTACGCCGCGCCACGCGTTGGTCAAGGCAAAACCGACAAAGAACCATTGTTGACTCTGCGCCAAGAGGCCCAACGCCGTCAAAAGGAACGCGCCTTGCAGCAATCGCGTCAGCGAAGCGCCGCTATCGCTGCGGCGGCCCCACAAGGGCGCCGCCAGCAAACCCGCCACCGCGCCGCACGTCAAGACCAAGCCGATTTCGGCGCCGCTCAAACCGCGTTCCCGAAAAAATAAATTGGCAAAGGGAAACGACATGCCCATCGCGCCAATGCAAACAAAATAATACGCCCGCGCAAGCTGTAGCTCATCCCAACGAAACATTTGATTTGACCGAGGATCCTTTGCAAAAAATTTTGCCGCCCGTTCATCCGTTTTGATTCTATCAGCCCATGATACAATACTGCCATTACTCTCGCCGAATTTTTATGCCCGAACTGCCCGAACTTGAAGTCGCGCGCGCGGTTTTGCGCGAGCGTCTCTGCGCCAAGACCATCGCGCGCGTTGAATTGTTTCAACCGCTGGCGGCGCTCGTCGTGCGCGACCAGACCGCGCGCGGTTTTGCCGAAACGCTCACGGGCGCGCAATTTGCGGACGTGACGCGGCGCGGCAAATTTTTATTGTTCGCCTTTGCCCCGCCCGTCACAGCGACGCTGGCGCTCAATCCAAAACTGACCGGCCGTCTGCAACTCGCCGCGCCGAACGTCAAACGGCACAAAAAAACCGCCGTCATTTTTTCTCTGTCCGACGAAACCGAACTGCGCTATTTTGACGACAAGGCGATGGGGCAGCTGTATCTCACCGACGACGTAACGCGCGTTCCCACGTTTGCGGATATGGGACCCGAACCATTCGCCGTGACGCGCGCGGAATTCCGCGACCGTTTGAAACCGTATCGCGGCGAAATCAAAGGCATCCTCACGCGCGGCGAATTCATCGCGGGCATCGGCAACGCGTATGCCGACGAAATTTTATGGCGCGCCCAATTGCATCCCTTTCGCAAGCGCACGCAATTGACGCCCGACGAAATCAATCGGCTGTACGACGCAATGCAAAATACGCTGCGCCAAGCGCTTGAAATTGTGCGCGTCGAGATGGGCGAAAACATTCACCGCGAACCGCGCGCTTTTTTTAACGTCCATCTAAAAACCGGCGAACCCTGTCCGCGCTGCGGCACAACGATTTCCGAAATCACCGCGCAGCAGCGCCTCACCAATTTTTGCCGCCACTGCCAGCCGGGGGGCTTGATTCGGGGAATGTGATTTTTTTTATTTCGGATTTCGGATTTCGGATTTCGGATTTCGGATTTTCGATTTCTGATTTCTGATTTCTGATTTCTCATTTTCGATTTTTCAACCTTCAACTTTGAACTTTGAACTTTGAACTTGAAACTTTGAACTTTCAACTTTCAACTTGACCCTTCAGGAGCAAACATGAAACTAATGCTGCGCGTACAACTTGTCATCGCCGAAGAACCCAAAAAAGTTTTACCAAACGTAAAGGTCTCGTTGTATGACCGCGATTGGAAAAGCGAAGACGACTTGCTTGGCACAGAGGTCACCGACGCCAAAGGCGAAATCTTTTTCGAGTTCGACGAAAAGAAATATAAAGACGCCGAGGACGGGCCCGATTGGCGCATCGAGTCGCTGCCCGATTTGTACGTCAACGTTCACGACGGCCAAGACCAAGTCGTCTATTCCACACGCGATGTCGTCGAACGCGATAAATTCCCCAAACTGCTAGTTGTGCCAATTCCGCGCGCGGTGGTGGAACAACACAAACTCGGATAATTTTGCCCGCCAGACCCCAAGTGTTTTCGCCGCGCCGCGCGATTCGATGGCATACATCGCCAAACGCTTGGGGTCTTGACCGCGCGCGA
>JAJVIA010000035.1:55401-57739 GCA_022072245.1 Anaerolineae bacterium
AATTTTCAATTTTGAACTTGGAATTTCTGATTTTGAATTTCTCACCTCCACGAAGGAGTCTTACAATGTCGTATGAAATTCGCCGCGTCGCGGTCATCGGTTCCGGCACGATGGGCGGCGCGCTCGCAGCGCACTTTGCCAACGCCGGACTCGCCGTCTCGCTCCTCGATATCGCGCCCGCCAAACTGACCGAACAAGAAATCCAAAAGAACCTCACCCTCGAACATCCCGCCGTCCGCAATCGCATCGTCAACGCCGGACTGCAAGCCGTTCTCAAAGCCAAACCCGCCGCGCTGTTTGCGCCCTCGGTCGCGGAACGCATCCGCGTCGGCAACCTCGAAGATAATTTTGATTTCATCGCGGACGCCGATTGGATTTTAGAGGTCATTGTCGAAAATCTGGAATTGAAACGCGCGTTGATGGCGCGCATTGACGCCGCGCGCAAACCCGACAGCATCGTCACCACCAACACCTCTGGCATTCCGATTCACGAAATCGCGCACGGGCGCAGCAAAGCGTTCAAGCGTCATTTTCTCGGCACGCATTTTTTCAATCCGCCGCGCTATCTGAAATTATTAGAAGTGATTCCCGGACCCGAAACGTCCAAAAGGGTCGTCAAGGCGGTCAAAGCATTTGGCGAAAACGTTTTGGGCAAAGGCGTCGTCATTTGCCAAGACCGCCCGAACTTTATCGCCAATCGGCTCGGCTCGTTTCTCGGCACGTACGCGATGCGCTACACGCTGGAAAATAATTATCGCGTGGACGAAGTGGATGCGTTCACGGGGCCCGAAATCGGCCATCCCAAAACCGCGACCTATCGGTTGTGCGATTTGGTCGGCGTGGACGTGATGTATCATGTCGCCGACAATTTATACAACGCGGTCCCCGAAGATGAGGCGCACGCTGCTTTGCAACCGCCCGAATTTTTGAAAACGATGGTCGAGCGCGGCATGTTGGGCAACAAAGCGAAACACGGCTTTTATAAAGAGGTGCGCGAAGAAAGCGGCAAGAAAAAATTTTACGCGCTCAATCTCCGCACGCTCGAATACGAACGCCCCGAAAAATTTTTCTTTGATTCCATCGCCAATTCCGAAATGTACGACACGCTCGCGGAAAAATTGCGCTATATCGTCGCCCAAGAGGACCGCGCCGCAAAATTTATCTGGGACACGACCGCGCAGTATCTCGCGTACGCGTCGCATCGGATTCCCGAAATCGCCGACGATATCGTTTCCATTGACAATGCGATGAAATGGGGTTTCGCGCACGAAGCGGGACCGTTTGAAACGTGGGATATGCTCGGCGTCGCGGAAACAGTCGCCAAAATGGAGGCGCAAGAGATTGCCGTCGCGCCGTGGGTCAAGGAAATGTTGGCGCACGGCATTACGTCGTTTTATCAAAACGGTTCGTACTATGACCCCGCGTCGAAAAAATATATCGCGCCGCGCGTTTCGCCCAACGTCGCGCAACTCAAGAACGCCGCCGTCGTCGCCGCAAACGACAGCGCGTCGGTGCGCGATTTGGGCGATGGGGTGGCGTGTCTCGAATTTCATACCAAGATGAACGCGCTGGACGACAATATCATCGAGATCGCGCAGACCGCGTTCAAAGCGCTGGACCAGAATTTTGTCGGCATGGTGATTGGCAATCAGGGCGAACATTTCAGCGCGGGCGCAAACGTAGTCGGCATTTGGATGCTGGCGGAAAATGGACAGTGGGATGAAATTGACCGCGTCGCCAAAGCGCTCCAAGATTTCACCATGCAAGTGCGCTATGCGCGCAAACCGGTCGTGACCGCGCCGTTCGGTTACACGCTCGGCGGCGGCTGCGAAGTGACGATGGCGGGTTCGCGCATTGTCGCGCACGCGGAAAGTTATGTCGGTCTCGTCGAAGTGGGCATCGGCGTCATTCCGGCGGGCGGCGGCTGCAAAGAATTATTGCGTCGTCTCGTCGCGCCCGCGCTGCAAACGCCAAACGCCGACGCGCTGCCCTTTCTGCAACGCGTCTTTGAAACGATTGGCACGGCAAAGGTGGCGACGAGCGCGGTCGAAGCGCAACAGCTCGGCTTTTTCGGAAACGATACGCGCATCGTAATGAACCGCGACCATCTCATTGCCGAAGCGAAAACGACCGTTCTCGATATGGTCAAGGAAAATTATCAAGCGCCGCCGCGCGCGAAAATTTACGCGGCAGGCGAACGCGCGCGCGCGGCGATGCAGATTGCGATTTATTCGATGCTGTCGGGAAAATATATTTCCGAATACGACGCCAAAATCGGCGGCAAACTCGCGCACGTCTTGTGCGGCGGCAATCTCACCGCGCCCGCATGGGTGGACGA
>JAJVIA010000035.1:57839-64649 GCA_022072245.1 Anaerolineae bacterium
TTTGAACCCAGGAGTCCTTATCATGAAAAATGCTGTCATCGTTTCCGCCGTCCGTACCGCTGTCGGCAAAGCGCCGCGCGGCAAATTACGCGCCACGCGTCCCGACGACATGGCGGGCATTGTCGTGCGCGAAGCGTTCCAACGCGCGGGCGGTTTGAAACCCGAAGATGTGGACGATGTTATTATCGGCTGCGCGATGCCCGAAGGCGAAGCGGGCTTGAACATGGGGCGCATCGCCGCGCTGCGCGCGGGCTTGCCCAATACCGTGACGGGTATGACCGTGAACCGTTTTTGCTCGTCGGGTTTGCAAACCATCGCGCTTGCGGCGCAGCAAATCCGCGCGGGCTGGGGCGACTGCATCATCGCCGGCGGCGCGGAAAGTATGAGCATGGTGCCGATGATTGGTTTTCATTTCGCGCCCAATCCGTATCTCGCGCTCGAATATCCCGGCGTATATCTCGGCATGGGTCTCACCGCCGAAAATGTCGCGGAACAGTACGCCATTTCGCGCCAAGCGCAAGATGAATTCGCGCTGCGTTCGCATCAAAACGCCATTGCCGCAATCCACGCGGGAAAATTCCAAGACGAAATCGTGCCGCTCGACGTGAATCTGTTTGAAATGGAAAACGGCGGCACGCGCGAACAAAAATATATTTTCAACGTTGACGAGGGCCCGCGCCGCGATACGACGCTCGAAGCGCTGGCGAATCTCAAGCCCGTCTTTCGCAACGGCGGCAGCGTCACCGCCGGCAATTCCTCGCAAACGAGTGACGGCGCGGGCGCCGTTGTCGTCATGTCAGAAGACAAAGCGCGCGCGTTGGGCATGAAACCTTTGGTCAAAATGATTTCGTTCGCCGTCGGCGGCGTCGCGCCCGAAGTCATGGGCATCGGACCCGTGCAAGCGATTCCAAAAGCGTTAAAACTCGCGGGATTGGAATTAAAAGCGATTGACGTAATCGAATTGAACGAAGCGTTCGCCGCGCAAGCTGTCGCCGTGATTCGCCAACTCGAAATGGACGAAGCAAAGGTGAATGTGAACGGCGGCGCGATTGCGCTCGGACATCCGCTCGGCGCGACGGGCGCGAAACTCACCGCTCAAATTATTCACGAAATGAAACGCCGCCGCTTGCAATACGGCATGGTGACCATGTGCATCGGCGGAGGCATGGGCGCGGCGGGAATCTTTGAAAATATAGATTGAGTCAAACCCTAACGCGTTTCCGTCGGGACTGTCCGAACGGCGGCATCCGTTGCAGAAACCGGTCAGGGTTCTAACTGATGAACACACGAAACTGGCAAATCATTTTAGCGGTTGGCGATATTGTTATCTTGATCCTCTTTACCATCATTGGCCAAGCGGATCATCAAACGAATGATCCAAGCAATCCGGTGGGCAGTCTCTTGCTGGCGGGCGGTCCCTTTATTGTGGCGTGGCTGGGCGCCGCGTTTTTGTTGGGCGCGTATCGCGCCGACGTATTCACGCCGCGCGTCATGTTCACGCGTTCATTGACCGCGTGGCTGATTGCGGCGCCCATTGGCATCATCCTGCGCTCGTTCGCTATGGGGCGCGTGGTGGTGCCGCTGAATTTTATCTTGGCGGCATACGGGTTCGGCGGCTTGTTTGTATTGGGCTGGCGAATCATCTTTGCATTCATCGTACAATGGCGTCAACGCGCGCGCGCGGCAAAATAAAAAAAGGCGAGTCCATGTGACTCGCCCTTTTTTTTTCATAACGGTAAAATCACCGTAAACTGACTTCCCTGTCCTGCCTCGCTTTGAACCTCGATGCGTCCGCCGTGCGCGGTTACAATATCGCGCGCAATCGCCAAACCCAAACCCATACCTTGCGGAAAACGATTCGGGCTGCCAAACGGCGCGGCGCCGCGATAGAACGGCTCGAAAATGTGCGGCAAATCTTTTGCCGCGATGCCCGCGCCGGTATCTTGGACCGCAATTTGTAATTCTCCCGCCGCGACTTGCGCGCGCAAAAAAATCGTTCCGCCCGCGGCCGTATATTTCAACGCGTTAGCCAAGAGATTGCCCACCACTTGCGCCAACTTGTCCGCGTCCAGATTCATCGTCGGCAAATCCGCCGCCAACTCTTGGCGCCAAACCAGATTTTTTTCCTGCGCCGCTTCGCGCCAAGTGACGCTCATTCGAGTCAACCACGCGGAAACGTGGACGGGCGCGCGCTGTAACGTAATGGCGCCATTCACTTCGCCGTGCAAACTCGCCAGATTGTCCAACAACGGTTTCAAACGTTCGACCTGCGCGTCCATGCCCTGCAATAATTCTTGACGCAGCGCGGCATCATGGTCCGCGCCTTGACGCAGCGCGCGAATCGCCGCTTGCAGCGCGCCGAGCGGTCGGCCCAATTCATGCACCAGATTGGCGAGCAACCGTTTGCGCGCGGCTTCGGATTCCTGCAAACGCGTTTGCAGCGCGGTCACCGCGTCGAACGTCGCGCGAAATTCTTGCGGCAGCGCGTCCGACGGCGCGGCGATGGGTTGCCCGTGCGCGACCTGGACGACGGCTTGCGTAACCAGATTCAAACGTCGCGTCAGGCGCGCCGCCAAGAACGCGCCAATGCTGAGCGCCGCCGCCAACGCCAACAACGTCGTCGCCAAAATCAAGAGCCGCATCTGCATCAAGCGCGCGGCTAAACGGTCAATGTGTTCGCTCACGCGCACGATGCCGAGCAATTGGCGGCGCGCGCTCAACACCGGCACGAACGCTTCGACAGTTGTTTGCGCGGGGTCGAGATTGGCATAGAGCCGCGTTTGCGTTTCGGCTTGGAACAAACCATCCAACTCTGCTTTTGTGGGCGCAAGCGTTTCGCGCGCGCCCGTTGCGGCAAGCGTCGTCACGGTCCCGCCGTCCGTCTGATACAGCGTGACGTCCTTGGCGTACTGCGCGCTCATCGTGCGCGCGAAAAATTCCGCTTGCGCGGCATCGCTGAAAACGCCCGGCTGCTGCCCCGCCAAATTCGCCAAAACCAGCGCTTCCTCTGTCAAATCTTGGACCGCATTTTGCAAAACGATTTGCGTTTCGACAATGTATGCCAACAAGATTCCCAAAAGCGGAATAAAAATCAGCAGCGGGAGCAGATGCGAGAGGACGAGTTGCGAATAAAGAGATTTCATGGCGGCGTACAAACAAAGCGCTTGCGACAATGTTCCGCATCGCAAAATGCTCTGGCTTGGCTATGGCATCAACTTGTATCCCACTCCGCGCACGGTGACAAGCCGTTTCGGATTCGACGGGTCGTCTTCGATTTTTTCGCGCACCCAGCGCACATGCACATACACCACTTGCGGCTCGCCTGCAAACTCAATGCCCCACACTTGCTCGATGAGTTGGTCCACCGACAGCACCTGTTCCGCATGGAGCGCCAACACGCGCAAAAGTTCAAACGCTTTCGGCGCGAGGTCAAGCGGTTCGCCGCGCAACGTGACGCGATGCGCTTTGACCTGAATGACCAACTCGCCGCACACAATCTCGGCGGCAGCCGCCGCGGCGGGCGCGACCCATTCATTGCGCCGCAGTACGGTTCTGATGCGCGCCAACAAAACATCTTGGTTGAACGGTTTGGTAATGTAATCTTGCGCGCCGAGTTCAAGCCCCAGCACTTCGTCCAATTCACGACGGCGCGCGGTGAGAAAAATGACGGGAATCTGTTTTTCTTTTTCGATGCGTTTCAACGCTTCGAGTCCATCCATGCCCGGCAGACCAATGTCGAGCAAAATCAAATCGGGCGGTTCTTGATTCAATTGCGCGAGGCCCTGTTCGGCGCTCGTCGCAGTGGTCGTGCGATAACCGTTTTGTTGAAGCGTGAACGCGAGCGATTTGACGAGCAGCGCGTCGTCGTCAATGAGGAGAATGTGTTTGGACATACCAACCCCATTATAAGCGCGGTTAGCTTTGCGCCAAGCCAAACGCCTTGCGCGGGCGCGTCAGGCGGACAAGCGATTTTTACGTCTGAAACCGGCGGCGCATCCTCAAAAAAAATAGATTTCCGAATTTTGGTAAATCCAGAAATCTAGTCTTAATAGTGACTTTCCCCTGGCGCTTCTTCGGGGGGGGTGAAGAAACCAACAGGGGAAATGTCAAGGGCATTATAGGGCAGTTGCGCGCCCAAGCCAATGACGCTCTAGTACTATCAAAAGCGCAAATGCCAGCGCCGTCGCCGCCAGCAGCGCGGTCAGCGCCAATTCGTTCGACGAAAGCGCGGGAACCCATTGCGCGGGCGCGCCAAACGCTTGGGCAATTTGGGCATCGCGCGGGGCGAGCGCGTACGCTTGCGCCAAGGCGGCGGTGGCGCCTTTGACATCGCCGGACGCTTTGCGCGCGACGCCGAGATTATAGTACGCCGCGGCATTGTCGCCGCCATTCGCAATCGCCTGCTGATACAATTGCGCCGCCATCGCGTATTGGCCGTTTTGATACAATTGATTCGCGCGCGCGAACGTTTCCGCATCGGTGGACGAAACTTGCGTCGGCGCGGCGAGTTGCAGCGCGCCCCACGCCATTACGCCCATTACAAGCAGCGCGCTGATTCCCACCAATAAAATCTTTTTCATCCGTTCAACTCCCTTTTGTATAATCGTGCGCCCGCGCCGAATGCGCTGCTTCCATCGCGTTCGGGCTGCCTTTCGCTTGGCGCCGGTATCCGCTGCGTTATTCCGCCCATTCCTCTTCGACGCGCGCCAAAATTTGGGCGGCGTCGCGCGCGCGCGCCTCCGCGCGCTGTTTGCCAAATTCAAGCGTTTCGCCGCGATGCAATAGCTCAATCGTCTGCATTGCCGCCTCGGTCGAAACGCCTTGCGCAATGAGAATTTGCGCGAGCTGGCTGTGCGCGACGCCCAACAGCGAACGATTCAATTTGTCTTCCAAGTAGGCCAAAACAATGCGCGCGATTTGAACTTGGGCTTGGTCGTCCGAACGCACACGGCGCAATTGTTTAATCGCATTGCGATACGCGCGCGACGAACGCCGCGCGGCAACGCTGGAATCCAAATAGCGCCTACGCAAACCAAACGCAAGGTCAAAGGCGACGATGCCAATCGGCACAAGAAACATTGCCCAGAACAATGGCTGCGCGGTCAAAGGTTTCGGCGCGCCGGTGAGCGGCGCGGCTTTCAAAGTTGGCGCGGCGACATTCTTGGCGGGCGCGCTGGCGTCATTCGGATTGTTGGACGACGGCGCAATGTTTTGCGTCAGAGCCGGGTCGCCGGGCGCGACATTCACCTGAATCGGTTCCGTTTCCAAAACATGATACTGCGCGTCGGACGGGTCAAAGTACGCATAGCGCAGCGCGGGAATGGTGAGGTTGCCCTCGCGCGTGGGAATCAATGTGCGTTCGATTGTTTTCGCGCCGACGAGTTTGCCATTCTGCACGTCGCTGGTCGTTTGCGCTTTGCCATTGTACGCGCGCCAATCCGCGCTGTCGCTAAATTTCGGGTCGGGCAGCGTATCAAAATTGCCCGCGCCGCGAATCTGATATTTTACCGTGAGCGGTTCGCCCACGCGCGTCGCGGTTTTATCCGGCGTCGCAGCCAAGTCAAATACGCCGACCGCGCCGTTAAATTCCGCCGGCGCGTTTTGCGGCAGCGGTTTTACCTGAATCGCAATCGGTTCGGTTTGTTTTTCCAACGCGTCGGAAAAGAATCCGCCATCCACGCGAATCGTCGCGGGGTCAATCGTCAAGTTGCCCGCTTGCGTCGGAAACAAGAGCGTGGTGATTTCACTGCCATTCGCGCCGCGTTGAATCAGCGCCGGTTGATGCGCCCAAAAACCGGTGAACTTGGGCTGCTCGTAATCGGGTTCGCCCAACAACATGGCGTCGCTCGAAACGCGCACGGCATATTCAAGCGGTTCGCCGACATATACGCTTTGCTTGTCCGTCAACGCTTGCAGATTCAAATTCGCGCGGCTGTTGAACGGGTCGGCAAAAAATGGGTCGTTCGCAAACGGGTCGTTGCCAAAAAAATTATTGAACGCGCTGCCGCCGAACATATTTCCGCCAAACGGATTGGACCCCGCATTATTTTGTTTGGACGGCGCGCCGTTGCCTTGCGTCACATTGACGATGATGGGTTCCGTCATTAACGCTTGACCATTCAACTCTAGACGCAGCGCGGGAATTTTCAAAGCGCCGACGCGCGTCGGTTGCAGTTGAAACGCATTGACCATTCCCGCGCTGGCTTGGCCATTGACGACGCTGAATTGCGAAGTGGTTTGCGAGTCCAAAATGTTAAAGCCGTCGAGCGCGGGTAAATTTATGCGCGGCGCGGCATAGTCGGGCGTCGTCAACGTAATCGTCAAGATTACCGTATCGTCAGTGGTGATATGGTCGGCGTCCACTTGCGCGGTCAACCCGTACGGCGATTGCGCGTGCGCGGCGCGCGGCGCCAACGCAAACAAGAGCGCCAGCGCGGTCATGCCGCCGAGAACAATATACAAAAAGCGTTTCATCTTTATCACCAATCCTTTGCCGGCGCGCCGCCCGGCACGTACAAAAATTGCTGTAATTTTTCCAAGAGCGTTTGCGAATTGCCGCCGACCGCCGCAAGCAATTGTTCCGCTTGCTGTGGCGTCAATTCGCCGTCGGCATACGCGTAACCTTGTTCATCGCCCTGTTGATCCGTTTGTTCGCCGGGCGTCGCGCCTTGCGCTTGCTGCTGTTGATTCTGTTGGTCTTGCGGCTGGCCGTTTTGCTGCTGTTGATTCTGTTGATCTTGATTTTGTTGATTCTGATTCTGTTGGTCTTGATTTTGTTGGTCTTGGTTTTGCTGATCTTGATTCTGTTGG
>JAJVIA010000035.1:64749-78564 GCA_022072245.1 Anaerolineae bacterium
AACGTGCCAGCCGCGCCGACCAAAAGCAAACCCGCCACTGCCGCGCCAATCAAAAAGCGGCGCATTGTTTTTTTGCGTTCCAGCGCGCGGCGCTGTGTCTTTGTCATTTTCAAATTTTGCGGCGTCTTGCCGCGTCCATTCTGTCCTGCGGTCTTGATATTCATGCTGCGCCTCCGCGCCGAACCCACTGCTTCCAAAAGCCCAATTGCTCTTTACCGTTTGCCGCTTGACGTTTTCGTTCTGGAATCAACTCGCCCAAGACAAACAGCAACAGCGCGGGCGCGAGAAACCATTGAAACTGTTCATGTTTTTCCACCGTCTCGCGGCTCACAATATCGCCCTTTTGCAAACGGTCGAGTTCCGCCGCCAACGCGTCGAGTTCGCTGCCGTTCGCGGTCGCGGGAAAATAGCGCCCGCCGGTGGCAGAAGCGATTTCGCGCAGCGCGTCCTCGTTCAAATCCGAACGCACTTGGTTGCCAGCCGCGTCGGTCATGTAGCCAATTTGATTGCCGTTTTCGTCAAACTTGGGAATCAGCGCGCCTTGCGCCGAACCGAAACCGATTGTGTAAATGATGGCGCCATTTTTCGCCGCGTCCTGCGCCGCTTGCAGCGCGTTCGATTCCGTATCCTCGCCATCGGTCACGACGACAATCACTTTTTGCGAATTGCGTTTGGGGTCAAAACCGGTCATAGCCGTCCGAATCGCATCGCCAATCGCGGTGCCGCCGCGCGAGACAATCCCCGGTCGCGCCGTATCCAAAAAACTGCGCGCGGTGTTGTAATCGGACGTGAGCGGAAACAGAATGAAACTTGCGCCGCTAAAAGGCACGAGACCAATTTCGTCGCCTTTGAGCCGATTCATCAAATCGCCGATTTCCATTTTTGCGCGCGTCAGCCGATTCGGTTTCACGTCTTCCGCCAACATGCTTTTGGAAACGTCGAGCGCGACCATCACCTGCACGCCTTGCTGCGGCGCGTTGGTTTTGGTTTCGCCCCACTGCGGCCGCGCGAGCGCGACGAGCAGCAGCGCGAGCCCGCCCACCCACAACGCGTATTTCATCAGGCGCCCGCGCGTATTCACCAGCGCGGCGAGCCGCGCGACGAGGCGGGGTTGGCCGATTTTATGCAGCGCCTTGCGGCGGGCGCGTTCCGCCCACGCCAGAAATAAAATCGCGAGCGGAATCAAAATGATTGCGAGATATAAAAATTGCGGTAATGCGAATGACATGTTTGTGATCCTTTCCGCCCCTCTCTTTGGCAGAGCGGGGTTGAAAGCGCGGTCTCAGGGAATCCGTCGGAAAAACGTTTGGCTGAAAAATTGTTCGCCCAGCAGCAGCGCGAGCGCGGGCAGCACAAGCCAGCCCATCAATTCCACGTGCTGCGTAAAATTCGTGATTTCGATTTGACTCTTTTCGAGACGATTGATGTGCTGATAAATTTGCTGCAAATCGTTCGTGTCCGTCGCGCGAAAATATTGCGCGCCCGTTTTCTCGGCGATTTGTTTCAACGTCTCTTCGTCCACATCGCTCTGTTGATACACCACTTGCTTGCCGCCGAACATATCGGTCACCGGCACCGGCACTTCGCCCGGCCGTCCCATGCCAATCGTGTACACTTTGATGCCCAACGCCTTTGCCGCGTTCGCCGCGGTCTGTGGGTCAATTTGGCCCGCGTTGTTCACGCCGTCGGTCAAAAGAATCACGACGCGCGATTTCGCGTGCGAATCCTTTAACATATTCGCCGCGTTGGCGATGCCCAAACCGATGGCGGTGCCGTCTTGTAATTTCAAATCGGGCGCGAGCTGCACCGTTTCCAACAAACGATTCAACACCGCGTGGTCCGTCGTCATGGGCGATTGATTGAACGCTTCGCGCGCAAAGACAACCAAACCGATGCGGTCATACGTGCGCGCGCTAATGAAATCCGCAATCACGCGTTTCGCCGCCTCCAAACGATTCTGCGGTTGAAAATCGAGCGACGCCATGCTGCCCGAAATATCGAGCGACAATACAATGTCAAGTCCTTCGCCCTTGACGATTTCCTTTGCCTGGACGAATTGCGGCCGCGCGAGGCCCACAATCAATAATGTCAGCGCGGCGAGCCGCGTCACGGTCAATAACGGACGCAGACGCGCTTTCCAGCCGCGCGCCGCGCGCACCGGCGCAACGTTCGCATATTGCAGCGCGGCTTGGCGCTGCGCGCGTTTTCGCATCAAGAGCCACGCCAAGAACGGCGTGAGCGCGAGTAGCGCTAAAAATAACGGATTTGCAAATTGAAAACTCACGGCTGGACTCCTTGCAATATCCTGCTGCCGCGTTGAGCGGGCGCTTGGACTTGCGGATACGCGGTCACAATCTGGCGCGTCAAAGGCGTCAAATTTTGAATCGCCTGCTTGTCGGAAATATCGTTCGCAAACTTTACATCGTCGCACACGCGCAGCGCCGCAATCATTTGCGCGGCAATTTCTGGCGGCACGCCGCGCGTTTTCAACTCTTGCGCCAGTTCGCCCGTCGTCAAATCGCGCGCCGAAATCCCGCAGCCGTCCACCAGATAAGCGCGTAAAATTTCAGAGACGCGCACGCTCAAAAATTTCACGTTCATTTTTTCGTCGAGCGCCAGCGCGTCCAACTCTTTTAACTCGTCGAGCGCGCGTTCGCGCGGCGTGCGCTTGTCTTGCGGCGGGCGATGTTTCCACGCCAACGCCGCCGCGCCAATCAAAATACCCGCCGCCAACACAACCGAACCGGCGAACGGCAGCGGCGAACTGGTCAATTGCCACAATTCGGCTTGCGCTTTAATGTCGCGCAGCGTCTGGTCGTCCGCTTTCAAAACCGATTGCACTTGGAGCGTCACCGGCGCGGCATAGACATTTTGAACCGCGCCCTGCGCGTCCGCGAGCGTCAAATTCAATTCGGGCGTCGTCGCGCTGCCGGGGCGAAACGCCGTCACATCAATTTCAGTCGTCGTCGTTTCGGTCCCGTCCGCGTTCGCCGTAATCGTCGGCGCGTCCTGTTTGCGAATTTCCAAATCGCCCCACTGCGTATCCAATTTCGGAAACGCCACGCGCCAGCCCTGCGGATGCGTCACCGCAATTTGCAGCGGAATCACGTCGCCGACGGTAATGTGGTCGCGCCCTACGTGAACGTCCACCTTGACGTCATTGTCCGCAAGCGCAACGGTAGGCAAAAGCGCCATCAACAACGCAACAGAAATAATCAGGATTCGTTTCATTCTCTATTTCCTCTCATTGCCCCTTGCCTAGCGCGCCATCCGTTTCATGCGTCCCTGAAAAAATCGCGCCAACGCGCCCACGTGGTCATCCGGCGTTTCGAGCGTGATGCGTTCCACATGCGCGCCGTTCCACACGCGTTTTTTCGCGGTCTCGTACGCGCGCAAGCGCTTGGCAAACGTATCGCGCCACGCCGGATCCGCAGTATCCACTTCGACGATTTCGCCGGTCTCGGCGTCTTGCAAAGCGAGCAAGCCCACATTCGCAATTTCGCTTTCCATCGGGTCGCGCAAATCAATGGCAATGACATCGTGCCGCTTGCCCGCAATGTTCAACGCGCGGCGATACGATTCCGGTTCGACTTGGAAATCCGAGACGAGGACGACGATGCCGCGCCGTTTCATGGCGCGATTCAGATATTCCAATGCGACGCCCAAATCCGTCCCGCGGCCCTGCGGCTCGAACGCCAAGAGTTCGCGCAAGATGCGAAGAATATGACGGCGGCCCTTGCGCGGCGGAATAAATTTTTCCACGCGGTCGGTGAACAAGAGCAAGCCCACTTTGTCATTGTTGCGAACGGCGGCGAACGCCAACAGCGCCGTCATTTCCAGCGCCGCGTCGCGTTTGAATTGCCCCTGCGTTCCAAAATCGTTCGACGCGCTCACGTCCACCGCGAGCAGCATGGTCAATTCGCGTTCCTCGACAAAACGTTTCACGTACAATTCGCCCATGCGCGCGGTCACATTCCAATCCACGCTCCGCACATCGTCGCCCATTTCATATTTCCGCACCTGGTCAAATTCAATGCCGCGCCCTTTGAACACGGACAGATAACTGCCCGCGAACAAATCTTCCACCAAATGCCGCGTGCGAATTTCGAGGCGGCGAATTTTTTTCATCAAATCAATCGTTGTCATGGTCGTTGACGCCATATTCATTTCTCCGCGTATTCACCGCAGGGGCGTCCCACCCGGGAACGCCCCCACATTTTTATCAGCCCATCGGACGCCCATTCGAGAACGCCGCCATCTTTACGGCACTTGGACCTTGGTCATGACTTGGCTGACAATTTGGTCGCTCGAGATATTTTCGGCTTCGGCTTCGTACGACGTCAGCACGCGATGGCGCAAAACATCCGGCGCGATTTCTTTGACATCATCGGGAATCACAAATCCGCGACCGTGCAAGAACGCATGCGCGCGCGCCGCTTCAATCAAATAGATGCCCGCGCGCGGCGACGCGCCAAACGCAATCAACGGTTTCAAATTCGCCAGACCAAATTCGGACGGTTTGCGCGTGGCGACGACGAGATTCAACACATAATCCTTCAAGCGTTCGTCCACGTACACTTGTTTGACCATTTGGCGCGCGTTCAAAATCGTTTCCGGCGCGACGACGGCGCGCGCGTGCGGTTTTTGCGCGCCGGTCATGCGGTCGAGCATATTGCGCTCGTCGCTTGGCGCGGGATAGTCCACCGCGAGTTTGAACATGAAACGATCCACTTGCGCTTCGGGCAGCGGATACGTGCCTTCTTGTTCAATCGGATTTTGCGTCGCCATCACCATAAACAGGTCGGGCAATTTATCCGTTTTCGACGCAATCGTGATTTGACGCTCCTGCATCGCTTCGAGCAAAGCGCTCTGCACTTTGGCGGGCGCGCGATTGATTTCGTCGGCCAGCAAAAGATTTGTAAACAAAGGGCCGCGATGAATGGTGAAAACGCCCATCTGCGGGTTGTACACTTGCGTGCCAATCAAATCGGCGGGCAGCAAATCGGGCGTAAATTGAATGCGCGCAAAATCGGCATGAATCGCTTCGGCGGTCGTTTTAATCAAAAGCGTTTTCGCCAACCCGGGCACGCCTTCCAACAAAACGTGACCATCGGCGAGCAGCGCCGTCAACACGCGTTCGACCAGCGTTTCCTGTCCCACAATTACCTTGTTAATTTCGGCGAGCAGGTCATTGACAAATAACGATTGCGCTTCGATTTGATGTGATAGTTCACGAGTCGGGGTCATGGATTTTTTCTCCTTGATAAAAGGTGGGGCAAATTTGAAATTTGCCCCACGTTACAAAATATAGCCGCTTGACGTATCGAAACCCCATCGCTTCAGCCCGGACCGCATTTGCGAATGAGGTCTCGATACGGGGACAGGATAGCGGAAAAAAGGCGGGGGGTCTTTACGGCGAGTTACGGGTTAGCTTAAGACGAGCTCAAGCTCTCATTTGACCAATGCGCCAAAATCAACAAAATAGCTTTACCATGACACACTCACCCGATTGGCGCGCCTTGACGCGTCAAGCGCTCCTTGCGCGCGAACTCGACCAGTTTGAAGAGCAAGAACTCGTCGCGGGCAAAATGACCGACCCGCGCCGCATCGTCAAATATCAATTTAGCGCCGGCGGTCATGAACTCGTTCAAACGCTGCTCGCCGATGCGCTCACTCATCCGCACGACGCGGCGGGCGTGTATTACCGTTCGCGTCCCTTTCTCTTGGGCATCGGTCTCACCGTGCGCGAAGCGTTGGCGGGCAGTTTGGGCCGCGTCGGCTCGGAAAGCGAGGGCCGCGACGCCGGCGTGATGCACAATCTAGTTTCACGCGGCCGCGCCACCGCCCTGCCGTGCGGCGGCGACATCGGTTCGCAGTATTCGCCGTCAGCCGGTTGGGCGAACGCCATTCGCTATCGCGCGCGCGTTTTGGGACAAACCGATTGGGAAGGCGCGATTGCGGTGGGCATGGGCGGCGACGCCAGCGCGGCATCCAACGGTTTTTGGGCTGGCTTGAATATCGCCACCACGCAAAATCTGCCGATGCTTTTTTGGATTGAAGACAATCAATACGGCATCTCGGTGCCCGCGCATTTGCAAACGCCCGGCGGCAACATTGCGGCGAATCTCGCCGCGTACGGCAATCTGAAAATTTTCGATTGCGACGGCGTCAATCCTCCCGCCGCGGCGGCGGCGATTTATGACGCAGTGCGTTATGTGCGCGAACACGGGCCCGCGTTGGCGCGCTTGCGCGTGCCGCGTTTGCAGGGTCACACGTACGGCGAAGACCAACGCGCGTACAAATCCGAAGAGCTGCTCGAACGCGAGCGCGCCCAAGACCCCATCCGCCATTTGCGCGAATTTGTTTTACAAAACGGCATGCGCGCGGCGGAATGGGACGCGCTGCTGGCTGACGTACGCGCCGAAATTCGCGCGGCGTGGCAGGAAGCGGTCGAACTGCCCGCGCCCGATGCGGCGCAAGCCGCGCGCTTTGTCTTTGCCGATGAACTCGCGCCGCTGCAAGGCGGCTTGCGTCCCGAAGGCGCGCAAATTGCGATGGGCAGCGCCACGCCGCAACCCGAAGGAACGCGCATGAATATGCTCGACGCGATTCGCAAAACGCTCGAACACGAATTGCGCGTCAATCCGCGCATGTTGCTCTTTGGCGAAGATGTGGGACCCCGCGGCGGCGTGCATCGCGCGACGGTGGGCTTGCAAAAAGAATTTGGCGACGCGCGCGTATTCGATACGTCGCTGAATGAAGAGGGCATCGTGGGGCGCGCGCTGGGACTCGCGTGGGCGGGGCTGCTGCCCGTTCCCGAAATTCAATTTCGCAAATACGCCGACCCGTCGCAAAATCAACTCGACGACATTGGCACGACGCGCTGGCGCACCGCCAATAAATTCGCAAATCCAATGGTGGTGCGAATGCCCGCCGGGTTTGCCGTCAAACCTTTTAGCGTCCTCAGCGACCCGTGGCACAGCCCGACCAATGAAGCGCCATATACGCACATGGTCGGTTGGCGCGTCGCGTTTCCCAGCAACGCGCAGGACGCGGTGGGTCTTTTACGCAGCGCGCTGCGCGGCGACGACCCGACGATTTTTATTGAACATCGCGCCTTGCTCGACACAAATCACGCGCGGCGGCCGTATCCCGGCGACGATTTTTGTTTGCCGTTCGGAGTCGCCGCGTGCGTGAGCCCGGGCGACGAATTGACGGTCATTACTTGGGGCGAGTGTGTGTATCGCTGTCTGGACGCGGCGCAAGCTTTTCCGGGCCGCGTCGAGATTGTGGATTTACGCACCTTGATTCCGTGGGACCGCGCGCTAGTTTTGGCGAGCGTCAAGAAAACGGGCAAGGCGATGGTCGTGCATGAAGATTTGATGACGAGCGGTTTCGGGGGCGAAATTATCGCAACGATTGCGAGCGAGGCGTTTGCGGATTTGGACGCGCCGCTGGAACGCGTGACCGCCGCCGATACGCCGATTCCATTCCACCCGAATTTGTTCGAGGCGCTTTTGCCGACCGTCGAAAAAATTCGCGCGACGATGGAACGGTTGTTGAATTTCTAAACCGCGCCATTGCGAAATTATTCCAGCGCGCGCTGCGCTTGCGCTTGCGCGGCGACAAAACTCAACCCGCGCACAATTTCTTTGGCGTGCGGAATGAGGGGCGGCGACATGGACAATTCGTCCACGCCCAAACCGACGAGCAGCGGAATCGCGCGCGGGTCGCCCGCCATTTCACCGCACACGCCAACCCACTTTTTACGCGCGTGCGCGGCTTGGACCACCAACGCGATGAGCTGCAAAACGGCTGGCTGCACCGTTTCCGTCAACGCGGCGACATGGGGATTGCCGCGTTCGGCGGCGAGCGTGTATTGCGTCAAATCGTTCGTGCCGATGGAAAAGAAATCCACCGCCGGCGCGAATTGCGCCGCCGATAACGCGGCGGCGGGAACTTCGACCATGATGCCCGTTTCGAGATGGGCGGGCGCGCGGATCTGGCGCGCGCGCAATTCCGCGCGCGCTTGATCCAATAAATTTTGCGCGTCGTAAAATTCTTGCCAAGTCGAAACCATCGGAAACATGACGCGCACGGGAAATTCATTCGCCACGCCAAGAATGGCGCGCAGCTGCGTCTTGAACAATTCCGGCTGAGCGAGACAGAGACGCAAACCGCGTAACCCCAAAAACGGATTCGCTTCGCGCGGCAATGCCACATACGGCAGCGGTTTATCGCCGCCGACATCGAGCGTACGCAATACTAATGCGCGGCCGTCCAGCGCGCGCGCGACGGCGCGATACGTCTCGTACTGTTCCTCTTCACTCGGCGCGTCCTGCCGTTCCAAAAATAAAAATTCAGTGCGAAATAATCCCACGCTTTCCGCGCCCAGTTCCACCGCGCGCTGCGCGTCCAAGAGCGAACCGATATTGGCGGCGATTTCGATGTTGTGTCCGTCTTGCGTCATCGCCGCCTGATGACGCGCCCGTTCTGCGCGTCCAGCGGCGGCGCGCGCGGCTTGGACGCGCGCGTCGTATGCTTGCAATTGCGCGGCGTCAGGATTCACCAGCACGCTTCCGTTATCGCCATCCGCAATCAGCATCGTGCCATTGTCAATCGTCAAGATGCGGTCGCCCAACGCGACGACGGCGGGGATATTTAAACTCTTTGCCAAAATCGCGCTGTGACTCGTCGGACCGCCGTACGCGAGCGCGAGAGCTTGGATCATTTGCGGGTCCAGCGTCGCCGTTTCCGCCGGCGTGAGGTCGGGCGCAATCAGGATGCCGCGTTCCAACACGCTTGGCGGCGCCGCGTCGAGCAAATGTAATAAAACCTGATGCGTCACGGCGCGCACATCGGCGGCGCGCGCGCGTTGGTATTCATCGTCCAGCGCGTCGAACCCGGCGGCAATTTGTTCAGACGCATCGTGCAGCGCGCGCGCGGCATTCTGGCGGTCTTGGAAAATCGCGCGGCGCGCGGGTTCTTGGAGCGCGTCGTCTTGCAGCATTAAAATTTGCGCGTCAAAAATCTCGGCTTGTTTTTTTGCGCCGCGCGCTTCAAGCGCGGCGCGCGCGGCGCGCATCTGCGTCTGCGCTTTTTCCATTGCCGCCTGCAAGCGCGCCCATTCGCGCGGCGCATCGTCAATTTTATTTTCAGGCAGCGGGCCCAGCGCGGAACGATACAGACGCGCGGGACCCCGCGCAATGCCCGGCGCCGCCGCGCGGCCACGAATTTCATTTACGATTGGCGCGGCAAGAGTTTGCGGCGTTTCGTTCGCGCTTGCGGCGGCGGACTCTACATCGCCAAAATTTTCGTCCGCTAATTGTTGCAGCGCCGCGAGCGCGGCTTGTGCGCCCGCGCCGGACGCGGTAATGGCGATACGATGATTTTGCAGCGCGCCGAGCGTCGCCACCGCGCTGATGCTTTTGGCGTTGACGGGACCGCGCGGCGCGGAAAGATTTTGGACATAAACTTGCGCGGGAAAACGCGCGGCAGTTTGAACAAAACGCGCGGCGGGGCGGGCGTGCAAACCGAGCGGATTTTTGATGACGAGCTCTAGGCGCAGCGCGGATTCGTCGGGTAAAGGATTTGCGTTGGAGGAAGGGGAAATCGTTGGCGGCGCGTCCATCTGCGCTAGTTTGGCGTCGAACGCGGCGCGCGCCTCTTGCACGACGGTATGAATATCGCTGCCCAAACGCGCTTGGACGCCGGCGGCAATTCCGCCTTCGACCAGCGCGGCGGGCGCGAGCATAATCCGCGCGCGCTGCGCGGGGGGAAACATTTCGAGCGCCATCTCGGTCGCCAGAATGGCGCTGCCCAAATCTACGAGAACGACTACGCCATCGTCCGAATACACCTGTTTGATGGCGCGCTGAATTAAATTGACGTCGGTGCCGAGAGGTTTATCGGCGAGGTCCAGCCCGCCCGCCGCCGCAATCTGTACATCGCTGCCCGCCATCCCGCGCACGAGTTCCGCGACGCCGGCGGCGAGTTGAGCGCTGTGCGAAACAATCACCAAACCGACCATGAGAAAATAGGGTTGCGCTGAAAAGACGTCTTGCGCGGCAAGACGCCAAGCGGCGAGACCTCACGGACAAAAATCTATTGCGGCGTCAACGCGTCCACATCGCTAACGCGCTGCCCGTTTGCAAAATTGTGTACAAGAGCCAGACGCCATACGCCAGCGTTAAAGCGCCGAGCGCGGTCAAAGCCCATGTCACATTTTTTTCCCAACGCGCGTCGAGACCGAGGTCGAACAAAATCGAGCGCACGCCGAGCAGCGCGTGGATTGTCACGCTCACGAGAAAGCCCAGTTCCAGCGCGATAATAATCGGATTGCTCAGATACGCCATGACCTGATTAAAATCGCGCAGTCCGCCGGCGGCGATAAAATGATGCGCGACAAAATGGACGCCGAGCAAGAGCAACAGCGCCAAGCCGGTAACGCTTTGCCAGAACCAACCGAGCGTAGAACGTTTTGGATTCATAATTCATTCCATGAAAATTTTCAACGCACCGGCGAGCAGCAAAACTGCGCCCACAAGCATCAACGCCACAAACATCGGTTTCTGCGCGCGAACGCCAATGCCAAAACCGGTCAAAGCTACGCGCACGCCGTTCAAACCATGAATCAACATGCCCGCGAGCAAAAGCACGTCGAGCGCCAAAAACATGGGCGAGCGCGCGAGCGCGACAAACGGGTCCCACTGCGCCGGTCCGCCCGTGAGCATGCTCAAGACCGCCAGATGAATATACAAATACAAAACGAGTCCGATGGCGGTAACGCGATTGAGAATGTACGCCAACATGCCGAGCCGCCAACTGCGAAAATCGAACCAACGCAGAAAGCGAATCTTTTTATTTTCGGGGAGGGATAAATTCATGGGTCGAAATTTGAAATGCAAAATTCAAAATTAGAACGCGCGCGGCGCGGCAATTTTGGATTTCAATTTCTATTTTCCAAAGCCGAATTTACGCGCGAGAATCGCTTGACGCAGCGCCATAATCGCTTCGGCGGGACGGACGTTCTGCGGACACGTTTCGGTACATTCCCACGCGCTGTGGCAGCGCCACACGCCCTGCTCGTCGTCGGCGAGGTCGAGCAAACGCGCGCGTTCCGTCGGGTCGGTCGTTTTGTCCAATTGACTTTTTAGCGCGGCGAGGCCCGCCGGGCCGAAAAATTTTGTACTTGCCGCCATCGTCGGACACGCGCTGAGGCAGATGCCGCACTCGATACAATCCTCGAACCGATTGAACGGCACAGTTTCGACCGATTCGGGGTCCAGCCCTTGCGCAGACGCAATCGGTTTGCCGTCCAAATGATTTTCCACCGGACGCGTAATGACGAGCCCCGCCGTTTCTTGGCGCTGCAACAGCGGCGCGACATCCACCAATAAATCGCCCACCATCGAAAAATTACGCAGCGGTTCAATCGTCAACGCTTTGGCGCCGTCCAAATAATTTTTCACCGGCGCGATACACGGCAATACTTCACGACCATTGACGCGCACCGCGCACGTGCCGCATGAAGCGTGATGACACGCATGACGAAACATCAGGTCGCGGTCGTGTTTATCCCACACCTGTTCGATGGCATCCAACACATTGGCGGCGTCGGGCACCGTGACCGCGTAGGTTTCAAAATGCGCCGCTTGCCCGGGGCGATAACGAAACATTCGCAAAGTAATATCGAAAGCCATAAGCGTATTCGCGCAACGCGCCAACTGCACAAATTTTTTTCGCGTTCCGCCTTGCATAAGGCGCGTTATGCGCGAGAGGTAGAAGCAAACCTTCGCGGCGCCCGTTGGCGTAATGATTCGGCGCGCGAACGAGCGTTCGCCCCTACGCTATACATAAAAATCGCGATACGAAATCAACGGCGTCGTTTTGGTTTTACATTCGGCGCTGACGCCCAACTCGGCGCAAACCACATCCGAAACTTTTTCCGCCATGCCGCGCGCCGTCGTCGTCTTGCCGCCCGAAATGGTGATGAGGCCCGCCACGCCGCTTTGCTTGCGATGATTGAACGCTTCAAACGTGCGCGAAAAATCGCGCGCGTCCACATTCGCGCTCGCAATCAAGGGGCGCGCCACCGCCATCACGCCGCGTTGAACGCCTGCTTTGAGAATCGGCATGAGCAATTGTCCCGCCTGCATCATCTTGTCAATCTGGTCTTGCGGAATTTCAATCGCGTCGGGCTTGGTCACGCGCCACGAAGTCGTGCCAATGATGGAGGTATTGCGAATCGGCACCACAATGTCGCCGTCATGCGGCAAGTGCATCCGATTGACGACCATGTTATTGAAACGTTTGCCGATAGCGACCATGACGCCTGCGGTCGGCGCGACGGGGACATCCACTTTTGCCATTGCGGCGAGCATGCCCGCCCATGCGCCCGTCGCATTGACAACCAAGTCCGCGCCGATGATTTCGGTTTTGCCCGTGCGATGGTCAAAAACTTGGGCGCCCGCGACCGCGCGCCCCTGAAAAACCAAATCGTTCACTTGGGTAAAATTACGAATCGTCGCGCCATTTTTTTTCGCGGTCGCCAAAAACGAGGTGCAAAAACGCCACGGCTCGAACACGCCATCGGGCACCTGCACCGCCGCTTTGATTTGCGGATTCAAGAACGGTTCGATTTGCAACGCTTGCTGTACCGGAATTTCGCGCGCGGGAATGTGACATGCCGCGCAGCCCGCGAGAAATTTTTCCTTGAACGCATAATCCTCATCGTCGAGCGCGACAAACAAACCATCGTTCATTTCGAGCGCGTGCGGCATGATGCGGCGCAAGATGAGATTTTCTTCGATGCACTCGATGGCGCCCTCTTGGTCATTCACGCAGTAGCGACCGCCCGAATGTAAGAGGCAATGATTGCGTCCCGTCGTCCCCGACGCAATTTCGCCGCGTTCGACGACCGTGACGCGCAGACCGCGCAGCGCCAAATCGTGCGCCGTCGCGCTGCCGGTAGAACCCGCGCCGATGATGAGAACGTGAGGGGCTGACATTGTTGGATTAACTTTCTGATTCCAAGTCGCGCTTTGTTTCTTTCAAAACATGGACGCTTTCAGACGAAACAGAAAGCGGATACCTCGCACGAACGGGTAGCGCATCCGTCCACGTTTGCGCCAAAGCTATCATGTCTGGCCCGACTGTATTCCAATTATGCAACGTCGCCGGGTCAAAATCCGCTTCGTTGGGCCAAACAATCGTTCCGACCTCTTGATTCAACCGAACCTGATTAAAAAAATCCAAATCGCGCAAGGGGCCGTACAACTCGCCGCGCAACATGGGAGCAAAGTCAATGACTTGAATAACGCCGTCGTCAAAAGTCAATCGCAAGGTATAGGGCGCGACAATTTCAAACTCTGTAATCGTAAATATATCGTGCATCATTTTTCAGGATAGCGGAGCAATCTTGCGTGGCGCTTGGCCCGAGAGCAGCATGGCCCAATCGGCTTTTAATTCCGCGCGATGCAATTCGGCCCACGCCTCTACCAAGCGCATTTGCGACTTGGGCAAATAACCCACCATCAAATCGCCGGATTCAATTTCAAACGTCGCTTTGTGTTCGCCATAACGCACGTGAAAATGCGGTACGTTATGCCGTTCACCCGCTTCAGCATACATTGTAATAATAATTCCCAGAAAACGTGAGATTTCAGGCATTTTTAAAATAATTTATCTCGCGCTGCCGGTAGAACCCGCGCCGATGATGAGAACGTGAGGGGCTAAAGAATTGGTCATAACATATCATACGTGAAGCGACGCGCGGATGCGAAATGTACGCGCCGGTCAGGATAAACCTTCGAG
>JAJVIA010000035.1:78664-80992 GCA_022072245.1 Anaerolineae bacterium
TCGCGCTGCCGGTAGAACCCGCGCCGATGATGAGAACGTGAGGGGCTAAAGAATTGGTCATAACATATCATACGTGAAGCGACGCGCGGATGCGAAATGTACGCGCCGGTCAGGATAAACCTTCGAGGATTTTGAATCCTCGAAGGTTTTCAACCAACTATTCGACCCAATCGAATGTCCGCGTCACCGCTTTCTTCCAACCCTTGTACAATTTTTCGCGCGTCGCCTCATCCATCTCCGGAGTCCACTCTTTATCTTTGCCCCAATTGGCGCGCAGACCTTCGACGCTATCCCAAAAACCGACGGCGAGACCCGCCGCATACGCCGCGCCGAGCGAAGTCGTTTCCGCGACGGTCGGGCGAATCACCGGCACGCCGAGAATGTCCGCTTGGAATTGCATCAGCAGATTGTTGTACACCATCCCGCCGTCCACTTTCAAAGCCGTGAGCGGCACGCCCGAATCCGCGTTCATCGCGTCCAACACTTCACGCGTTTGGTACGCCGTCGCTTCGAGCGCGGCGCGCGCAATGTGCGCGCGATTGATGTAACGCGTCAACCCCACAATCGCGCCGCGCGCATCGCTGCGCCAGTACGGCGCAAACAAACCGGAAAAAGCGGGGACGATGTAAATGCCGCCGCTGTCCTGAACCGTCGCCGCGTAATCCTCGATATGTTTTGAAAAATCAAACATGCGAAGATTGTCGCGCAGCCATTGGACGAGCGCGCCCGTAATCGCAATCGAACCTTCGAGCGCATACACCGCCGGTTGATTGCCGATTTTGTAACCGAGCGTCGTGAGCAAGCCGCTTTGGCTCGGCACAATTTTTTCGCCCGTGTTCAATAGCATGAAACAGCCGGTGCCGTATGTATTTTTCGCTTCGCCGGGCGAGAAACAGGTTTGTCCAAACAACGCGGCTTGTTGGTCGCCGAGATCGCCCGCGACGGGAATCCCCGCGAGCGAGCCGATGGCATTGCCATATTTTTCCGACGACGCGCAAATGGTCGGCAGCATCGAACGCGGCACGGACATGAGTTTGAGCATATCCGCGTCCCAATCCAGCGTTTTGAGGTTCATCAACATTGTGCGCGAGGCGTTGGAAACGTCCGTCACATGCACGCCGCCGTTGACGCCGCCCGTCAAATTCCAAATGACCCACGTATCAATGTTGCCGAACGCGAGGTCGCCGGCATCCGCCGCCGCGCGTGCGCCGTCCACATTGTCGAGAATCCATTTGATTTTGGGGCCCGAAAAATACGTGGCGAGGGGCAGACCCACCTTTTCACGAAAACGGTCTTGGCCCCCCTCTTTGGCGAGTTCATTGCAAATCTGGTCGGTGCGCGTATCTTGCCACACAATCGCGTTATAAACGGGCTTGCCCGTTTTGCGATTCCACACCACAGTCGTTTCGCGCTGATTCGTCACGCCGACGGCGGAAATATCTTTTGGGTCAATCGCGCCTTTGGCGAGCGCGCCGGCAATCACCGCTTGCACCGCGCCCCAAATTTCCATCGGGTCATGTTCGACCCACCCGGGTTTGGGATAAATTTGCGTATGTTCTTTTTGGTCGTAACAAACAATTTTGCCGCTGTGGTCAAAAATCATAAAGCGCGAACTGGTCGTGCCTTGATCCACTGCGGCGGCATACTTTGCCATCTCTTGCCTCCTTGCAACAGAAAAAGTTCAAAGCGCCAAGTTCAAGCTAAAAGTCCATTCCTACTTTTAGCTCTTTTCTTTTGCTCTTTACCTTGCATTGTTCCACGTTTCCGCCGCCGTTTGCATCAGATAGTATGACGACGTGGCGCCGGGGTCTTGATGATTCGCGCTGCGTTCGCCGAGATAACTGGCGCGCCCTTTGCGCGCGACCAGCGGAATCGTTTCCGTCATGCCGCGCTGGGTCGCTTGCGCCGCCGCGTTCAAGGCATCTCCGATAGCGGCGCCATTGGCGCGCGCCGCCTTGAGCGCCTCTAAACCGGGCAGCAACGCATCCGCCATCGTCTTGTCGCCGGGCTGCGCTTTGCCGCGCATCACCACGCCGTCGTATCCCGCTTGCAGCGCCGCGACCCAATCGTCGAGCGTCAATTCCATTTTGCCCGCCGTCGCATTGCCCATTTGCATAAACATTGTGCCGTACAATGGACCGCTGGCGCCGCCCACCGTCGAAACAAGTTTCATGCCAACCGTTTTGAAAATGGAGCCAATATCTTTGTCGGCAACGCCGGGCAGCGCGGTGAGCGCCGCTTGCATTCCGCGATTCATATTCGCGCCGTGATCGCCGTCGCCAATATCGGAATCGAGTTGCGTGAGATACGCCGCGTTTTCATTGATTG
>JAJVIA010000035.1:81092-94478 GCA_022072245.1 Anaerolineae bacterium
CACTACTGCACTATCCCACTAGACGCCCCATCGCAGCCCCGCCGTCTTGACGGGCGCATCCCAAAGCGCGGCAAGTTGGTCATCCAACTTTAGCAGCGTAATAGAGCAGCCCGCCATTTCGAGCGAAGTGATGTACGAGCCGATGAGATTGCGCGCGATTTTAATGCCGCGCGCTTGCAGGAACTGATAGAGCTCGTTATAGACGATATACAGCTCGATGAGCGGCGTGCCGCCCATGCCATTGACGAACGCCAACACCTCGTCGCCGGATTTGTACGGCAAATCTTCGACCACCGCAGTCGCCATGATTTCGACGATTTCGTGCGCCGATTTCATTTTCAGGCGCGTGCGCCCCGGTTCGCCGTGAATGCCGATGCCGATTTCCATTTCGTCATCGCCCAATTCAAACGTCGGTTTGCCCGCTTGCGGCACGGTGCAGCTCGTGAGCGCCATGCCCATCGAGCGCCCCTGCGCGTTCACCTGTTCCGCAATCGCTTTGACCTGCGCGAGCGAATCGCCGCGTTCCGCCGCCGCGCCCGCGATTTTTTCCAAAATCACGGTAATGCCTACGCCGCGCCGACCCGCCGTATAGAGCGAATCTTTGACCGCCACATCGTCGTTCGTCACCACCGCTTCGACCTCGATGCCTTCGCCGCGCGCGAGTTCCGCCGCCATTTCAAAATTCATAATATCGCCCGTGTAATTTTTGACGATATGCAAAACGCCGGCGCCGCCATTCACCGCTTTGGTCGCTTCGAGCATTTGGTCGGGCGTCGGCGAAGTAAAGACCGCGCCGGGACATGCCGCGTCCAACATCCCTTTGCCGACGAAACCGCCGTGCATCGGTTCATGGCCCGAACCGCCGCCCGAGACGAGCGCGACCTTGCCCTTGACCGGCGCGTCCGCGCGCACGATATAATTTGGTTCGTAATACACCTTGACCAAATCGGGATGCGCCGCGGCAATGCCATGCAATTCCTCGACGACGACATCTTCCGGCTTGTTGATGAGTTTTTTCATAATACTCCTTGTACGCGTCCCAAACTTAGGGCCGTCCGAGCGCCATCCACACCAACGCCGCCAGCACGCCGCCAATCAATGGACCAACTACCGGAATCCACGCATAGCCCCAATCGCTGCCGCCTTTGCCGGGGATGG
Source organism: Anaerolineae bacterium (assembly GCA_022072245.1). Lineage (GTDB taxonomy): Bacteria > Chloroflexota > Anaerolineae > UBA4142 > SHND01 > SHND01. The sequence continues at coordinate 82,251 of JAJVIA010000035.1, forward strand.
GCAGAATGGCGTGCATAATGCGCGGCCCAAGGTCACGCGCAGGATTGATAGCGTAACCGGTCGGCCCGCCGAGCGAGAGACCAATTGCCCACACCAAAAAGGCGACGGGAATCGCGCCCAACGCGCCCAACGTAATGGGCGTAACGCTCGCGCCCGAACCGGTGCCCATAAACGCCGATTTTATCATAAAGACGCCGAACATTAACGCGAACGTACCGATAATTTCCATCATCACATTCCAAAGCGAACTGCGAATCGCGGGCGCGGTAGAAAAAACGGCAAGCTTTAACCCGGCATCCTCGGTCTCTTTCCAGTGCGGATAATAACCGAGAAACACGAGCAGCGCGCCGATAAATGCGCCGATAAATTGGCCGACGAGATAAACCGGAACCAGATCCCATCCGATATTGCCCGCCGTTGCCATACCGAACGTAATCGCCGGATTCAAGTGCGCGCCGCTGAGCGATGCCGTCGCAAAGACGCCTACAAATACCGCCATCGCCCAACCCGTCGTAATGACAATCCAGCCCGAACTGTTCCCTTTTGATTTTGCCAGCAACACATTGGCGACGACGCCGTCGCCGAGCAGAACCAGCAGCGCGGTGCCGATGATTTCGCCCATGAGAATTCGAGTGTCGAACATTCTAACCTCCTTGTGAATGTTGAATCCAAACGCCAGTATGATTACGCGTCACATTTGACCGAATAGAGTCCTTGTCGTCAAGCTGCCTCCTTCAACGCCGCGCATAAAAAAACCGTTCACGCGCACGCTGTGCGCGCGGAACGGTTCAACCTTTGTCATCAAGACACATGAAACCCTCTGCCTGAACGGCATCCGAGGTACGACTTGCGGATGCGGCATACTACGCAGGTCATAATGCAAATAAAATAGCACACCCCATTTGCGAATGTCAATCAAAACGGCGAATATGTTTCACAATGAAACATATTCGCCGCGCTTGGATGTTTCATTCTGAAACATCGCTTTAAGCGAAATCGCGCGGCGTCAAACCCAGCAGTTTCATTTTGCGCCACAATGTGCTGCGCCCGATGCCGAGCGTGCGCGCGGTCTCGCTCAAATTGCCGCGCGCCGCGCGTCCCGCCGCCAAAATCGCCGCCGTCTCGCTTTCGCTCATACTCCGCACCGGTTCGGCGCCGCCCTTGCGCGCCGCATACACGCGCCGCTCGCGCACGTCCGGCGGCAAATGTTCCACCTGAATCACCGCGCCGTCGCAATGCAGCGCCGCGCGCTCTATTACAATTTCCAATTCGGTGATATTGCCCGGAAACGGATAGCGCTCCAAGCGCTGTAACGCCGCCGGCGCAATCTGCACGCTGCGCCCAAATTGGCGGCTCAATTTTTCCAACAACCGTTCGACCAACGCCGCAATATCTTCGGGCCGTTCGCGCAGCGGCGGAATCTGGATCACAATCGGCGACAGCCGATAATACAAATCGCGTCGAAACGTATATTCTTTGACGCTGCGCTCGAGGTCCATGTCGGTGGCTGCCATCACGCGCACATCCAACGGAATCACGCGCGTGCCGCCGAGACGAATCACTTCGCCGTATTCAATCACGCGCACGAGCGCGGCTTGCATATCTTGCGGCAGCGCGTCTACCTGGTCCAAAAAGAGCGTGCCGCCGTGCGCCAATTCAAATTTACTCGGTTGACCGCCCGGCTGCGCGCCGGCTTCATAGCCCAAAAATTCGCTCAACACCAAATCGCGCGGAATCGCGCGACAATTGAGCGCCAAAAAGGGTCCCGCCGCGCGTTTGCCCGAATTGTGAATCGCGCGCGCGAGCGCGTTCTTGCTCGTACCCTCTTCGCCCAAAATCAAAACGCTGCCTTTGGCGTTCGCGGCGGCTAACGCCTGTTTGCGAATGCGCCGCAGCGCCGGACTCGGCCCGACAATATCGTCCAACGTCAAACGCGCGTGCGCGCCGACCATGCGCGTCACCAATTGCCGCACCTGTTCCGCGCGCCGCAGCGTGGCGATAAAATGCGTGGGCGTTTTGTCCGCCTGTTTCAGCACGCGCAAACTGACAAAACATTCGCGCGGCGTTCCCTGCACCGTAAAAGTCGTTTCCAATTCGCGCACCTCTTCGCCGCTCGCCGCCGCCCGCGCCAATCCTTCCGGCAGCGTCAAGTATTCGTTCAAGGCGCGCCCCACGACCAGATTCGGCGCCAACCCCAACAACAAGCCCGCGTGTTCGTTCAAATGCGTCACCACGCCGAACGCATCCCACGCCAGCACGCCGTCCGAAATCGCTTCGAGCGCGGCGTTCAATTCGCTCGCGCGCTCGTTCGCTTCGCGCATCAAAAACTCGGCGGACAATTGATTTTCAATCGCTTTGGCGGCGGCGACCACAATGCCCAAAAGATGCGGCGTATGTTTTTCCACGCGCTGCATGACGCCGATGCTGCCCACCAAGGAACCATCCAAATCAAACACCGGCGCGGCGACGGCGCTATAGTTGTGCAAGACCGCCAAGAAATGTTCCGCGCCGACAATTTGCGCGGGCGTGCTTTCCAGCATCGCCACCGCGAACGCATTCGTCCCCGCGCGGCTCTCGTCCACAAAAACGCCGGGGCGAATGCCCAACGCGTGCAGCTCTCGCACAATTTTTACATCGCCCAATTCTTCCAGCACGCAGTGCGTATTGTCGGTCAACAGCAACACCGCGCCCGCGCCTTCGATGAATTGATACACATCCTCCATCAACGGACGCGCCAACGCGAGCAACGCGGTATGTTTTTGCCGCGTGCGCGCCAAAGCCGCCTGACCCAAATAACTCCACTGCGGCGCGCCGCGCGGATTGAGTCGCGGCGCGCTGCGCTGCCACGAACGCGCGACCAGCGGGTCCGTTTCAGGCCCAACCTGCCGCCGCGCGACAAAGCGGCGCCACGCGCGCGCCAACAAAACATGATTCGGAGCGCCGATGAGGGGCTGCATCTTTACTTGGGCGCGTTCGGCATCGTCAAGCGACTCAACAAACGCGCCAAATCTTCGAGCGAGGAAAAATTGTGCGCGGGCAAAAAATCGTCCACGTACGGCAGCGCGGCTTGCAAACCTTGCGTCAACGGCGCGTAATCGTCGGACGCAATCAAGGGATTGAGCCAAATCACGCGCGCCACGCTGCGCCGCAAACGCGCCATTTCGCGCGCCAACAATTGCGGGTCGCCGCGGTCCCAGCCGTCGCTGATAATCAAAACCACCGCGCCCGGCCGCAAGACGCGCCGCGCCCACACAAAATTAAACGTCTTGATGGCGTCGCCGATGCGCGTGCCGCCCGACCAATCCACCACCGAATCCGCCACTTGGCGCAGCGCGCGTTCGACGCTGCGCGTACGCAGCTGGCGCGTGATGCGCGTCAAGCGCGTGCCAAAAACAAAACATTCCGTGTGCGTGGCGACGTAACTGTCGCGGCGCGCGCGCAGCGCGTGGACAAAATGCAGCAACATGCGCGAATAATTTTCCATCGAACCGCTAATATCGCACAATACAACCAACGGGCGCGGCTTGAATTTCGTTTTGCGCCATAACGGTTCGAGCAATTCGCCGCCGTATTTCAGATTGCGCCGCATCGTCGCGCGCGCGTCAAAAAATTCGCTGCCGCCGCGCGCGTGGCGACGCGTCGCGCGCTCGTCCGTACGCAGCGGCAGCGCGCGCATCAACTTTTTTACCTGTTCCACTTCGTCGCGCGTGAACGCGCCAAAATCTTTGCGCCGCAAAAGTTCTTGCGCCGAATAGGTGCGAATGGTGACAAGTTTGCTTTTTTGCGACAGCGTCTCGGGGCTCAACGGCGCGATGGCGGTGGGTTGAAACCGCGCCGGCGGCGGGGGTTTGGCGAGCCGCAGCACCAGCTCGTTCGCCGCGCGTCGCGCGTCCGCGCTGTAATCACGCTGCCGCCAAAACCAATCGAACGCCAAATCGAACAGCGCCAAATCTTCGCGCCGCGTGACCAATGTACAGCGCGCCGCGTCTTTTAGGTCGCGTCGCTGCGCCAGGTCAATATATCGCAGCGCGCGCGCAAAATCATGCACTTGGGGCGCGCTCACATTCACGCCGAGACGCCGCAAGAGCCGCGTAAAGACGACGAGATTGTGGCTCAGATTGCCGCCCGCTTTGTACGCGTCCCATTCGAGCGCGGCGCGGGCGTCGTTCTCCGTTGGTGCGTTTGGCATACTTTTTTTTCAACGCGCGGCGCGGTCGTAACCCAGCTCTTGATAATTTTTTGCGCGGGCGGTCAATTCCGAAGCCACGCCGCCGCGCACCTGTTCCACATCATCCTGATATTTCAAAATCACGCCGAGCGTTTCATTCACCACGCGCTCGTCCAACGCGGTTTGGTCCAACGCCGTGAGCGCGCTCGCCCAATCCAAAGTTTCCGCGACGCCGGGCATTTTGTACAAATCGCGCGCGCGCAATTCTTGAATGAACGCCACCACCTGCTCCGTCAAGCGTTCACTCGCTTCTGGAACTTTGGCGCGCACGATGGCAAGCTCTTTGTCAAAATTTGGATAATCAATCCAATAATAGATGCAGCGGCGTTTGAGCGCGTCGTGCAATTCGCGCGTGCGGTTCGACGTAATGACGACGACGGGCGGATGCGTCGCCTTGAGCGTGCCGAGTTCGGGAATCGTGATTTGCCAATCGGACAACAGCTCTAACAAGTACGCTTCAAATTCCGTATCGCTGCGATCCACTTCGTCAATCAACAACACCGGCGCGCGGTCGCGGGCTTGTTCGATGGCTTGGAGCAGCGGGCGCTTGATGAGAAATTCGGGGCTAAAGATATTCGGATGCGTATGCGCGGCGGCGTCCGCATCGTGCGCGCGCAATTCCAAGAGCTGCCGCGCGTAATTCCATTCGTACACCGCGTGATTAATGTCCAATCCTTCGTAACACTGCAAGCGAATCAAATCGGTCTGCAAAATATCCGCCAACACTTTGGCGATTTCGGTTTTGCCGACGCCCGCTTCGCCTTCGAGAAACAACGGTTTGTTTAATTTGAGCGCGAGAAAAATTGCCGTGACGAGGCCATGATCGGCAACATACTGCCGCGCGCCCAGTTCCTGTTCGAGGGTTTGAATTGAAGATGGAATCATTTCAGTTGTCGGTTACGTCAAGCTGTCTTTTTTTTATTTTCCCAGCGCACGCTGCACTGCCGCGTACGCATCCACGATGCCATAGCCAAAAAAATCGTTGGGAATCGCGTTGGGGTCGCCGCACACCAACGTATCGCCGTCGGCGGTAAAAGCGCGCGGCTGCGCGGTCGCGCTCAAAATTTCTTTGGTCGCGTCAATATCGCCAATCAGTTTTGGATTCGCCGACCATATCAGCGCGACGACGCCCACCACATGCGGACCCGCCATCGAAGTCCCCGAATTTTCGGCGTACGTTCCATCCGGCATGGACGAATACACAGCCACGCCCGGCGCGGCAATGTCGGGTTTGATGCGCCCGCTGCCGTCGGCAAGCACCGGACCGCGACTGGAAAAATCCGCGATGCTCCGATTGCGCTTCACCGCGCCGACCGAAAATACATCGTCGTACAATGCAATCGGGTCCTGCACGCTGCTGCAACCGGGGCCATCATTGCCCGCCGACGCCACGACAAAGACGCCCGCCTCGCGCAATGCGCGAACCGCCGGCAACAACGCGTTCGCGTCGCATCCTTCGACTTCGGGACAACCCCAACTATTGTTTAGAACCATCGCGCCGCGCGTCGCGTCGCCGTCGCGCAGCGCGTCGCCATTTTGCGGATACGGCGCAAATAAAAATTGCATACAGGTCAAATACAAACCGGGGTTGGCGAGATTGCGCGCCAGATTGACGCAGCCAATCCATTCCGCTTCGGGCGCGACGCCGACGTGTTTGCCCAAAATCGAGCCGAGCGTATGCGTGCCATGTCCGCCAATGTCCGTTGGACTCGCTGTGTGATACCACGGGTCGAGCCAATTGTAATCATTGTTCCCGTCGCGCCCGCGATATTGCGCCGCCAATTCGGGATGCGCGCCATCCACGCCCGAATCGGCTTGGCCCACCACAATGCCCTGCCCGCGCGCATTGAAATCCTTCCACACCCGGTCCGCGCCAATGAGCGTCAAATTCCACGCGGGCTCGGTCGGCGCGCTAGTGGCTTCGCCGCGCGCGAGGCCCGGTTTTGCGGGCAGCGGGCGCATCGTCGGCGCAGGCAAAATGCGGTCTATCGCCGCATCGCGCGTGAGCAGCCACACGAACCAATAATCCGCGTCCACCTGAAGCGCGTTCACCAAATAGTACGGCGTGTACGGAATGGCGAAACTTTCCAACGTCGCGCGCAATGGAGCTTGGGTTTGCGCGGCGTGCGCGGTCAAAGTTTGGTACGCCAACGCGCGCCGTTCGTCATACGTCGCGCTATTTTTTACCGCCGTAACGTCCGCCTGATTTTTTAAAATCACAAACACTTGGTCGCCGTACAAGCCCGGCTGTCCGATGCCAAAATAAATCAGCAAACCGATTGCGGCGGCGGCGCTCGCGCCGAGCCACGCGAAACGCGCGCTCTCCCACACGCCAAGCCGGTTACGCAGGAAAAAGCAGAGCGCGCCAAGCGCCCACGCGCCCCAAACCATCCACGCCGTCGCGCCCATCACGTACACCAACACTTCGCCGTCGCCAAGCGCCGCGCCCAAGACGCCCGCTTTGGGGTCGAGAAACAACATGGGCGCGGCGGCGACAATGGCGCAGAGCGTCAAGAGCGCGGGTTCGTTCCAACGACGCGCGATTTGGAAATTGGTATAGACCACTGCCATCGCAAGCCAACCCAATGCCGCGAGCGACAGCATGAACCACAACTGCGTACCGTTGAATCCAATCGCGCTGCCCATCATCAAAAGCAGCGCGCCCGTGACAAAACCGCCGAGTGTAATATCCCACCCTACGCCGCGCGAATCCCGCGCCATGCCGCGCAGCCAAACGCGCGCGAGCAGCAGCGTCGCCGCCAACGCGAACGCGAGCGCGTTGAGAATTCCCAACGCCACATCCGTCGCCGAACCGAGCGCGCCCCACGCGAGCCACGGCAGCGCCAAAAAAATTCCCGCGCCCACAGCCAGCGCGACGGCATTGGACGCCGCGCGCGTCAGCGGATTGCCGCGGCCCGTCGTCAGCCACAAGAACAGCGCAAAGAGCAGCGCAAACATACTCTGCGCGCTCAAAAGCAATTGCGGCGTAGCGCCGGAAAATAAACGCGCGGGCGCGAGCAATAGGACAAACAACGCCGCGCCGACCCACGCGCGAAATGCGGCGCGATAACGCGGCGCGCGCCACCAGAGCGCGAACGGCAAGAGCGCCAGCAGCAGCGCCAAGCCCTCCAGTATCGCCGCGCCAAAGAAAATTTGCGACGCGGTAATATCAGAGCGTTCAAAAAAAGTTCCCGGTTCTGTCGCCGCGGTCAATGCCGCCAATTGAGAGCATAACGCGCAGCCGCTCACCCACAACAGCAGCGCAACCAAAGCGCCGACGCTCAATAAATCGGTAGGACGGCGCGGCGCGGCGTTTGCAACATTTTCATTCATGTTCGATTCTCATTCGTCATGCGACAAATCCACGCCAAAATGTTGTCGCAATAACGCGGCGCACGTTTCCGCTTGGCGGATGGGGATACTTGTACGCGCGCCGTCCGTCGTGATAATCAACGTCGCGCCTTCAATGGAAATGCGGCCGCGCGGCGTCGCGCGGGTGATAAATGGTTTGCGCGTAAAAGGCGATTGAGGCGAAGTTTGATGATAATGACACATCCCCTCAAATTCGGCGAACGCGCGGGGTTGCAGCGAAAAGCGAAATTGTTTTTTCCAAACGCCCGCGTAACTTTTTTGCCACACGATGCGAAAGGGTTCCGCCGTTTCGATGCGATACGCGCGCAAACCCTGCGGCTGCGGCGTCGCGCGGTCAAGCCGCAAGGGTTCGGTGAAACTGGAACCAAAGCCCACATCGGCGAGCCAGGGCGTTGACGGCTCGGCATCGGCGGGGCAAAGGACGCGCAGCGTGAGATGGTCGTATTCGGGCCCAAACGTTTCGTCCGCCCGGAAGGAACTTCCCGAAAGCAATGTGACGTCGAAACCCAACTGCGTCAAGAGCCACGCAAACAAACCATTCACTTCGTAACAAAAACCGCCGCGGCGGCGCGTCACAATTTTTTCGTACAGCGCGTCATAGTCGAGAACGATGCGCCGCGCGCGCGAAATATCTAGATTCTCAAAAGGCACATGATACAGCTGCGCGAGATGCAGCGCGCGCAGCGTGGCGGCGTTTGGCGTACGCGCGCCGTCGTATTCGATTCGTTCCAAATACCGTTCAACGTTCATGCGAGACGCGGCAAGCGAACTATAAAATAAAAGCGGCGGTCACGCGCCGCCCTCCAAAATTGGCGCGTCCCTTTATGCCGCGTCGGCGCGGAATTTGCCCAAAAAGGTATCCATGCGCGCGCCGCCGCTTTGCAGATACGAAATGCTTGACCACGCCAACGCGATTCCGCCGACGATAGCGGCGAGCATAATCAACGTCAGACCGAACGCCACGACATTCACCCAGAACGGGATGCTTTGCTGCAACGCCGCCGCACGCGCGCCCAGCGCGGCGACGCTCGCGTTCAATTCGTTCGTCAAAGCGCGTATGGACTGAAGCGCGTTATCCACTCTTTGCAGACGGCCGGTAATTCCGCCGGTCACAGCTTGCGTTGCATCCACTTTTAAATCGCGGAGTTCCAAACCGACGCGCATCAATTCTTGTTCCACTTCATTGAGCGCCGTATTCAACGTTTGGACGCGCGAAAAATCAGGCACGAACATGGCGGTAAAGGGATTCGAGTTGGCAGCCGACGCCATGGATGCGGTACTGTCCAGCGCGCTGCGCGCGGCGCGCGCGGTTTCGACCAACGCCTGCGTTTCCGGCGAAACGCGTTCGTCGTACTGCTGACGAAGCGCGTTCAAGATGACCGGGTTTTCGCTGACATTGACGCCGACGGTCAACACGCGCGTTTCCAGCGTATTGACCTCGCTCTGCACGCCGCTTACAGAACTATCCACTTGCTGCAACGCGGCGCTCGAATTTTGCGCGCCGCGTTCGACGGCGGAAAGCACGGTGACAACCGCCGCATTAAATGTGGCGGCGAACCACCATACGCCAATAATAGTAAGCAGGGTGAATACAACCGAAATAATTCCAATGAGCGCCAAGACGATGGCGCTCGCTTTTTTCTGTGAGGTCATGGCTTAACTCCTTGAAGCAAAATACGCGGCGCGCGTTATTTGGATTTGGCTTGACGCGTCAGTTTGACGTTATGGTACACGCACGGATGGTCGCTGTGCAAATCAAATTCGCACGCCGCCGCCATGGACGCTTTGGCAATTTCTAACGGCGTGCGGTAGCGATGATAATTGGCGTGCAGCGCGCCGAGCGCGTATTCTTGGCCCGAACCGATCGCCCAGAATTTGGAAAAATTGGCGACGGAACGCATATCCGTCACATAGAACGCGCCGTGCGGATTGCAAATTAGCGCGAGAATGCGCGACGATTCGTACGGGTCGTCCTTGTCGTCGCGCGGATTGACAAAGTACTGGTCTTTGAGTTCCTTGTGCATCTTGCGCCAAAATTCAAAAATCGCTTCGGCGGAAGAGAGGTCGGCTTTTTCTTTGAGCGAGGACAGGTAACTTTTGAGAACCATTTGATGCCCGGTGAAACCGACCATGCCGATAAAGGCATCGTGATATTTGAAAATTTTTCCGTTATTCAATTCGTACTCTTGACGTTGGCGAATGTGGCCGCCCCAAGTGGTCATGGAATCGGCGGCGATACACGCTTGCGCGCCTTTGCGAACGACAATAATCGTGGACATGACGGCTCCTTGAAAGGGTATGGCAAATTTAACTTGATCTAGAAACAGATTTTATGCGCGCGAGGTTAGCGTTTTCTGAAATCCGTTTGAGCAAGGCGTGAAAAGAAAAACGACGCGCGAACGCAAGTCCTGCGCCACGCCAGCGCGCCCATTCTAACATAAAACGAACGACGCGCGCCCGCGCAGCGCGCTTTTCTCCCGCTTTCGGAATTCATTGGTAAAATCGTATCTTATGGCGACAATTTGCTTTTTCAATGTGCCGGCGACGGGGCATGTCAATCCCACGCTGCCGCTTGTGCGCGCTCTGGTCGAGCGCGGCGACCGCGTTGTTTATTTCGATACGCCCGAATTTGAAAACAAAGTCAAGACGACCGGCGCGGAATTTCGCGCGCTCGCCTTGAGTTATGATTTTGTGCCGCGCCAAGATACGCTCGCGCCGTTCAAGGCGATGGGTTTGATTATGGAACAGGCGCAGCGCGTTTTGCCGTATTGCGTTGAGCAAGCGCGCGCGCTGCAACCCGATTTAATTTTATATGACACCATGTGCCCGTGGGGCAGCCATGTCGCGCAATGTTTAGAAATGCCCGCCGTCACGTTTTGCTCGATTCTGTATATCGGCATGCAAAATTTTTTGGCGTGGCCCCGCCGCACCAAACTCACGCGCGCCATGCTCACGCATCCATTTTACGTCGCGCGCGGTTTGGCGCATTATCAATGGCGCGCCGCGCAAGTGTGGCGGCGTCATCGCGTGCGTTCGCCCTGGTTTCTCGATTTCTTTGTCAATCCGGGCGCGCTGACGCTCATTGCCACTTCGCGTTATTTTCAAATCGGCGGCGAACGTTTTGGCGACAAATTTCAATTCATTGGCCCGCTTATTGCGCCGCGCGCCGACGCGCCGCCGGTAGATTTGGATTGGCTCACCGCAAAACCATTGGTGTATATTTCGCTCGGCACCCTGTTTAACGACCGCGCCGATTTTTTCCGTTTGTGCGTGGACGCGTTCCGCGACGCGCCATATCACGTCCTCATCGCGTTGGGCAATCGCGTGCGCGTCCAAGCATTGGGCGCGCTGCCCGCGCACATTCGCGCCGAGCCATACGTGCTGCAACTCCAAGTCCTGCCGCACGCCGCCGTTTTTATCACGCACGCGGGCATGAACAGCGTGAGCGAAGCCGCGTGGTTCGGGACGCCAATGACGCTGGCGCCGCAAGGCGGCGACCAAGATTTTATCGCGCACCGCGTCGCCGCGTTGGGCGCGGGCGTGCCGATTGATTCGCACCGCATCACGGCGTCAGAATTGCGCGCGCGCACAGAACAGACGATGCAAGACGCGCGCTATCGCGCGGGCAGTCAAAAAATCGGCGACTCGTTTCGCGCGGCGGGCGGCGTTCCGCGCGCGCTCGCCGCGCTCGACGCGTTTATGCAAAAACACGCGCCGAGCTAGCGTCGCGCAAGTACTATTGCCTCCGCGCCGCGCGTCCCATACAATACACGTATGAAAAAACGGATTTTCCGTTCCGCAAAAATTGCGTTGGGCGCGGCGCCGCTTTTGCTCATCTTGACAATCGCCCTGCCCGCGTTGGCGCAGCCGCGCGCCGCGCCGCGTGACCTGACGCGCCAAATTTTTTTGCCGCTGATCGCCAACAACGCTTGCGCCGACATTCCCGGCGAAACGTATCACGCGCTCGCGCCGAATCCGCCGCCCACCGACCGCCCCGCCGAACAACACGCCGATTTGAATCTCGCGCTGCGCGGATACGCGCCGACGAACGGCGCGCTGGGCTTGGTGGATTATTCCGGCGGCGCGGACAGCCGCGCGCCGCAGCTCTATACGCTGTTTGCCGATGAACGCGTACCGGACATTGCAAGTGTCGCCCAAGTGTATCATTGGCTTTGGGAAACCAATTCGCGCGGCGCGGTCATTACCGACCCGCCCGTGACGCTGGCGACTATGCAAACTGCAAATGACGAGCCGCTGCATATGCCAAGTTCGGGTTACAATATCGGCACGCAGGCGCTGCATCCGCCCGAAGGCAGGTTCAAGGATGCGCCCACCGACGACCCGAACGCGTATGAAGCGTTAGTCTTGTACGCCGCGCCGACGCGCATCACCTTGAAATATACGCGCGATGACAATGTCGTTCACGGCTATACATTGCATCTGGAAAATATATGCGTCGCGCCCGCGCTCTTGACGTTGTATCAAGAATTGAACGCGGCAGGGCGCGCGCAATTGCCCGCGCTCAAAGCGGGTCAATCTTTTGGGCGCGCGCGCGAAAACGCAATCGGCGCGGTGATTCGCGATAACGGCACGTTCATGGACCCGCGTTCGCGCAAAGATTGGTGGCA